>CAYVVZ010000008.1:0-15608 GCA_964455365.1 uncultured Anaerolineaceae bacterium | reverse complement strand
GTGGCTTTTGAAGCGCAACTAACTGCTGTGCTAGACTACTCCTGAGCCATCCACTGAAGCAGGCTTTCACATTGCCGGGTTAACCGTCTCCCCAATTCGCGGCCTCAAAGAAGGCAACGTGGAATTTCTCATCTGGCTGCATCACGGCGCAAAACTCGAAGCTGAAGTGGCTTTTGAAGCGCAACTAACTGCTGTGCTAGACTACTCCTGAGCCATCCACTATGTTTTCCATCACGCTACAGATATAATCATAGTTACATTCGCCCACAGAATCTGAGCGTATATCGGTATGGATCAATCCAAAATTCGCAATTTCTGCATCATTGCACATGTCGATCATGGCAAGAGTACGCTTGCTGATCGTTTACTTGACTTAACAAAAACTGTTACGGAACGTGAAAAACGTGCCCAACTCCTGGATAGTATGGATTTGGAACGTGAACGCGGTGTAACGATCAAAGCATCTGCGGTGCGCATGATTTACGAAGCGTCCGACGGTGAAGAATATATCATTCACCTGATTGATACACCCGGACATGTGGACTTCACCTATGAAGTGAGCCGTGCGCTGCAAGCATGCGAAGGTGCAATCCTCGTGGTAGATGCCAGCCAGGGCATCGAAGCGCAGACCTTGACCAATGTTTACCTCGCACTGGAACAAGACCTGGAGATTATCCCGGTCATTAACAAGATTGACCTTCCGGCTGCCCGCCCGGACGACATCGCCCAGGAAGTGGAAGATTTGCTTGGTTTGGTAGCAGCAGAAGACATCCTACGCATTTCTGCCAAGAATGGCCTTGGTGTGGCAGAAGTAATGGAAGCAGTCATTAAGGATATTCCGCCACCAACGGGTGTTCACGATGCCCCACCCCGCGCCCTGGTCTTCGACTCACATTATGACAGTTACAAAGGTGTGATTGCTTATGTGCGTGTTGTTGATGGCGTGCTAACCCGCAAAGACACACTCAAGCTAATGTCTACCCAGGCCAAGTTTGAATCTGTGGAAATTGGTATTTTCACACCTGCAATGCGCCCGGTAGATGAACTTCCGGCTGGCACAGTTGGCTATGTCGCAACGGGACTGAAAACGGTGCAAGAATGCCGTGTCGGTGATACGGTTACCATCTTCAATAATCCGGCCAAAAGCCCTTTACCGGGCTATAAGCAAGTCAAACCCATGGTCTTCGCAGGCATCTATCCAACAGAGAATGACGATTACCCCGAACTGCGAGACGCGCTGGAGAAATTACAACTCAATGATGCTTCTCTTGCTTTCGAGCCTGAGACATCGCAAGCCCTGAATTTCGGTTTCCGTGTCGGCTTCCTGGGATTGTTTCACATGGAAATCATCCAGGAACGCTTAGAACGTGAATATGACCTGGATATTCTGGCAACTGCGCCCAGTGTGGAGTATCAGATACTCAAGCGCGGTGGCGAAATGATTCGGATTGATAGTCCAGCCTTCATGCCCGATCCTGGCGAGATTGAAGAAATCCGCGAACCCTGGATGAAAATTCAGATTTATACACCACAGGAATACATTGGCCCCATCATGGAATTGGTCATTGGCAAACGTGGCGAAGTGATCAATCAGGAATATCTGGATGCAAATCGCATCGTATTGACGTACCATATGCCACTGGCAGAATTAATTGTTGATTTCTATGATCGCCTCAAGAGTGTGACGCAAGGATATGCCAGCCTGGATTACCAGTTTGAGCAGTACCGTGCAGGTGATCTGGTGAAGCTGGAAGTGTTAGTAAACAACGAACCCGTCGATGCGCTGGCAATTATTGTTCACCGGGATGATGCCTACCACAAAGGCCAGAAACTCGTCACGAAATTGAAAGAACTGATCCCGCGCCAGATGTTCGCCGTTCCAGTGCAAGCGGCTGTCGGCAAACGAGTGATTTCACGAGCCAACATCAGTGCCATGCGCAAGGATGTGCTGTCCAAATGCTATGGGGGCGACATCACTCGCAAGAAGAAACTGCTGGAAAAGCAGAAAAAGGGTAAGAAGCGCATGAAGATGATCGGACAGGTAGAAGTACCACAAGAAGCCTTCATGGCACTTCTGTCCCTGGACGAAGATTAGCGACGATAATCCAGTATAGCCTTCGCCTGTAGCTTGGGGAGCAAACCGACTGCGGTTAGCTCCTCTAGCATCTGTCTAAAATCCAGAACTGGACGCACAGAGATATCTCCGATATGTGCTTCTTCCCCGATCAACACAATAACTTCTTTGATTTCTAGCCCAACACGCTGACAATTCTGAATGAGGGCAGTCGTCTCTGGTATAGTTTCTCCGACGAGCAAGACCGCCGGATGTCCGACATCATAAGCGCCTATGAGATCATGCACTGGCGATTCTCCCCTGCCCCGGCTATAGACCAACGGGATACTCGTTTCTACACTCAGCAAGACACCGACTGCCATCACATCATTGCTTGTTACTATACGGTCGATAGATTCATGGGTGAACTGCTGTGCTGCCAAACGAGAGAATTCTTCCAACACTGGTGGATAAGCGGGCAGCATTTCCAGTTGCAAGCGATAGGGTTTATGCCCCATTGAAGAGACATCCTCATCCATAAAAAGACCAATTTGCAAAATTCCGTTCTGGAGGAGCTGCCGACTAATCAACGCTGTGCCTCCACTGCTGCCCGGATTTGCTCTGCATAATCATCTAGCTTCCCGACTGTGAGTAAGTCATCATCGGTTACCACCATATGAATGACTTCGCCAGTTCCATGGTGCAATTGCATGCGTTTTTGCTGTATGTAATAGACTCCTCCTCTAGTCGTAACTTCAGCGGGAATATCAGCATAATCCGCGAAAAATGCCGCATGGGGTGGATTTTCCAGGTAAAACGTCAGATCCTGCCTTCGTGCGATGGTAATCGCGTCTACGCCGAAACCAGTTGCATCCGCCATACGGCTGTATCCCTGGCCTGAGAATGCCCCATGTAGGATAGTGGGGGCATCCGCTCTTGCATACCGTATTGCCCGTTCTAGTGCCACAACCCCGGCTGCACCCATTGCCATATAGGAAGCAAGGTCGAATACATATGCACACACCAGATCCTTGGTAGTATCAACCACTGCCCGACTAAATGGAAAAAACGGATCATCGTGTCGAGTGATGGGTAATGGCAATTGTTCAAACTGTGGATTGAGTAGCAGTGCCAATCTTGTTTGGTTTTGTTCTTGTAGGAATTGCAACCGTTCAACAAAATCCGTCCAATTATGCATCTGTCATTTCCTTCAAGTTACGCCAGATATAGGCCATAGACCAGCGACTAACCCAATTCCCGGTAAGATCATTCTTCGCTCCAAAGCCATAAACACGCGACTTCAGATCTTTTCTTGTAGCGACCACTACGGCGGTCGCTTCCGATGTATCCTCACTCTCATCAACATCTGGCAAGCTCAGAATTGTGATCACAGCATCAACGGACGATGTAGCCAGTATGGACTGAGCGATATGTTCGGCAACATCTCGCAAGCCATTTTTTGTTTCTAAATCGTATGCTGCTGCTGCGTCATCTGGTGTTGCAAACTGCTGGAACTGGAGCTTAGTGCTGTCTGCTTCTGCCCTACCCTGAATTTTCTCAATGACGGCATTGTCGATTCCAGCTTCGACCACGAATAATTCAAGGGCTTTCTCTCGCAGCAAATCCAGCAGTATCGCTTCAAGCTCATCTTTATCAAAACCAAAAACGTACTGACCAATTCGTTGCATCAAATGCGTTTCGGTCTCCTTGAGCATTTCAAGAGCTATTGCTTCATCGGCAGCCTTCGCGGTGATTCGAATATCAATCACACCGTGATGCGCTGCGAGTCCAACGGTGGGGTTTGATTGCTCCAATAAAGTTGTTCCAATCAGTGTATCCAGGGAGCTTTCTCCGATCCCGGCTACCTTCAATATGCGCGACTTTATGAGGCTGATTTCATAGTGTTCGCGCAGGTAGGGAAGGATTTTCTCTCGCATCAGGAACTTCATCTCACGGGGAACACCGGGCAAAGAGATGACACATTTTTCATTCTGCTCTACAATAAACGCGGGCGCAGTCCCTACCGGGTTCGTAACAGCAATTGCACCGCCGGGAAGATACGCTTGGCGACGGTTGTTTTCTGTCATCTGTACGCGGTAGGTAGAGAAACGAGCGGCAATTGCTTCATACAGGGACTCATGATATTCCAGTGGTTGCCCAACAGCAGCCGCAATTCCCTGCCGGGTAACGTCATCAACGGTTGGGCCAAGTCCACCGCAGGTAATAACGATTTGCGCACGGCTCAGAGCAATCCGTATCGCATCGGCAATACGTTCTGAATTATCACCAACACTGGTCATATAATAGAGGTTAATACCGTGATCGCGCAGGACTTGCGCCAAATAGACAGAGTTTGTATCGGTGATCTCACCGAGCAAAATTTCAGTGCCAATCGCAATAATTTCCGCCACTGCGGACTGTACCATGTCATTACTCCATAATTTTCCAGACAAGTTGCAACTTCGTTTTATGAGAATTGTTGCATTTCGCAAGGTTCACATTATAATCTATGCTGTTATGTGTTGAGGAGCGCTTTGCAAATTATTTGTGCAAATCAACCAAGGGAAACATTGTTGTATGCTAAACTAGGAGGCTTTTTGTGGCTGGCGTATCTTTCGAGAATGTATACAAAAGATATGGGGATGTTACCGTCCTCGCTGATCTCAATATCGAGATCCATGATAAAGAATTTCTCGTATTCGTTGGACCATCCGGTTCCGGCAAATCTACAACGCTGCGTATGCTCGCAGGTCTGGAAGAAATCAGTGAAGGCGTTTGCCGCATTGGCGACCGTGTGGTCAATAATGTCGCTCCTAAAGATCGTGACATCGCTATGGTGTTCCAGAGCTATGCGTTGTACCCTCACATGACGGTGTTTGACAACATGGCTTTCGGTCTAAAGCTGCGTAATACACCAAAGGCAGTGATCGAACAGCGCGTAACGGAAGCTGCAAAAAGTCTTGGCATTGATCATTTGCTTGATCGCCGTCCACGGCAGCTTTCCGGTGGTCAGCGCCAGCGTGTAGCGGTAGGACGTGCAATCGTCCGCGAACCAGCAGTCTTCCTTCTGGACGAACCACTCTCAAACCTGGATGCAAAGCTGCGTGTGGAAGCTCGTTCTTTCATCAGCAAACTGCACCAGCGTCTGGAAACCACATTCCTTTACGTGACACACGATCAGGTTGAAGCGATGACGATGGGTTCACGCATTTGCGTACTCAACGCCGCTCGAGTCCAGCAGATCGACACGCCCTATAATCTGTACCACAATCCATACAATGTCTTCGTTGCTGGTTTCATCGGCAGCCCCTCAATGAACTTCTTCGACGCACGACTTGAAGCAACGGATGACGGTTCCCTGACCGTGGATACCGGCGTGTTCAAGATCAACGTTCCACCCGCAAAAGCAGAGCCGTTCCGCACTCACATTGGCAAAGATGTCATCCTTGGCATCCGCCCTGAAGACATTCACGACGCAGAATACGTGCCACCTGGAATCACACCTGCTCCGCTGGAAGCTTCTGTAGAAGTGATCGAACAGATGGGTAATGAGATGATCCTGTACCTCGAAGAAGGTGGCAAGAACTTCATCGCCCGTACCGATCCGCGTACAAAAGCCTTTGTAGGGAATCGATTGGGTGTCGTTATCAGTATTGAAAATATGCACATCTTTGATCGAGACACCGAATTGTCATTGGCTTTCGAACACAAGCGTTCAGAAGCTGCCGCAGATTAGGTGTAGGTTCAGAATGAAAGAAGCCGCTCTTATGGGCGGCTTTTTGATTCTACGTCGCTTTAAATTGGCAACTGCGATATGAGTCAGAAGCTCACAGAAGCGCGAATAACGTTCTGCTCATAGTGTGGGAGCAGTTCCACCATCACCCCAATTTCGGGGCAGTCTATATTCGCAGGGATTCGAGCAGTCACAAACGAGCGATCCGCCAGACGTACAATTGCCAGGACTTCATCACCGTCTTGGCTGTAAGAGTAGATTTCCCCTTTGCCTGCAACTGCCTTCTGGGTATTACGTCCACGGCCTGGGAAACGAATTTCCATCATGAGTTCTTCAACCTTGCTAGTTTTCGCATCACATGATGCAAAGCATAGGTTTTTGATACTCTCAAAACCTCTCAGAGCCAGCGGTAACCCTATCAGTCACTCTCAAATCAAAGTCATTGTCCCTGTTTTAGTTCGGAAACGATTTCTTCTGCTCGTTGCAACCGAATATTCTTTTCAGCGATTAATCTTTGTGCAACGAGTAACACATCCGATGGGGCTGCTCCGGCAGCCACAGCCAATTGCCGCGCATGCATCCGCATATGACCGTTCTGAATACCTTCCATTGCTAACGCACGAATTGCACCAAGGTTCTGAGCCAAACCGACACAGGCGACGATCTCTGCTAGTGTACGGGCATCAGGATGTCCTAGAATTTTCATAGCAATTCGTGCAATAGGATGAACGCGGGTCGCACCACCAACTGTCCCAACAGCCATAGGAAGCTCAATTGATCCCCGCAAATTTCCCTCTTCGTCTTGCCACCACTTCGTCAAACTACTGTATTTGCCATCACGAACAGCATAGGCATGCGCCCCCGCTTCGATTGCTCTCCAATCATTTCCTGTAGCGAGTATAATTGCGTCAATTCCATTCATGATGCCTTTGTTGTGAGTGGTGGCACGATAAGGATCAATCTCTGCGAAAACACCAGCTTCTACAATGTACTGCACAGCTTCTTCCCCTGATATGCCATCACGTGCAAGAGACTGTGCAGGGATCATTCCCTCTGCGTATGCCTTACGACGATCTGCCAGATTACTCAAAATGCGAAGGTTCACTCGTCCATGGGTAATTTCTTCGATTGAAGGAGCAAGTCTCTCAGCAATGGTGTTAATGGCATTTGCTCCCATTGCATCCTGCGTGTCAAACAAAATATGAACGATGAGCATATTACCAATGCGTTCGTCATAAAATGAACGAACTTCAATACCTCTAGCTCCCCCACCCCGTTTGACCAAACTACCACCTGCTTCATTTGCAATTGTCAGGAGCTTTTCTTGATGAGAGAGAATTAAGTTGATTGCAACTTCAGGATCGTCAATGTCGAGAACCTGTATTTGTCCAATCATTGTAGGAGAGTCACTCTTTGTGTGGAATCCTCCTCCGTCTCGAAATAATTTAGCTGCATTACTCACTGCTGCAACAACAGATGGTTCTTCTATTACCAGGGGAATCAAGTAATCAGTATCATTAATGAGAAAATTGGTACCGATTCCGAATGGTAGTGGGTAAACACTTATGACGTTCTCAATCATGTGACTAGCTTGATCTATTGGGAATATTCCACTTTGTAGAGTGACCAATTCCTCCTCACTTAAGTCACAGAAATTCTTTAGAATGTCTAAGCGTTCCTCGGTTGATTTACTGTAGAATCCAGATATACGAGATGTTTTCTTATTCATGTTCTGAGCCTTATCATCCGCCTTCTCTTAAGAGTCATCATCATATTTGCAAGTTTGGGGTCTAATGACTATGCGAAATATCGTCCCTAAAACACACCTTTTCCTGCTGATGCTGCTAGTTTCTATTCTTGCACTCAACGTCAGTACAGGACAAGAAGAGACAAGCAACGAAGTAATACATTCCTCGGATGGAACCCTACGCCGGATTCGTGTACCTATTCTGATGTATCATTACATCGACGAGCTTCCTGAAGGCGCAGACGAAATCCGAACGAACCTAACTGTTACCCCCGCAGTGTTTCGTCAGCAAATGGCAACCCTTGCCGACCAGGGCTACGCGACCATATCACTATACGAAATGCACATGGCACTCCAACATGGCACACCACTGCCGCAAAACCCCGTGGTACTCACGTTTGATGACGGACACATCGATCAATATGTAAACGCATTTCCCATTCTGCAAGAATTCGGCTTCACAGGAACATTTTTCATCATCACCAATTTCGCAGATAACAACGCCCCTGGATACATGAACTGGGCGCAGATTGAAGAAATGGCAACAGCAGGCATGAGCATGGAATCACATACAAAAACCCATTCTGACCTGCGAAACCGTGGCTATGATTTTCTTGTGTATGAAATACTAGGCAGCATCGAAAGCCTTGCCTATCACACGAACCGCCCACCACAAATCTTCAGCTATCCCGCAGGCCGATACGATGACTACACACTATCCATCCTTGAAACAACACCCATCTTGCGTGCGGTAACAACACAACCTGGCACGCTACAAACTACAGATAACAAGTTAGAAGTGCCACGAATGCGAGTCACAGATCAATTTGGAAGCAGTGCATTGCTTTCTTTGCTGCGCTACGAAGGGTAACAAAATCGAAAAAGCCTTGCACACATCAGCAAGGCTTCAGAAACACAACTCAACTTCCAACAGAAACTGCCTCAGTCCGGCAAAATACCTGTTTCCAGAAACAAATCCATCCAGATCATGAAGATAATGCCAATCGGCACTGCCGTTACAAGGAAATACTGAATGCCATACTCCTGAATGGAAACACCTGCCGGACTTTCAATTGAACTAATCAGCGGCAGCATATCGAAACCTGCACTAATAATGAGCCACCCAACCAGAAAGCCGAGCGCCTGGGAAATCACTACAACCAGAATGCGCTTCAAAGTCAAACCAGACATCGAAAACAAACTCCTCATACGCGCAAAATACAAACTACCTACGATTGTAGCCCATGCATCGCAGCCCGACAAGCAACTTTTTGCACAAAACGGTGTTGTGACAAACGTGATTGTTTACACATTGTTAAACATTTTCTCGACTGTTACACTTAGGTACACTTTGCCACTGTCAGCGGTGTACCAGCAGCAACCAAATCGACGTTTCTCCACAAGATGGAGTATAGGTATTGTAGCATCTGAATGCACGGGAGTATCTTCGTGGTAGACCTATTTGACAAAGTCAAGAAGTACACAGTAGCAAAAGAAGCGATGGAACTGGGTATCTACCCCTATTACCGCGCCTTAAGCGACTCTGAAGGCGTAACCGCCACGTTCGAAGGCAAAGACGTTGTTATGCTTGGTTCCAACAACTACCTGGGGCTTACCACTGACCCCCGTGTTCGCAAAGCAGCCGCTGACGCACTCGAACGCTACGGTACAAGCGTTACAGGCTCGCGCTTTCTCAATGGAACACTCGAATTACACCTGGAACTAGAGCGCCGCCTCGCGCAATTCGTTGGTAAGGAAAAAGCATTGGTATTCTCTACCGGCTACCAAACCAACCTTGGCACAGTCTCTTGCTTGCTCAACAAAGGAGATGTTGCCATCCTGGATAAGGATGCGCACGCCAGCACGGTTGACGGTGTGATGATGTCGCGTGGAGAAATGAAGCGCTTCAAACACAACGATCTACAGGATTTAGAACGAGTACTCAGCAGACTCCCAGAAGACTCAGGAAAGCTAGTCATTGTAGATGGAGTCTATAGCATGGGAGGTGATCTCGCACCCCTTCCCCAGCTAGTAGAAGTCTGCAAACATTATGGCGCACGTCTCATGGTCGATGACGCACATGGCGTAGGCGTGACCGGACAAGGTCGCGGTACCCTTCATGAATTCGGCATGACTGACCAGGTTGACCTCATGATGGGAACCTTCAGCAAGAGCTTTGCGTCAATTGGTGGATTTATCGCTGGTGATGCAGACATCCTGCACTACATCCAGCATCACGCACGCTCTCTGATCTTCTCGGCTGCCCTGCCTGCACCCAACGCAGCAGCAGTTCTCGCAGCAATGGATATTATCGAAGAAGAACCAGAACACGTCGAAAAACTCTGGACAAATGCCCAGTACATGCGTGAGGGTTTAAAACAACTCGGCTACAACACTGGTGGAAGCACAACCCCCATCATCCCGGTTATCATTGGAGACCAATACCTCACCAGCCTGACATGGGCTGCATTAATCGAAGAAGGCGTATACACCAATCCCGTTGTCCCGCCAGCAACACCACCCAATGGGGCTTTGCTACGCACTAGCTACACAGCGACACAGGTACAAGAACACCTGGATCGTGCGCTAGAGGGCTTCAAAACAGTGGGTCAAAATCTGGATCTCATCCCGACGGAAAGCATCGCAGAACCCGTTCGCTCACAATTCAATTAGACATCACAAACAATCCATAAAACGAAAACGTGGGGGCAATATTCAGCCACCCACGTTTTGTGCTACTCACTATGCGAAATCAGCGACTATTTCTCTTTTTCGCTTCCTACATTTGTCGCGCTAGTCGCATTGCCGCGCCCAAACAAGCCCATAAAAGCGTCATGTACAGGCGTGAAGAGATAGTACGCTGCCGGAACCACAATCAGAGTCAGGAGCGTGCTGCTGATGATACCCCCGATCACAACCGTACCCAGTTCCGCTGCAATGATCGCCCCTTCAGACAATCCCAGCGACAGCGGCAGAAGCCCGATAATCGTCGTTAATGCCGTCATCAAAATCGGGCGAATACGGCGACCACCCGCTTCTACCAGCGCGTCATACAGCGACATCCCACGTTCCGCACGATTTGACCCCACGCGATCAATCAACACAATCGCATTGGTGACAACCAGACCCAATAGCATCAACAAACCAATCAGCGCCGATATGCCAAGTACACGATTCGTCAGCGTCAAGGCAATCGCTGCCCCAACCGGAGCCACAATCACGCTGAAGATCACCGCGAACCAGTATACAGGCGACTGGAACACCAGGATCAAGATCACGACCACAATCGTCAGTGCAATACCCATCGCTACGAAAATGCCCGCAAATCCTTCCGTCTGCAATTCCGTATCAAAGCCCTGTCCGATTGTCACCCCTTCCGGGAAATCAACCTCAGCTTCCAGATAGTCGATTGCCTCAGTTGCAAAGTTGATCGTATCATCTGTATTCAACTCGCCCGTATAGGATAACGCCGGTGCGCCATCCACACGGATGAAAGTTGGCGGGGCATCGGCATCTGCTTCTGCCAGCGTACTCGTAACATTCGACAATTCATCAAAGCTTTCCAGCGCTGCAATCACAGCATCATTGTATTCAGCCAACACCGCTTGATCTGCACCGGAAACCACCACCTCAAAACCGCCGAAACCCTCACTCGTTAACGAACCGACCGATACTGTCACATGCTCTTCACCAAAGATCTCAACAGCAGAGGTTCTAAGTTCATCCGTATAGATATCCAGCCCTTCGGAACTCTCAATACGCAATGTGATGTCCGCCACGTTCTCTGAAACACCACCGCCACCGAACAGCGCCTCAAAGTTCAAGCCACCGCCACCAACAATCGTGCGCACAGTAACCAACTGTTCCTCTGGGATAATCTCCCGAACGGCATCTTCCATCTGAACAACTCGTTCATTGGTTTCGATTATCCCAGTACCCTGTGGCATCGTCACACTGATGCTGATCTGCGGTTCGCCAAAGTCCGGCAAGAATGCAGCCGGGCGCTGGCTGAACAGAAACACACCAAACGCCGCCGACAGTACGGCGAAGACCACAACACCAATGCGTCGCCCCCATGTCCCAAGCAGCCACTTCAGACCCGGAACATACAAGCGCTGCATCCATGTTTCTTCTTCTTCCGGGATCGACTCCACAGTCAAGACCATATAGGCCAGTGCCGGAACCACAGTGATTGCCGTCAGGAAGGAAGACAACAAGGTATACGTCACAGCCAGACCAAACGGCAGGAAGAACTCTGCTGTGATCCCACCAGTCAACCCAAGCGGAAGAAAGACTACCACCGCGATACTGGTCGCGGAGAAAATCGCCACAGACACGTCGCGGGTTGCATAGAGTACAGCTTCACGTTTTTCCATACCCGCCTGCATCTGCCGGAAAATATTCTCCAGCACCACAATCGAGTCATCCACCAGGCGACCAACCGCTACCGTCAAACCGGAAAGCGTCATGATATTGAGGGTCAACGACTCTGGGAACAGCCGCAAAATGAAAGAAATAAACGCGGCATCTGCATATGGAGACAGCAACTCATTCATAAATGGCGGTAGCCAGCGCATCAAAGCCAATGCGGATAGGATCGAAAGCGGAATACTGACCGCGATCACCAACGTAGGTCGCCAGGACGGATACGGCAAACGCCCAGGCCACAACACGATGCCGAGACCAGCAGCAAGGCCAATCACACCCATTGCAGTTAGCAATACAGCCTCAGCATCAACCATCGCTTCAAGGCTGCCGCCATTGATGATATAGCCAAAGCCCAGGAACAAAGCAGATAGCACTACAACAACAATCCCTGTGATGCGCCGTCCCTGCGCACCCCAGAGACCACCACTCAGGAAGATGAGGATATTCACAATCGCGAAGACTGCACCGAGGATACCCGATGTAACCACACTACTGATCGACTCCTCAATGAAGCTGGCCTGCTCAAAGGCAACTTCTACCGAGATATTGTCATTCTCGGCATCAATCTCATTGATGAGGGTCTCTGCTGTGTTATAAGCCTCTACCGTATTTGCCTCACCGACCTTGTATACCGTGATCAACAAACTGGGTGAGCCGTTGGTACGTGTAACGGCCGCCGACGGAATGAAAACTTCACCAGCTTCGGCACGATCTCGTGCGCTTTGTGGCAGTGAATTATAGATTTCTTCCGACAGCAGATTCAATGCTTGCGGTTCCAGATTCGCCACAAACTCCGGGTCTTCATCAGCAATATAGGAAAATGCCTCTACGGGCATATTCCCCAACAGATTGGGTGCAAAGGATGCCCCACCAGGAGAATTGAACAGACCGTTAATGAACTGTGCTGGCGTACCCGTCGCATCCGGGAAACGAAAGAGATCATAGGCGTTGTTAAGTTCAATGCCGATGAAACCCGCAATCGTCTGCCATTCAGGATTCAACGCCGGAGCATCCGGGCGAGCGGGAAGCACATCGCTCGCATAATCGCCAGCTAGTTGATCTGCGGCTGTCTGTGTTTCGCCCGCGATGATTGCATTCACCTGTTCCGCTAAATCGGCAGGCAGCGCAGCAATCACATCAACTGGAACCGCAGCCAGCGCATCTGCCGAGAATTTCAACAGCACCTCGGAAGAAAGTTGACTGTAGAAACCAGCTTCTTCCGCAGCGAAGTAATTCAGCAGCGTAGGCGTGAGGCTGTCAAAAAGGCGTACTTCATACCCGGCAAAGCGCTCGGGTACTTCCTCATTAATGGTATTCAGCACCTGGGCAGCGCTGCCATCACCGAGTGCAATCAGGTCATCTGCCGTGCGCAGTGGCATGTCAGCAAATTCCGGACGGCTAGCTAGCGTATCCCAGGCATCACCCAATAATGGCGAAATACCTTCTACCGCCAACACTTCTGGCGTGAAATACTGGAACACCGACGGCTGTAACTGGTCAACGAAGTTGGGATCATTCTCAACAATGAAACCCATCACGTCAGCATTCAAGCAGCCAATCAAAGCACTGGAGAAACTGAAATCCGGGGAATTCAAATCGAGCAAGCCGATGCCACATTCACCCAGAGCAGGCAAGAATTCAGTTAACGCCGCTGGATTGCTGAAGTCGGGCAACCCAGCATCTGCCCCTTCCGGCAGCGGAGCATCACCAGCCTGAGTGAGCAATGCATCCACCTGCGACAACAGATTCAACAAGCCTGCCCCATCTGCCGAACCTGCAAATTGTGCGAACTCAGCAGGCAATTGCAGCGTAATGAAGTCATCCGCGGTATCTAACGAAACATCCAGAAATTCGCCAAATATGGTGTACAACTGAGGCAGCGCAGGACCTTCAGGAACAGAAACCGTCTCCGGTTCTTCTGTGGATCCCCCGGTAGTCGTTTCAGCAACCTCTGCCGTTGTGCTTTCGTCCGTGTTAGTCACAGTGGTAGCTTCTTCGGGCGCACTTGTACTGAACACACTGAATGTCGCCAACGGAATATCAGCAAAACTGAAGGTAATTAGCTGCGGAGGTTGGATGCGCCATGTACTTGGCAGATTCACAGGATCTGGCTCAACGGAAGTACCTGTCACACTGCGAGCTAACGAAGCCGCCGCGAGATCATCACGGGTGAAACCGTCTAATTGGAGATCATCCGGCAGCGCATCGAAGACTTCTTGTGGCATTGCCACCAGTTGTTCCGCCTCAAAGTATTCCACCAATGTCGGATCAAGTTCCAGCATACGGGTGACGACCTCTGGTGTCAGATCATCGGTCTGCCCCAACGACCCCACAATCTTGCCTGTTGCTGCAAAGTCATTGAACACCCCAGCCAACGTGCGTGTAAGCGAACGCATTTCCACCAGATCCGTTGCATTGTTGAAATGATCCATCTGCCAGCTTTCCGGCAGAGCAGGCACATCATTTGGCAAAACTACCTCAACATCTTGCAACGCTTCGACGCTAGTTTCGTTCAGTGTTTCCACTTCATCCAGACGTTCGCGGATCACAGCCCATACATCCGGGGTCAGTTGCAACAGCAAGCTCGTCGGTTCTTCACCATCGGCTGCAACAGAGAAAGCAGGGACTTCTTCATCTGGGAGAAGTTGCCCACCGCTAACCTGAATGTTCGCAACTAAATCAACCGCTTCAAGCTGCGGAAGCACTTCCTGTTCAACAAGACGCTCCAAGGCGCTCTTTTCTCCACTATCCGCATTTGTCTGCTGTGCAAGGTACGCAGCCAATGCGCGAACCGTCTCCTCTGGAAGTTGTTCCCAGACAGTTGGTGCAAGTTGGAACAAGAAATTTTCATCGCGCCGGGCTAGATAAAGCATAAGCTCTGGCGTGATGTCCCCTAGCAACCGAGCTGAAAATACGTCTGCCGTCTCACCCTCGGTTGGCACAATCGAGCGTGTCGGGAACCATACACCATCCAAAGCTACCTGAATATCTTCACGCAGCGCATCTTGATCCAGGCCAAAATCATTACTGGCAGTTATCACCACACCAAATGATCCGCTGGTTTGTGACTCAACATTGACAATTTCAGGTATTTCAAGCAACGCATCTTCAATGCGCTCTGTAACAATGTTGAGAACCTGCTCACTTGTCATTCCAGAGACTTGCGCCAGGATAATCGTCTGAGGAAACTCAATTGGAGGCAGCAATTCCTGCTGTAAATCGCCAGCAGCAATCACCCCAAGAGACATCACAAGGGCAACAATTGCGAGCGTAATCGCCCGAAAGCGCAGTGCTACCTGTGTCAAGAAACTAAAGATTGGCCTCATTGCAGCGTCATCTCCTTACATAGCCGCGAGTAACAAAAACCGATAAGCCGTATATCCGTCGGACATCAGCTAGGTGTGTGAACCTGTACCCTAATCGTAAGTAGGAAAAAAGAGCGTATGTGCTCCATTGATCAGAAGCAACATGTTAGACACAGTATCTAACAAGTCCTGCGAATATCTTAGCACACCAAAGCAATTTTGTGCATGAATAACTGATGCAAACTCTTGACATTGACACAAGCGGATGCTAGTATTCTCTTTGTCCTTTGGGGGCGTGGTGTAGCGGTTAACATGCCACCCTGTCAAGGTGGAGATCGCGGG
>CAYVVZ010000007.1:0-151706 GCA_964455365.1 uncultured Anaerolineaceae bacterium | reverse complement strand
GGGTACGTACAACGCGACCCTGACCGTCAGCAACGAGGCAGGCACGGATACCATCAGCACGCCAATCGCTGTAAGTGAGGTGACCGAAGAACCTCAGCCAATCACTGGACGACTGCTGTTTGTCTCGGATCGTGATGGAAATGACGAAATCTATGCCGCGAACGCCGATGGCTCCGATGCCGTGAATATCACAGAAAATCCAGCTTCAGACACCAGTCCGGCATGGTCGCCAGATGGATCGCAGATTGCCTTCGTATCAGATCGAGATGGCAACAGCGAAATCTACATCATGAATGTGAATGACCGCAGCATTACCCGCCTGACCAGTGATCCAGGAGTAGACGGTCAACCTGCGTGGTCGCCAGATGGATCACAAATTGCGTTTGTATCAAACCGTTTGGGAGACAATGACATCTTCATTGTGAGCGCCCAGGGTGGGCAGCCTACGCAATTCATCACAGATCCGACCAATGACCGTTTCCCAACCTGGTCGCCAGATGGATCACAGATTGCCTATGTGTCGAATTCGGCTGGCAATGACGACATCTATGTTGTTGCAGTCAGTGATGGCTCTCTCGTAGCTCAGGTGACGACACATCAGGGAAATGATCGCCAACCGGATTGGTCAGATAATGGCATTGTCTTTGTCTCCGACCGCGATACGCAGAATGAACTATATATCTCGGCAGTAGATGGAAACCCGCCAACCCGCGTAACTGCCAACAATGTTGATGATCGTCAACCGAGATGGACACCTGACGGACGGATCATCTACGCCTCTGACCTATCCATTGATGGAACAGGTGTGAGTGCGGATTTCAACATCTACATCGTGAACACGGATGGCAACGGCGCAACACCACTGACAACCGATACCAGTACAGAGAGCAATCCGGCTCTAAAATCTGAATAAGCTCAACTAGCCCTCGTCTCCCCGACGGGGGCTTTTTTCACTTGTCACATCCCCCTAGCCCACTATACTCACAAGCAACAAATCATTCGTTGTAAAGTAAACAAGCGTGCGCAAACAATACGAAGCAGAAATTGTGGATGGGCTGAGTGAAATTGCCCAGGCAGAACTGAAGGAACAGATCGGCGGAGATGGGCGCATCTCCCGCAAGCATCCCGAATGTGGTATCAGTTTCCGCTATGACGCAGACCCACAGAACCTATTCAAATTGCAAACTATCATCGCGGTATACGAAGTGCTTTCGTTTGACATTCCGCGCCCCAAAGCCTTGCTCGGGCATCAGCATTGGCAACGTTTGTTGGAGACCGTCACACAAATCCGCGCATTACATCCGGAAGACACCTTCCAATCTTTTCATATTGGTGCGGCTGGTTCTGGCAGCAGCGTTATGCGACGCATTCAAGATGAGCTTGCGCAAGAACTTTCACTCCCCTACCATCGGCATGAAGGCGATTTATTCCTGCGCATTCGTCGCCCGCCGGAAAACGCAGATGGCTGGCAAGTGCTCATCCGCCTCACATCGCGCCCCCTGGCAACCCGTTCCTGGCGTGTATGCAACATGAAAGGCGCATTGAATGCCAGTGTAGCCCAAGCCATGGTTCGGCTCTTGCAACCCGAACCAGATGATACCTTTCTCAATCTCGCCAGCGGTTCAGGAACACTTCTGATCGAACGTGCTGCCTGGGGTACTGCGCAGCAAATTGTGGGCTATGAACTGGATGATGAAGCTTTTGCCTGTGCTGTGCAAAACATCGCCGCCAGCGGTTACACGAATATTGATCTGCGTCAGGGCGATGCGACAGATCTACCCATCTCACCCGACAGTTTCAGCATGCTGGCTACAGATTTGCCCTTCGGCAATCTGGTGGGATCACACCACGAAAACCGTAATTTGTACCCAGATTTGTTGGCAGAAGCCGGGCGTGTGGCGAAAAGAGGCGCACGTTTCGCAGTCATCACCCACGAAATCCGTCTGATTGAGAATATTCTTGAAGCTGGAATCACACCCTGGCAGTTATTGAAAACAGTACCCATCAACCTGACGGGGTTACACCCGCGCATCTTCCTGCTGGAGCGCACATAATATGCCCAAGTATGCCTTGTTATTCATTGCTCTGCTTTTCCTGCCTGCGTGCCAACCGGAAGAACAACCGGAGGCGCTCATCGTTTATGTAGAAGTAGACAACCTGGAACGCACCTGGCAAGTACCCAATTCAATGACGGTTGAAGAATTTCTCAATGAGGCACAGATCGAATTGGATGACAATGATCGCATCGTGCCGCCCCTGTTCACCCAGATCGTAGATGGGATACGCATCACCATTGTGCGTGTCGAACAAGAAGAAAGCTGTGAGCAGGAGGAGATTCCATTTGAGATAGAGATCATTCCCAATGAAGCCTTTGCCCCCGGCGAAGAACGTGTGTCACGATCCGGCACGGCTGGGGAGCAGCGGGTTTGTTATCGCATCACCTATGAAAACGGAACACTTGTCAGCCGACAGCAAATTGGATCGCCGGAAATTATTGTCGAGCCTGTAAACGAAATTCGTGTGGTAGGTGTCGATCAAACAGTGGAACCCTTTCCCATTACCGGCACGTTAGCCTACATCAATAATGGGAACGCCTGGATTATCCAGCGTACCAGCACGGAAAAACGTCCTCTAACCACAACAAGCGATCTGGATTCTCTGGTATTTTCGCTCTCTCCCGGTGGAAATTACCTGATCTATACCCGTGAACCTGCCGAGCCAGAAACATTTGTGAACGAACTATGGTTGATCCCAACCGATGCCGATGATCAACCTGTGCAATTGAACCCGACCAATGTTCTCACAGCAGAATGGTTGCCCAATCAAGAGGATACGATTGCATATTCTACCAGCGAACCACAGGAGCTATTTCCATTCTGGCGGGCGTTGAACAATGTATGGGTCGAACGGATTGACCCCGCAACAGGGGAATCACTGGCGGTTCGGCAAGTCGTGCCAGAATCCGGCGGCGGTCTCTACGGCTGGTGGGGAACGATCTACCAATGGTCGCCGGATGGTGAGCGCCTCGCCTGGGTGCAAGCGGATGGTATGGGAATATTCAATGAAGATGGCGTACAAGAACGTCTTGTGGAATACAACAATTTCCGCAATTTGCAGAATTGGTCATGGCGTTCTAACGTTTCCTGGTCGCCAGATGGATCACTGTTGGCGACGACAGTACATGGCGACCCACTTGGCAATGAGCCGCCGGATACCAGCCCGGTCTTCAATGTGGTTGTGACGGATGTTAGTGGCAGCTTCGAGGCTGTAATTGATGAAGGTGCGGGCATGTGGTCATCACCCAAATTCTCGCCCTTCATTGGCGCAGATGGGGAAAATATCAGCGGCTATCTGGCGTACTGGCAAGCACGCGACCCCAATGCCAGCGTATATGGAGAATATGACCTCGTGGTTGCAGACCGGGATGGCAGTAATGCGCGGGTGATATTCCCCCCGCAAGGGTTAGCGGGCCTCACCTGGACAGATTTTGGTTTAGCGCCACAAGATTATGTATGGTCGCCGGATGGTCAGCAGATTGCTGTGATCTATGATGGCAATCTCTGGGTTGTCGATGTCGTCTCTGGCACTGCTAATCAACTCACATTTGATGGCGGTTCAGAGAACCCTGCCTGGAGCAATTAAATGCGGCGTTACCTGGTCTTCGTCTTATTTCTCATTGCTCTTGCCGGATCGCTCAGTGCAGTAGCTGCCACGCAGCATGCGATGCAGTTCCAGCTACGCGGATATGTAGATGCGACCCATACGGCTGACCTCCCCTATCGAGTGCCGCGATTAGGGGTAAATGCTGACCTGTTTCAATATGCACCAGATGAGATTCGCCAGCATCTGGAATGGATGCAGCAAGCGAACATCCATTGGATACGACAATTTGCATATTGGGATCAGCTAGAACCTCAGTCAGGAGAGTACGCCTGGGATGCCTGGGATGATCTCGTAGAAATTATGCGAGATTTCCCGGATTTGCAGCTTGTCGTCGTTTTCATGAACTCTCCTACCTGGGCACGTAGCAACGATGTAGATACAGAACCACCGGAGGATCTTGCAACCTTCGGACAATTTGTCTCGCGCTTCGCAGCACGGTACGGGGAACAGCTTGATTATTATCAGATATGGGATGAGCCAAACCTGGATGATGCCTGGGGTCAGCGTGATCCACGTCCGGCAGAATACACTGCGCTACTCTCTGAAGCCTATTCTGCGATCCACAACGTAGATGGTGAAGCAACCGTCATCGCCGCAGCCCTTGCCCCCACGGTAGAAACCAGTGGTGCGAACATCGCGGACATTCTCTACTTGCAGGATCTCTACGCACTGGGTGCTTCACAGTATTTTGATGCAGCAGCCGCGAAACCCTACGGCTTTGATTTAGCACCAGATGACCGCACCGCAGCCCTCGATACCCTGAATCTCTCGCGGATCGTTGCCTTGCGGGAGGTGATGGTTGCGAATGGAGACGGTAAGAAAGCGCTATGGGCGAGTGCCTGGGGATGGAATGCGCTGCCGGATGATTGGAAAGGCAGTCCGTCAATCTGGGGAGATGTGACAGAAGAACAACGCAATGCGTATACTGTTGCAGCATTAGGGCGAGCAGAACGCGAATGGCCCTGGTTAGGTGGTATGATCCTCACCCACTGGCAGCCTCCGGTTGAAGATACCGATCCCCTTTGGGGTTTCTCCATAATTGACCAATCTAGCGAACCCGCATCCCTTTGGCACGTACTGGCAGACATTCCAGAGCAGCACTTTGCAACCAACGGCCTCTATCACCCCCGCACAGCGTTCGCCAGCTACAGTGGATTGTGGACATTCAGCGATCTCGGTGCGGACATAGGTTGGTTGAGTGATAGCCAATTACAGTTTAATTTCATAGGTACGGACGTTGCGCTGTTGCTGCGCGAGGGAGATTACTTCGCTTTCCTTTATCCTACGGTAGACGACCAACCTGCGAATCTCACGCCACAGGATAACCAGGGGAATTCGTATATCGTGCTGCGGAGCGCATCTCTGGAACCGGAACTGAACCTCGTTCCTGTTTCACGAGGATTGCATGACACTACCCACCGTTTACACGTCATCGCAGATCGAGGCTGGGATCAATGGGCATTGGCGGGATATGCCGTCAGCAGCGGGAATCTCGCATTGCCCTATCAACGTCAATTGATACTTGCAGCGATTACGGCAGTAATCTCGCTATTGGGGGTAATGATCTCAGCTTTGCATCTACCGTGGCGCACACAATGGCTGTTCATCGGCAAAATTGTTTCGCTATTAAACAACACCGCACAGACGATTATCAGCATTATGACCTCTGTCGCCATGATGCTTGGTTTACTGCTCACCTGGGGAACCCATTCACCAAATGTATTTCGCCGGGTAGTCCTTGATCCCCTACCTTCAATTTTGCTCTCTGGAGGGTTGATCGTCTGGCAGCCAGGTTTCTTGCTGACGATGGTTGCATTGTTCCTACTCTTCGTTCTGATCTACAATCGCCTGGAAAATGGCCTCTTGCTAATCCTGGTCTACGCCCCATTCTACTTGTTCCCTGTGGAACTGTATCGCTTCGCATTCCCAATGGTAGAGCTATTGGTACTAATCACCACAAGTGCATGGTTGCTGCATACATTCGCTGCGTGGGGGCGCATTCGCCAGAGTGGCAGCAGAATTAACCTCAAGTTGAACCTGCACCCCATTGATTGGTTGCTGTTGGCGTGGGTCACTCTGGGAGGGATGGCAATCTTATGGTCGGCAGATCACAGTGTAGCGCTCACAGATTTCCGAACCATCTTCTTAGAGCCAGGACTGTTTTATTTGATAATCCGTATCGCACTGCGATCTCAAGAAGGATATATCCGGCTGGCAAAGTGGTTCGTATTTGCAGGAATACTGGTTGCCGGAATCAGCTTGACACAATACATCTTCGGGGCATCCATCATCACTGCTGAAAATGATGTTCCTCGTCTCGCCGGAATCTACGGTTCGCCTAACAATCTCGCACTGTATCTGGAAAGAGTGCTTCCCTTTACCATAGCATTCTTCTTCATCCCCCTTGCCACTGACCGCTGGGTGCGATGGGTTGCCTTTGTAGCAGCACTGGTGATAACAGCATCGATACTGCTAACGCAAAGCGTCGGGGGGATACTGCTCGGCGTTCCAGCCGGAATTGCTGCCACATTGTTGGTCATCTTCAGAAAACGGGCGCTGCTCCCACTCAGTGGGCTGGCATTCGTCGCCGTCATCCTGGTCGTGATTTTGCTTCAGGTCTCGCCCCGCTTCGCCAGCCTGCTGGATTGGTCTACTGGAACAAACTTCATGCGGCTGCGTGTCTGGGAAAGTTCGCTGGAAATGATTATAGAGCAACCGCTAACGGGACTCGGCCTCGATCAATTCCTCTATGCATATCGTTCGGAGATGATTCGACCCGATGCCATTGCTGACCCTGACCTCTCCCACCCACACCAGATTGTGCTAGATTTCTGGCTGCGGCTGGGAGTTATGGGCATTTTCTTGCTGTTTACGTGGTTTACCTATACAGTACAATATGCACAACACCTGCAACGCAACTTACATACACCCGAATCAAGGTTATTAGCAGCATCTGTGATTGGTGGACTTGCTTCGCTGGTCGTACATGGTCTGATTGATAACAGCATTTATGTAATTGATCTGGCGTATGTATTCATCTTCTTTCAAGCGATTCTAACCCAATTAGGTCATGAAGCAGCGCAACCAGAGCAACCTGTAAATATTTCTTCGGATACCAAAGATGAAAAGTAAAATTCGACGCTTGCAGGTAACGATCAGTATCGAACAACTCATTCGATTACCTGTTGATGCAATTATCAATGATGCTGATCCATTGTTGACCATTCCAGAGTCATGGGTTGGCCTGGTGGGGCAGCAAGCACAACAAGAAGTTAGCTTGACTGGTTGGTGTGATGTCGGAGCAGCAGTCATTACATCAGCAGGCAACTTACCCAGTAAGAGAATCATTCATGCAGTAGGGCCTCGCTGGGGGGATGCAAATGCACGAGGCAAATTAGCCAAGGTCATGTGGGAGATACTACAACTAGCAGAAGACGAACAGCTTTCGTCACTTGCAATGCCTCCAATTGCCACGGGAACACACGGTTATCCCATAGAAAGCTGCGCAAACGTCATGTTAGAGGAGATCGTAGATTTTGCACATGAGCCAATAGAATACTTGCGCGAAATCACTATATGTGTAGCAACGCCGAATGAACAAAAAATCTTTGAAAAAGAACTGATAAAACAAAAACAAGCCTTGCGCAAACCTGATAAGGGTACAGCACAACAGCGTTAATATTTCAGTTTATTCCGATTTGTTACACACTGTGGTACACTCTTGCTGGTATTCATTCAACCTTAAAATGGGAGTAATTCGGCTTGCGCATACTCATCACTGGTGCCGCGGGATTCGTTGGGTCTCATCTTGCAGATCGCTTTCTCGCAGAAGGCCATCGTGTTGTTGCGATGGACAATCTCATTACAGGCAATATTGACAACATCAGCCAGCATTTCGGCAATGAGAACTTCGAGTTCATTCATCATGATGTCAACAACTACATCCATGTTCCTGGCGAAATTGATGGCATTTTCCATTTCGCATCACCCGCTAGCCCGATTGACTACCTGAAGTATCCCATTCAAACATTGAAAGTGGGAGCCATGGGTACGCATAATACCCTGGGTTTGGCACGAGCAAAGGGCGCTCGCTATCTGCTGGCATCCACCTCAGAAGTGTATGGTGATCCGCTGGAACATCCTCAAAAAGAGACCTATGTCGGCAATGTAGATCCGATTGGTCCGCGAGGTGTTTATGACGAAGCAAAACGTTTCGCCGAAGCGATGGTCATGGCATACCACCGCACACATGGTGTAGAAACGCGCATCGTGCGTATTTTCAACACCTATGGCCCACGCATGCGAATGGATGATGGGCGTGTTGTACCGAATTTCATTAAGCAAGCCATTCTCGGCGAGCAACTGACAATCTACGGAGATGGTTCACAAACACGTTGCTTCCAATATGTGGATGACCTCGTAGAGGGGGTAACTCGTCTCTTCCATTCGGACTTCTCTGATCCAATTAATATTGGCACAACCCATGAGATGAGCATCAAAGAATTTGCGGAAACTGTGAACGAAGTCGCAAATAATCAGGGTGGCACAGTATATAAAGAGCATGAACGCATTGCTGGTGATCCACAAACACGCCAACCAGATACCACCCGTGCAAAAGAAATCCTGGGTTGGGAACCAAAAGTCTCCCTCAAAGAAGGACTCGAGAAAACCATCGAGTATTTCCGCAAGGTTATCTAGGCATGTCTGCGATCTCCCAGGTAAATCGAGTACGAATATTGGCATTCAATGCAGCTCTCATGGCTGCATTGTTACTTGCCATATCGCCTTGGGAGATCAGCTTATCACTGACTCTAGCCGTAGTGCTGCTATTAGCTACCGGGATTTCGCTCTACGTTCCCCTTGTGCTACTACTCGTTGTTGCCCCGCTCCGAACATTGGTTGAAACGGAGTCTGGCTTACAATTGCCACTTGATCCGGGGCAAATCGCATTTCTGTTATTTCTGGTGGTCTATGTTGTTCACCACATCCTCAAACGACGAGAATTTCACCTACACCTAACTCCCTTACACATTACCCTGGGATTATTCATACTCGTGACGGGAATGAGTTCTTTCGTCGCCAGTGAGCAAAGTTTCTGGTTCACTGAATGGTTGAAATGGGTGGTGGTGCTAGCGTTGCTCTTGATTATTCCGCAGTTTGCGCGGATCCATTGGCTGAGTTTTTCACTAATTATTGCCGCAAGTGCGAATGCGATCGTTGGACTATACATCTTCTTTGGCGGTAGTGGTGCGGATCACTTGCTTATTATGGGGCGATTCTTCCGGGCATTTGGCACTTTTGGGCAGCCGAATCCTTTCGGCGGATTTATGGGATTGATCTTGCCTATTACCCTCATGGGAGTGTACGGAATAGTGGCTCGAGTTCTGGCGCGTGCGCACCTTCGTATTCACCAGACAGAACGACTACAGATAGCATTCTATAGTTTCTCGACGATGCTTTTACTGGCTGGACTGGTGGCATCCTGGAGTCGGGGCGCATGGCTAGGATTTGTGGCTTCCGTTGGTGTGATGGTTTTTGCCCTTCCCCGAAAAATCTGGCAAAGTGTCGCCCTTGTGACAATTGCGGGGCTATTCCTTCTGGGCATATGGTTCAGTGGATTGCTGCCTGAGTCCATCGTTCAGCGCGTCACTAGTTCTACAGCCGAGTATTTCACGCTATATGATGTGCGCGGCGTAGACATAACGTCGGACAATTATGCGATTGTGGAGCGTCTCGCACATTGGCAGGCAGCATTGAACATGGTAGATTATCATCCCTGGTTAGGTATTGGGTTCGGAAATTACGAAATTGTTTACGAAGAGTTTCGCTTATTGAATTGGCCTGAAGCACTTGGGCACGCCCACAATTATTACTTGAATATTATGGCTGAGGCTGGCACGCTGGGTTTTCTCAGTTATATTGCCCTGTGGATCATCATCCTTACGATGACGTGGCGCTTACGCTCACATCCTGACCCGATGTCACGAGCCGTAGGAATTGGCCTTCTGGGAAGTTGGATCTATCTATGGACACACAGCTTGCTTGATAATTTGTACGTCAATAACCTGTTCATCCACATCGGTATATTGCTAGTGATGGTGACGCTGCTTGACCAACAAATCTGGTCTGGAAAAGATTGGAAGAAACAATGACACAAGTTTCAGGAGCGGAACAAGCCGCTATGCCTGCTGCTGACGACAAATCCAAACATCGTGCAATCCGAACTCCGCTGGATAGCATTATACGTTCCGTTGCGGATCGTACCGGAGGAGCGAAGGCCAAGGAAGTCGAACGGTTTTTGAAGTTTGCTGCTATTGGTACGTTGGGAGCGATGATTGATCTAGGGGTATCGAACCTGCTGTGGGCGACCGTTCTTCCCCCTGTTGGATCGAATCAAGATATGAATGTAGCTATCGCTGCAACAATTTCCTTCGTCGCGGCTGTGTCCAGCAATTTTTTCTGGAATCGCTACTGGACATACCCGGATTCACGTTCTCGCCCGATATGGCAGCAGTTGGGACAGTTTGCAATTGTTAGTGTGTCTGGCTGGCTTGCTCGGACAGTCTGGATTCTTTTCGCAACAGGTTTCATGACCGCTTTAGCGGGTACTGTAATTGGTGTCGTCCTGCCACAGTTTGCTGGGTCGGAACACATCGTAAATCAGATTGGTGCAACAATGGCGGTACTCGTCGGCATATTTGTTGTCATGATCTGGAACTTCTTCATCAATCGCTATTGGACATTCAACGACGTTGATTGATGGCAACAATAGCGATTGATTACACACCAGCGTATGAACAGGGTGGCGGCATTGGTCGCCTTGTTCGTGACCTCATTAGCGAATTACAGACAATCCCCTCCCCGCACCAGTATAAACTTTTTGTTTCTGGCTTTACACCGAGCAAACCTCTTGAATCCCTTCCTGCAAATTTCTCGTGGAAGACAACACGCATCACACCGAAGTGGCTAGCTCGCATCTGGCAACGAGTACAACTCCCCATTCCCATTGACTACTTCGTGGGAGATATTAACCTTTACCATGCTACCGACTTTGTACTGCCTCCCTTACGGAATAATACCCGGTCGATAGTCACAGTTCATGATTTGTCTTTTGTGCGAGTTCCAGATGCAGCTAGCCCACCTTTGAAAGCGTACCTGGATATAGTGGTTCCACGTTCTGTAGAGCGTGCAGACTATGTAACGGCTGATTCGCAAGCGACGAAAGATGATCTGCAAAATATATATGGTATTTCAGGTGAGAAGATCGAAGTGCTTTATAGTGGAGTTCATCAAAGGTATTTTCAGAGTTACCACAGCGATGTTTTACTAATGACTATGCGAAGTAAATATGCATTACCAGATCGCCCGTATATCTTCACCATTGGCACCGTCCAACCCCGCAAAAATTATAGCCGTCTCATTCGGGCTATCAAACAGCTTCGGCAACAGAGCTATGACATCGGCCTGGTTATCGCGGGCGGGAAAGGCTGGCTCGAGGATGAGATGTACCAGACAATTGAGCAAACCCAGATGCAAGATTATGTTCATCTCATTGGCTTCGCAGATGAGGATGATTTACCAGCCCTCTATCATCATGCAGAATGTGTAGCTTTCCCTTCACTATACGAAGGGTTTGGCTTCCCAGTTCTCGAAGGAATGGCTTCTGGAACGCCAGTCGTCACGTCGAATATCTCATCGTTGCCGGAAGTAGCAGGCGATGCAGCGCTGCTTGTCAATCCACTAAATGTGGAAGAAATCGCTTCTGCAATCCAGCGAATATTGGACGATAGCAACCTGCGTCAACAACTCATCAAACGCGGAAACAAGCAAGCTCGCAAGTTCACATGGGAACAATCTGCGAGGCAACTTCTACAAATCTACGAAAAAGTGCTGGCACAAAACTAGACATCTCCCTACTATTAATACAAAGTCCACCTTGTTTGATAGGAACACTTGAATGGATGCAAAACGTAGTACTGACTCATGCGTCACACTCAGCCACATGATGGGGCCACAGGACGCAAACAGCCTCGGAAATGTACATGGCGGTGTCATCATGAAACTAGCCGATGAAGCCGGCGGACTGGCAGCAGTGCGTCACGCACAAGCCCCAGCCGTTACCGTCGCAGTTGATTCGATGACCTTCATGCATCCCATTCATGTGGGCAATTTCGTTGAATTCAAAGCCGAATTAACCTACGTTGGGCGTACATCAATGGAAGTCCGCGTCGAAGTCATCCGCGAAAACCCACTCAGCGGTGAACGGATTACCAGTAATACGGCGTTTTTCGTCTACGTTGCCCTGGACGGGGCTGGCAATCCTAAAGAAGTCCCCCCCTTACTATACGAAACCTCCGAGCAAAAAGCCCGCGCAGAACTCGCCAAACAGCGGCAAGCCTTTCGTAAACAACAACGAGTCCAGGAGGAACACATCAAATAATGAGCGACGAACAACCCAAGCAATCTGCAATCGTCAAGCTCCTGGAAGAGTATAGCTACAAACGCATTACAGAACTGCCAGAGCCAGATCTCGGCCTGGCAGAGCATCGTCCCTTCCCCTTCCTCGCAATCGTCGGGCAATTGGAAATGCGCACCGCTTTACTCCTCGCCGTCATCAACCCCTACATAGGTGGTGTGCTGCTCATAGGCCCGCGAGGAACAGGCAAAACCACCGCTGTCCGCAGCGTAACAGGTATCTTGCCACACAGTGAAGTGAGTGATTGTGAAGAAGGCATCTTCCCGGAAGACCTGGACAATATCGACGACGAACTCGCCAAAAACCTCTACCCGGATTGCTACGAAAAACACAAAAATGGAGAGGTTATTTCACACTACGAACCCGTGAGGCTGGTCGAACTGCCCCTAAATGCGAAGATCGAAGATGTAGTTGGTGGCATCAATGAACGGGCAGCCGCACGGAGTAACCTCCGTGTAGAACGCGGAATACTATCCCGTGCGGATAACAACATTCTCTACGTTGATGAAGTGAATCTACTGGATGACCAGATTGTCGATGTCATTCTGGACGCGGCAGCACAAGGTAGTTACACCGTTCGGCGCGGCGCAATTGCCGGAACCTACCGTTCACGCTTTGTCCTCATCGGTTCCATGAACCCGGAAGAAGGTCGCCTCCGTCCGCAAATTCTGGATCGTTTCGGCCTGCGCGTAAATGTCCGCGGACTAATGGAACCAGAACAAAGAGCAGAGATTTACAACCGCGCTCGTGCGTATCGCCACAACCCGACCAAATTCATCCGCGAATGGGAAGAAGAAACAGCCATCACGCAGGATGAAATCATCCTGGCACGTGAACTACTCAAAGAAACAACACTCCCGGATGAAACCCTGCAAGCTGGCCTGCAATTAGTGCAGCAACTTGATATTGACTCCCACCGCGCTGAATACACAATGTTTGAAGCCGCACGCGCCTATGCAGCAGCCGACAGACGAACAACCATCACCATTGAAGATTTGCGTGCCGTCGCACCTCTGGCATTACGGCAGCGGCGCAGCGAATTCATGCTCAACTTCTTTCAGCAGCAAGCGGACGAAGATGACCAGATCCGGGAAACGCTGGACGAAATCTGCTCATGACCAACGAGACAAATCACAACCTTGCCACACCCATTGCCCTGGCATTTCTAGCCGTGGCGCTGCTGGCCTATCTCATACCCTGGAGTACAAGTGCCGTCAACAGCCTGACAATGGGCGCATACGACCTTGCAGAATGGCTCAGTGTACATCCAGCCACACAACCATTGAGACTCCCCAGCTTGCTGCTGCGCTGCCAATTGCTCATCATCACCTGGCTTTTTGCGCTTGAATATGCCACCTACCGCCGCTGGCTCTGGTTCGCCGTCATCGCCATGCTTGCGGCTGCTCAACTTCCACCGTTGGATTTCATCACAAGACTTGGCGATACCAACCAACAGCAGCAATTTATCCTTGCAACGCTGTCATTACTCGGCGCAGGAGTGTGTATTTGGATCGCTCAAAAACCAATCAGGTTGTTTTTTCTAGTCGGCTTCGCCATTACAGGGATCATAACCACCATAATTGGAGCAATTCAAGCGCGGTCACTCATTGCACAATACCAATCAAGCACACTGGTCGGGATTGGTGTACCTGTGCTCGTAGGGGTCTATACTGCTTGGATTGTGTGGAATATCTTCAAAAGCAAGAAAACAAACAGGATCGCCAACTAGCGATCCTGTTCATCAGAGCATTCGCCTTTGTTAGCTATTCAGGTTGGCGTTGATGTAGTCCACAGCCTGACCAAAAGTTTCGATCTTCTGTGCATCTTCGTCACTGATTTCGCCGCCGAATTCTTCCTCAAACTGCATAATCAGTTCCACAAGATCAAGTGAATCAGCATCCAGATCCTCGCGGAAACGGGCTGCCGAAGTGATTCGATCTTCTTCCACACCCAAAACCTCAACAACGATGCTCTTTACACGTTCTTCAACACTTGCCATAGTAACGTTCCCTCCCATCCGTCGGAAAGTTCAAAAATCGCGTTGGACATTATACTGTGATTGCTATGAGATGCTAGGGCATTCACAGCAATCATTGACAGCGCTATCGTTCAACTGTACGATGCTTCCTCGAAATGCCGAGAAATGTACTCGCACTCCTCTTAAGGAACACTTCTCTATGCGTGAAGTCACGGAACAACCTTCAATCGAGCAGAGAAAAGTTGACCATGTACGCATCAACCTGGAACAAAACGTGGATTTCCCCTCCCTCACAACCGGGTTGGAAAAGCTGCGTTTCATGCATACGGCTCTACCAGAACTTGACCTGGCAGAGATTGATACCCAGATTACGCTTTTCGGCAAGACACTCAATACACCCATCTTAATTTCGTCCATGACAGGTGGCGCAGAACTTGCCGCCAAGCTCAACCACAACCTCGCACTAGCAGCGCAGGAACACGGCATTGCAATGGGACTGGGTTCGCAGCGTGCCGCCATCGAAGACGAAGCACTCGCGGAGTCATTTCGCTTACGCCACATTGCACCCGATATATTGTTATTCGCCAACGTAGGCGCAGTACAGCTCAACTATGGATACGACGCTGAGAAAATGCACCGTGCCGTTGATATGGCACAAGCAGATGCGCTCATCTTGCACTTCAATGTTTTACAAGAAGCTGTCCAGCCAGAAGGTGACACAAACTTCGCGGGCTTGCTCAAAAAAGTCGAAGAAGTCTGCACAAAATCTCCTGTGCCGGTGATTGCTAAGGAAGTTGGTTGGGGCTTCTCTGAGGCGGATGCACGCCGTCTCGCAGAAGCTGGTATCGCTGCAATTGATGTTGCTGGTTCCGGTGGCACATCCTGGAGCGAAGTCGAATATCACCGCGCACCAACACAATATCATGCAAACGTTGCCCGTGCATTTGCTGACTGGGGTATCCCAACAGCTGACGCAATCCGTTACGCAAAGCAAGGTGCGCCAGATGTACCAGTAATCGCAAGCGGTGGCCTACGCGACGGCATCGACATTGCAAAAAGTATTGCCCTCGGTGCCACAATGGCAGGGTTAGCGGGTCCATTCTTAAAAGCCGCTGATCAATCCGCCGAAGCAGTCAGCGAACTCATCAAAGAACTTAGCGCACAGTTGCGCATTGCAATGTTGTGCAGCAGCGCAAGCAACATCGCCCAGCTAGCGCAAACACCCCTAATCCAAACACAAGGATCATAGAACAGTGGTTCAACATATTATCTCGCGTTATTGGCCTTCTGTTGAACAAACCATGCGCCAAATCCTGGATGACTACTTAGCCGACGAGCCTGATTTTGGGGTGATGCTGCGCTATGCACTCGGTTGGGTCGATGAAAACGACCTGCCCTATTCCAAGTCTACAGGCAAGCGCTTGCGTCCTACCTTTCTCCTTCTCTGCGCCGAAGCAACTGGAAACGACTGGAAGCCAGCCTTACCCGCTGCTGCATCCGTTGAAATCCTGCACAACTTCTCACTGATCCACGATGATATTCAGGATGTAAGCGACATTCGGCATGGACGACCAACCGTCTGGAGGCACTGGGGCACTGCCAACGCCATCAATGCCGGGGATGCCATGTTTGCGATGGCATATTCTGCATTGAGCGCATTGTCGCCTGCAATTCCGGCAGCACGTACACTGCGTAGCTGGCAAATCTTCAACGCAACCAACCTTGAACTGACACGCGGACAGCATCTGGATATGCGGTTTGAGCATCTTGAAGAGGTCTCCGTTGAAGAATACATCTCCATGATCCGAGGGAAAACAGCAGCCTTACTAGCCGCTAGCGGACAGATTGGCGCATATATCGTCACTGGGGATGAAGCAAAAGCGCAGCATTACGCAGACTTCGGCATGAACCTTGGCATCGCCTTCCAGATTCGGGATGACATCCTGGGTATCTGGGGTGATGCAGAACTTCTCGGCAAATCGATTTCGACAGACATCCTCTCCCGGAAGAAATCTATGCCGATCTTACATGGGCTTGCGCAAAGTGAGGAATTGAAAGCGCTCTATACGAAAGAGCCATTTGGTGAAGCAGATGTGGAACCCGTTGTTCAGTTGTTGAATAACCTGGGAGCGCTTGAGTATGCCCAGGCACAGGAAAAGCACTACTATGAAGCAGCCGTGAAAGCCCTGGAACAAGCACAACCGCAGGGCGAGGCTGCCGATTACCTACAAGAATTTGTGGATTTTCTCTTCCAGCGCACCTACTAAATCAGTTCACGGATGACGGCATTACTGAGCAAAAATCCCTTTGGCGTGAGCCGGATCACGTCGTCATCCACATACAGCATCCCATAGCCTTCAAACTTCTCGATGGCTTCTCGACGGAGATCCAGCAAGTCCTCACCAAAACGCTCCTTGAAATCTACACGCTGAATGCCTTCTTTCGTCAAGCGTAACCCCATCATAATCACATCACCCATTTCTTCTGCGCGGTCTACTGCTGTGATTTTAGATGTTGCCGGGCTTTCCGGGAAGTTGAGCGAAGGGGACTCCGCTTTCATGCGCTCAATATATTTTTGTGGGTGACGCAACACTATCGTCCGTCGATGATTCACATACCCATGTGCGCCAGGACCTAATCCCAAATACGGATGAATACGCCAATACTGGATATTATGGCGGGACTCCAGACCTGGTTTGCACCAGTTGCTCAATTCATACTGGTCATAACCAGCCTGCGCCATTTTCTCAGTCGTCAAGTCATACATATCGGCTGCAAGGTCATCATCAGGATGGGGAACCTGCCCTGCCTGCACCTGCTCGGTTAACAGTGTCCCACCCTTTAATTCAAGCCCATACGTTGAAAAGTGTTCTACGTCCAACTTCAGCGCCGCATCAAGTGTCGTCTTCCAATTCTCAAGCGTTTGCTGTGGCGCACCAAAAATCAAGTCCAGGCTGATGTTATCAAAGCCCGCTCTCCTCGCAGCATGGACAGACCGCGAAACCGCACTCTGATCGTGTGTGCGGTGAAATAAGTTCAGGACTTCAGGGGTTGCACTTTGCATGCCAATGCTCAGACGATTAATTCCCGTCTGCCGTATACGACGCAAGTAATCCTCGGTCAGATCATTCGGGTTCGTCTCAATGCTGATCTCAGCGCCATTGACTACACGAAACGCCCCCCGAATAGCAGCCATCAAATGAGAATATTGATTTGGCTGTAGTAAGCTAGGAGTTCCTCCGCCAAAAAAGATTGTATGCACCTCATAACCAGGGTTCGTTTTTCCCAGTATTTGCACTTCACGCGCCAGTGCATCTACAAAATCCGGGATGAGTGCATCCAGGTCTGTATATGTGTTGAATGCACAGTACGAACACATTGTGCGACAAAACGGAATATGCAAGTACAATGATAGAAATTGTGCGGTGTTTGTAGACAAACCGAATTACACCTTACAGCCGATTGCAGTGTACGGAGGTGTTCTTTATAATAAAACAGCATCATTCACATCATAGGTACAGTTTCGCACCCTGGAATCAATCATTCAAGAGTTTGAACATATGCCAGATACAACGCAATTCGGTAGCCCGGATGAACCGCAGAACAATGGCGACTTGAAAGTCGGGACGATTCTCCTTGCTCGGTACAAGATTGAGGGGCGAATCGGCGGTGGTGGGCAAGGTTCTGTCTACCAGGCTCGAGATCTGAACTTCCCGGAAGCCCGTCGCCTTGTTGCGATTAAAGAAATGCACGTAACTGCCTCGGATCCCAACCTTCGTGCATCCACCATGAAAACCTTCCGCCGTGAAGCGAATTTGCTTGCAACCCTTTCGCATCCGGCGATTACCAAAATATACGACTTCTTCGACCAGAATGACCGCGCTTATATCGTGATGGAATACATCAACGGGCGCGATCTCGAACAAATTCTGACGAAAACCAAGACGCTGCCACTCGATAAGATTATTGATTGGGCAATTGAGTTGTGTGATGTTCTGGACTATCTGCACACACATAAGCCAGAACCAATTGTCTTCCGCGACATGAAACCCGCTAATATCATGATTGACAGCCTGGGCAAGGTGCGCTTGATTGACTTCGGTATTGCGAAAGTGTTGGAAGACAACAAACCCCACACCATGATCGGCACAGAAGGATACAGCGCCCCGGAGCAGTACAAAGGCAAAGCCAATCCGCTGAGTGATATTTACAGCCTTGGGGCTACATTGCATCATGTTATCTCGCGCTCTGACCCACGGTTGGAACCGCCGTTCAGCTTCTCGGAACGCCCCATCACAGATTTGAATGAAGAAGCTACCCCACAGCTTGCACAGATCATTGCGAAAGCACTGGAATTTGAAGCTGAAAATCGCTACCAGAGCTGTGCCGACATGCGCACTGATTTTGAGGCACTGCGTTACAAAGCTGTTCCAACGGGTGCAACCCCGGCTACGGTTGCCAGCGCAGCCAACGTAGAGAATGCATCCCCCGGCGAAACGACAGGTTTTGGAGAAATGCCTGCGGGTATTGAACCCCGCTGGACATTCCGTGCCGAAGATGAGATTTACAGCAGCCCCGCCGTATTCCGCGAATTCGCCTTTATTGGTTCATATGACACAAATATCTGGGCGATCCGCCTGGATAACGGGGAATTGGTCTGGAAGCGTGCAACAGAAGGCGGTATCGCAACAACTCCTGTGATTGACCCGGATTACCGTCAGGTACTTTTCGGTTCAGAGGATTATACTTTTTCCTCACTCGATTATCGGGATGGACGGCTGAACTGGTCCCACACGACTGGTGACAAGATTCGCGGCACCGCACGACTGGCACACGGTCACGTCTTCTTCGGCAGTGACGATGGCAAGCTATACGCGTTGGTTGCGAATAACGGGCGCTACTTATGGGATTTCGACTCTGCTGCACCGATTCGCAGCACACCATTTGTAACCGAAGATCGCATCATCTTTGGGAATGAGGCTGGCGAAGTCATCGGCCTAGAACTCAGTGGACAACGAAAATGGGGTTTCCGCACTCGTCGCGCTGTAACATCATCCCCCGTCGTTGACCGCGACAACGTATGCTATGTCGGCTCATTCGACGGATTTCTATACGCAATTGATGCAATCAACGGTTATAGTCAATGGCGGCTACGCACCAACGGCCCCATCATTTCATCACCAACCGTTGATAATGGTTTTATCTACTTTGGCTCTGCAGATGGCAAACTGTATTGCGTCAACGCGCAGTCAGGAAAAGAGCGCTGGACATTCGACACTGGCAGTCCGGTGGTATCCTCACCACGAGTTTTTCGGGATGTCGTATACTTTGGGGGAACGGAAGACCACAAGCTGTACGCCGTCAATGCGCGAACCGGAGAAGAATTATGGACGTTTGAAGCCGGTGGGCAGATTGTCTCAAAGCCACTCATCACGCAGGATTTGATCTTATTTGGCTCGCTCGACAAAACGCTTTACGCTCTACCATTGATTTCATAGTCATTTGTATAACAGGATGCATGATGGATCTATTTCGCCGCATATTCGGCGCAGAACAACCACAACCAGACGATGAGAATGCAACACCACAGAACAATGCGGATTCATCTGCACCTGAAAACGACGATGTGTCCCGCAGCGCAGCAGTAAACCAATCGTCAGAAGAGACCGACGATGGATTACAGACAGGTGACCTGCCCGAGGAATCTACCGACACAACATCAACTGAAGGTGAGACACAAGACGTGCAAGAAACTCCAATCGCAAATGAACCCGAGTCGTCTACTTCCGTAGACATCACAGAAACCGACGAACCCGGCAACGAAACTGTTATACCAGAACCCCCCGGTATCACGCGACCACTACCTGAGGAAGCAACTACGACGGGGCAGAACGGTCATATTTTGTATGGGCAAGCCTCCGATACTGGTATGGTACGTACCAATAATCAGGACTCTGCATTGTCCTTTTACTATGCTAGCAACACGTATGAGGAGCATCCTGATTTCGGGGTCTTCATCGTTGCAGACGGAATGGGTGGACATAAAGAAGGTGAAAAGGCATCCTCCATCACGGCATCGGAAGTCATGAAAGACATCTTCAAAACAGTATTCATGCCCATGATCTCCGGTGAAGAGATCACATCAGAACGCCTCACAATTCGTGAAGCCCTGCAACAATCGATTCAGAAGGCCAATGAGATTGTTCGCAAAGAAGTCAAAGATGGTGGCACCACCATCACCGCAGTTGTTGTTCTGGGGGATCAGGCACATATCGGGCATGTGGGCGACAGCCGAGCTTATGTCCTCGCCAATGGGAGTGACCTGGAGCAAATCACACGCGATCACTCGGTCGTGCAAAGACTACTCGAATTAGACAAAATCAACCAGGAAGAAGCCGAGCAACACGATCAGCGGAACGTGCTGTACCGTGCGATTGGGCAAAATGAAGACGTTGAGCCGGATATTATGCGCAGGCGATTAGAAAGCAATACCTATATGCTACTGTGCAGTGATGGCCTCTGGGGCATCGTCGATGAAGCGGATATGAAGGAAATCATTCTCCAGACGGAGAACCCACAGGAAGCCTGCAACAAGCTGATTGCCATGGCAAATACGAATGGTGGGAACGACAACATTACAGTAATCCTGCTCAAGATACCTAGCAACTAATCGAGGCGGTATTCGATGATGAACATCCAACAAGACCCTTATGTGATTCTGGGAATTTCGCGGACTGCGACCGCAGAAGAGATCAAAGATGCATATAATCAACTGCTCAAGCGGCTGCACCCAAATCACAATAAGTACGCGGCAGCCGCACAACAGATGCAGGCGATCAACGATGCATACAACTTGCTCATGGATCCCGTTCATCGTCGGCGCTATGATGAAAAAGCCTCCGCACAGCAGCGAGAACAGCAAGAACAAGGCGCTTATTTCCACATGCGCCTGACTCCTAGCAAGCGAACCATCATTCCGCTGCCAGAAACACAGGTCATTTACCTGCTCGTTGATATTGTCGCACCACAAGAGGGGCTGAAGTTGATGGAAGAACATCATACCCCTCTAAACCTGACCCTCATCATCGACCATAGCAAGTCCATGGAAGACGAAGGTCGTATGAATAAGGTCAAGGCAGCCGCACAAACGATCATCACAGAACTGGCTGCTGATGACATCATCTCTGTTGTTGCATTTAATGACCGTGCAACCGTGATCGTTCCGGCACAACGGGCGGAAGATAAGATGGCATTACGAGCGCGTGTGAGCATGATTCAACCGCGTGGTGGCACCGAAATCTTCCAGGGGTTGAATGCAGGTTACCAGCAGAATCGCCAATACCTTGACCCGCAGAAAGCCAATCACATTATTCTGCTCACAGATGGGCGCACCTTCGGTGATGAAGAGAGCTGCATAGAGTTGGCACAAAAAGCCGCTGAAGAAGGGATTAGCATCAGCGCAATGGGTCTCGGTACTGATTGGAATGATGAATTCCTGGATAATCTCGCATCGATTACTGGCGGCGCATCGACGTTCATTCGTTCTGTGAATATGGTTTCGGAATTCATGGATGAAAGTGTCCGCAACTTGAGCAACGCATTCGCAGAACGGGTGCAATTGCTCGTTGCACCCGAGCCAGATGTCGAATTGGAGATGGCCTTTAAGCTAGCGCCACATCCACAACCACTGCCATATGAAGATGGCATCATCCCACTGGCGAGCCTACAGGGGCAGCGACATATTAGCGTGCTGCTGCAATTCCAGATTCCGGCAGAGCAATCTACGGGGTTCCGTAATGTCGCTCGCATCAGTGCTAATGGTGATTTGATGCAGCACAACGCACAAACCTACTCTGCCTTCGGAGAAGTGCTTGTCGATGTCGCAACCCAACCTGCGCAGAAGGAGGCTCCGCCGAATGCCATTGTCGATGCGTTGAGCAAATATACACTCTACCAGATCCAGGAAAAAGCCCAGCAAGCAATGGAACGAGGTGATTACGAAGAAGCCACACGCAGGCTTGAATACCTATCAACCCGCCTGCTTGAACTGGGCGAAACAGAGTTGGGGATGCAAGCACAGGCTGAAGCACAACACATTGCCCAAACCCGCGACTTCTCCGATGAGGGTGTGAAGAAAACCATCAAGTATTCTACCCGTGCGCTGATGCGGCCTGGTGCGGTGAAAGATGGGATTACTGCGATGTTCACCAAACGCTTCGCAGACGACTGATGGTTGCAGGAATAATACAGCTATTTCGTGCTGCTTGTTCATCAGTGTGGACGCAGCTATAATCGCGTGGGGAAGATGATGATGTAATGACATGCAAAACCTGCACATCATCGCATGATTTGACGAACTCAAAGTAGGTTGAACTTATGTTGATATGCCCAACTTGCAGCCATCAGAATCCCGAAGGAACCCTGTTTTGCACACAATGTGGGCGTGATCTTGGTGACCTCCTGGGTGAAACCACGATTCGAACACGCACCTTGATAAACGACCCTGAAGATATTGCAGCACGCGCTACCTGGGGGTCTGCACAATTCCGCAAAGGTACGGCAATCATCCTCCACGTTCGGGATGCAGCAGAACCATTGATGATCCAACCTGCGAGACGGCTTATCTTCGGACGAACGGATGAAAACACTACAACCCGCCCGGATGTTGATTTGTCGCCATTTGGCGCACATGAAAAAGGCGTATCTCGCCAACATGCAGTGCTGGAAATCAACGAAGACACATTGATTCTGTTGGACATTGGTAGTTCCAACGGCACATTCTTGAATGGTCAGCGGCTTGCCGCCAATCAACCACGCCTCTTGCGAGACGGAGATGAAGTTCGGTTTGGCAAGCTGGTCACGTATATTTACTTCAAATAAAGTCGCCTTGCTCATGTAGGCAGAGGAGAATCCCTTCTCATCATGTATACAATTCTGGTACACATCAACAATCAGGAACCGGTAAAGGTCGACGTAGACGAATTACCAAAGCCGACAGACACCTGCGTCATTGGCAAGAATCCGCGTGAGCGCGGGGATGGTGAAGTGCGCTGGGTTGACGAAGGGGTTTCCACAGTGATCTTCCCCTGGTGGCGCATTAACTTCATCCAGGTGTTGCCATCTGGTGAAGAACAACTCGATTTCCCGAATATTTTCCGCGAATGAAACGGGCGAAACCATGAGCAGCAATATTCCTGCCACACCACAGCGAGATAGCAAGCGCATTCTGGTCGTGGATGATGAACCACGTATGATTGGCTTCATCCGCATGAACCTGGAGCTAGAGGGGCATCATGTCATTGAAGCGCATAATGGCTTGCAAGCCCTGGAAGTTGTCCGTACCCAATTGCCTGATGTCATCTTATTAGATGTCATGATGCCGGAACTAGATGGCTTTGAAACATTGCGCATGCTGCGCGAGTTCTCCGATGTTCCGGTCATTATGCTGACGGCAAAGGGCGATGAAAATGATGTCGTTTATGGGTTGGAGTTGGGCGCTGATGACTACGTCACCAAGCCATTTGGTCCGCGTGAACTGACCAGTCGCATCAAGGCCGTGCTGCGTCGCAACGAAAAAGCTTCCCCCGAAGAAGCTGTCCTGCAAATTGATGATCGTCTGAGCGTCGATTTCAATCAGCGCGAAGTGATCGTTGATGGAGAACGAATCAAACTACGCCCGACGGAGTACCGCTTGCTATACCACCTGATTCAAAATGCAGGGTGGACTGTTCCGCATGAGCAGTTACTGGCGAAGGTATGGGGCTACGAGTATCGGGACGAAGCGCATTACGTCCGCCTCTATGTGAACTACTTGCGAGAGAAAATCGAAGAAGACCCATCAAACCCGCACTACATCATCACAGAACGTGGTGTAGGGTATCGCTTTGTAGATTTCCGAAAGAAGGCGTAACACAGCGTCAGGACGATAGAATTTCCTTTATCGTCCTGCTCCTTACACCACACATCAGTAGAGAAAATACCCAAAGTCAACGAAGTAACACTCACAATCCTCTGGTAAATCCTGGCGGTCACTCTCCGCACAGTCTATCTTCCCGTGTTCTTTGAAGATGAAGACTCCTCGGTTCCGGCGCTTCATCTGCTTTTTCAGCGTATTCCACTGTGACTTCGTGGGTTCTGTAGCACCTTCCTGAATGGTGAAGTGTCCCTTCTGGAATATTGCGCGGAAATGCCCATCCGGGAATGGCTTCACCACAACAAGGCTATCTCCAAAAACGCTGCGTGCATAAGGCAGCACTTGCTCCAATTTACGATGCTCAAATTCTGGCAAATCGTCGTACATCTCTACTCCTCACGCAATGTGTTTTCATGCATTACTTGCATTGTCTCAAAAGTTTTAGAAAGGAAAAAGCGCCCATCACTGAGCGCCCCCCTCTACATAGTAATAAGTATGATTCACACGATACTGTTCGTTCGTCTCTCTTAGTGATTCGTGCCGCTGCAACCGAGGCAGTACCCGGTTACCCTACCAATCACCGCAAACGCGGCAATACTGTAAATGAATCCGCAATCGATTGTAGATCATGCTCATAGGGTGATTCACCGGGAAGCACCACATGAATCTTCATGTTATTCTCGCGCACGCGCTGGATATGATTGTTGAAGGGACGGCCTGTATAGCCATCCGTCAGGATCAACACACGGCGAACCGATTCCTCATGTTCCGCCAGGTGGTTCATCACGCAGTTGATTTGCGTGCCGCCTGTGGTGCGCACCAGCCCTTTGCGTAAACTACGCAGCGGGAGCGCATCTACCTCCGTCGAGAACTGAAAAACATTCGCTTTACCGCTGTAAACATACGGGAGCAAAAGCCCCAGCATGTGCGGCAGTACTTCGGACATTGAGCCAGATACATCCAGGTAAACATGCGCCCGAACTTTGCGATCCGGCACACGCGCCTTATATGTCCCCTGCTGCTCCCAGAGCGTATTCGGGAAGCCGAGACGTTTGCGTGCTGCTGTCAGACGGTCACGCGGATTAGGTAAGACTCCTTTCCCCGTTATGCCAGGGATGGGCATCCGTTCCTTACGGCGATATTCTCCCAGGTCATTTCCCAACGCACGACGCAGAACATAGGAAAAAGCACGACGTAATTCTTGTGTCGCAGAATACGGGTCAACCATCCAATCATCCATATGCCCACCCTGCCCCGGAGGGCCAAAGCTACCGACAGACATAGGCCATTTGCGAGAGACGCGCCCCATTGCATCTTTCAGGAAGGTATTGTCGTATGGGTTCTGGCTGTCATGATCGCCCAGCAACACCGGAACCTCGATAAGAAGCCCCTTCTCTTTCAAATCCTGCTTGATGAGATCGAGGATCTCTTCATAGTACGGCATTGTCGGGCGAAATGGCCCCGCCGGGGGATACAACTGGCGCAAGATGCGAGCTGTACCTTCTGGCCCGGTATCATCCGGGTACTGCGGATTTTCAGGCCATCCGACCGGAGGCCGCAGCAGCAAATGCGGGAACTTGTCCGCCGGGTTCAATTCTTCAAAGAAGCCTCGGTAGACAGGCTTATCAAACTGCCGCATCAACCCCGCATTGATGATGGCATCGAATGCGATATTCTGCGCCTGGGTGATACGCGGGAACAAGCTGGTGTGAGCCAGCATCACATGCCACAGTTCGTGCATCACCAGCAAGAATAGATGCTCGTCGCGCTTGCAATGCTTCTGCACAAATTCTGGGTTGATCAACAAGCGAGGGCGGTGCTTGCATTCCATCGCTGCTGTAGGAACATCCTTGCTGGCGACAACACCAGCAAGGCGAGAAAATGTCTCCATCTCGAATGTGCCAGCAGGCATTGAAGACATCAAGCGCGATAGGATGCCAGATTTATCACGCGATGCCCCATAGGAGCGTGGTCGGACAACCGGGTTCATATTCATTATGCATTACCCCACCCATCTTCAATGCAGCCTGTTGCCTCCGCAATATCCACAATTCGCGGATCATCGCAGATGAAGGTCTGCTGCAAGAACCCTGTTTCCAGTGCGAGTGGTGTATTACCAACCAGCACATTTGCCCGTGACCGAGCCAGTACATTCAACACGAGACCCAGGTCAATAGCGCGTAATTGGGCGACTTTGGGCTTCTCACCCTGAACCTCAGGTGGTGTGTTTTCATCTACATCTTCGTCGTCATCTTCATCAGAATCCGACTGCTCAGGCTGTGGAGGCGCAGGTTGAATAGTTTCCAAATAGGCACGGCGAACTACACCGTCATACGGGAACAACATCGCTGCCCCTGTAAAGCCATAGCTTTCCCAGATTTCATCCAGGGTATCGCTGAGGCGCTCCGCCAACTCTGCATCTTTCGAGATCCGCTTCATGACGTTTTCCAGGGAGCGCATCTCTGGATCAAGTGGTAAACCGAGCAAGCGCTGGAACGGATCACCCAGTCCTTCGAGCGAAAACCGGACGGCTCGCTCATACAGCGGTACAACCGTCCAATTCACTGTGGAGCGCCCAAAGCGGGAAGAAAAACGACTGCTGCCAAAACGCGAGCCGGATGACGATGAACTACCGAATGGTGAATTGGCGTTATTGGACTGGTTATTTCGGCTGCGCGAAGCAAATGGGTTATTGGACTGTGATCCAGGTAGACGAGAATTATTGTTCGTGTTGCTCATGCCAGTAACTCCTCTCCTCCGAAGGTTTGCAGATCTTCCGAAAACTGCTTCAGAGCATCCGTCCAGTTTTGGCTACGCCACAAATCCGGGAAGCCACAAAGTACATAGTTGGCTTCAATCTGCGACATCAGATTTCCCTGGCGATGATTCAACACCCACTCTTTGATCTCATTCCAGGTCTGCATTTCTGGCGTGCCAGAGCCGGACGTGAAACTGTTCACGCGAGGCGACAAGACTCGTTCCGATAGCTGAACCAGCGGTTCCCACGCAGCCGGGGTCAGGTGATGCTGACGGCGATAGCGTAAGAACATCGCCGTAGCCAGGCCAATTTTACGCGCTTCTCCGTCATCCATGTTCAGCACCTGTGTAACCAGGCGGGATAGATCCTCTTCACTGACCCCAAGCTCTTCCGCTAGCAGCAAACGCTTGATGGGATCCTGTTCTTCCAGGATTTGCCGCCAAACGTCATCGTCAAACATGCTCGCAATTTCCCAGGCTTGGCGGTGCAGAGTGACGACGGCTGCTGGTGTTGGCGGAACATCGGTTGCATTCTGGGGCAGGCCATACAACAGCGCTAACTCGGCACTGTCAATGAGTTCCACTTCCTCATCAACTAAGACGAGCCGAGCCGCGTGAATCGCAATAATCGTTTCGATCAACATGCGGGCGCGACGCGGACTCTGTGCAAGGTTGGCTTTGCCCAGTGCATCCACCACACCAATCACATAATCACCGAGCCAATCACCGTACATCTCGGCAATTTCCGGCAGCAGGCGTTGCGTCTCCTCCACCAGCGATTGCAGTGGACGCTCGAACATATCTTCAATGTGATCTTCGTCTTGATCGACACGGAGCGAAAGCAGACGGCGACGGTCTTCCCGGCTCAAGTCTTGCCAGGAAGGAACAGGAACAACAAACGGGAAACGATCTGTCAAAGCTGGATCGAGCGGCTCAGAACCCAGGTAGAATTCACCAGCACTGGGGTCAAGATCCGGGTTATCAGGAGAAGGCGGATTCATCGCAGCCCAACGGAAGCGAAGTTGCTCCAGCTTCATCCCAACAACTCTTCTTTCATGTATTATCGGGAATAATTTATTCTGTAAATCTGGACGACAGCGGGAAATTTCATCAAAGAAGACGAATTCCGCATCCCAAATCGCACCCGGTGTGGTGATGAAACGGAGAACATCCAAGCCCTCTTCCGGGATCGGAATACCAACAAGGTCATCGTAATTCAATAGTGATGCATTATAATGTCTAAAGGAGCGTTTTAGAGCGCGAGCAATACGCTCTACCAGAATGGTTTTCGCAGTGCCATGAGGCCCTATCAACAACAACGGGAATTCCGTTGCCAACGAAGCGAGGAGGATTGCATCCAGATGATGCCAGCCATGGACGTTCAGCGCCGCAGAGATACTCCGATTGACTGGCTCAACCACTGTTGGTTCAGAGAGCATCTACTTCCCCCTTGGGAGTATGATTAAAGAAAAGGGTGAAATATTTACAACCACAACAGAAAACAAAGGTTGGCGAAGGTGAAACCGACTGTTCACTAACCTCCTGCCCCAGTATATCATCCAGCGCAAGAGAATCTTCATCCAACAGATCAAACCCTATCATCAATTGATAGGAAAGTCAACGAATTAGCACTATATTCCTACCAATACGTGTAAATTTTCTTACAATGTATGGCATACACCCTTGTAACCCTTGATTTTATTGCCCTTTATGGCCTATATGGGGTACATTTATGTAGTGAAGAACTCAAATGATGGAAGAGATAGGGAGTTTCGTATGCCAACATTTATCGACATAGAACCTGCACTGCTCAAGTGGCAGGCGAAATATGGCAAGCGGATGACAAACGAAGAATTAGCCGTCAAGGCAGGAATATCCATAGCAGCACTCTACAGAATGAAATCCGGCGCGATGATTGCACCTGATCTCAGAAAGATTAATCAGATATGCAAAGTCCTGGAGTGCCAACCCGGGGAGCTGATCAAGCGTGAGCCTACAGGCCAACTAAGCGCAATAACGGAGCTTGAGGCTGAACGAATGGAATTGCTACATGAAATCGAAAAGAAATTAAAACGAACACAACAACAAGAAGCGAAGAGTACCTAACCTCATGGCATCCACAGCATCCTGTATGACCTGAAAGGCCAACCTTGATTGGCCTTTCTTTTTGTTGGTTTAGTCGCGTATCACCCAAACATTTCTTCCTCGGTTGTGGCAATGGCATGCTCCAAGATGGTTAGCCCTTCGTCCAACAATTCCCGGGTAATGACCAATGGCGGAGCAAATCGGATACCACTGCTGCCACAGCCCAACGTCAACAAACCGTTGAGGTAGCACCTGTTGACCACTTCATCACGGAATGCTGGGGCCTGGTTGCCATTAGCATCACTAAAGTCCATTCCGATCATGAATCCCTTGCCATCGACCCGCGTCAACGACGGGTGATCGCTCATGAAGTTTTGCAAACGTTGCAGCGTATAATCGCCCAATTCTTGTACATGCGCTAGCAATCCTTCATCTTCCAGTACATCCAGCGTGGCATTTGCAGCCGCACATGCCAGAGGATTACCACCAAATGTGCTGGCCTGAGCGCCGGGAATCCATTTACCCATGACATCCTTGTGGGCAACGACAGCACCAATTGGCACACCAGACCCCAATCCCTTCGCCATACAGACAATATCTGGCTTCACGTCCCAATGTTCGACGGCGAGGAATTTACCTGAACGCCCCACCCCGGATTGGATTTCATCGACGATCAACAAGATGCCGTGCTTATCGCACATTTCGCGCAAACGCGGGAAGAAATCATCGCGCGGTACCAGGTAGCCACCTTCACCCTGGATCGGTTCTACGATGACAGCAGCGACCTCGCTCGGTTTCACTTTCTTGAAAACGAAATGCTCAATAAAACCAATCGCATCACACCAGCACTGCGAGCAACAACCCGCACCATTCTCACAATTCGCGCACTCGGTTCGCGCTGGGTACGGTACATGGCTGACCCCACCAGGAATGTACGGGTAGCCTGCCCGCTGCGTAGCTTTGCTGGCTGTTAGCGATAATGCCCCCATTGTGCGACCATGAAAGCCGCCATAAAATGCGATGATATGGTCTCGTTTTGGATCCACCCAGCGAGCCAACTTCATTGCAGCTTCGATGCTTTCCGCGCCAGAATTCGCAAAATAAGTCAGCTTATCCAACGGATTCTCTGCATGATGAATCGGCACTACTTGTTGTAACTTTTCCGCTAGTTCTACAGGCTGTTCGCAGAAGAAATCCGTGCCGCCAATGTGGATATATTTTGCCGCCTGTTTCTGGATCGCTTCAACGACGCGGGGATGGCTGAACCCCGTAGATAACACGGCAATCCCAGCAGCGAAATCAATATAACGATTCTCATCGAGATCCCAAACTTCTGCGCCCTGCCCATGACTGATGCCAAAACCATACGAGCGCGTGTAGGACGGGGAAAGCGTATTTGCATCACGCTGCACTAACTCGCGGGATTTCTCGCTTGGCTCACGGAAAACGAATTCATTCTGCATTGTCGCCATTTACTTCACCTTTACAAATCACAAGAGCATTCAACTCTATTGGGTAAAACGAATGATACCACGCCGTCAAAATAGACAACGGGAGTATAGCGATGCCCCTGCAAAGGTTCAATACACCGAACTAGAGCAATCGCCAGGGATTACCCCGTTTGACCCAAATACTGCTACAATATGCCGGAAATAGGTATTTGTATGCAGGGGGATTGTTCTTGATGGATCAACAGAAATTCAAGCAGGTAATGTCACATTGGTTGACAGGGATTGTCGTCGTCACAACCGCACAACAAGACAAGATGGTCGGATTCACAGCCAATTCGTTCGCAAGTATGAGCATTGATCCTATGCTCGTCGTCATCACGCTCGGCAAGAAACTCAGTTCGCTTGAGATATTCCAGCATACCGACCATTTCGCAGTGAATATTCTTCGCAAAGATCAAACAGAACTAGGGCAGATATTTGCGGGGATGCTCCCTGAGCGCAATGCAGATCGTTTCGGCGGCCTGGATGTTACGATTACGGACAATGGGATTCCACTTCTGCCGGATACGCTGGCATGGTTGGAATGCAAGGTCTATGAGCGTGTAGACGTAGGGGCGAGTGTTCTTTACCTGGGTGAAGTACAAGACTGTGGTTGGGCAGAAGATGCCGAACCGCTTGCTTATTACCAGCGTCAGTGGGGCGAGTTTTCTGCCTTTGAGTGAACAAGAGTGACGGGGTACGGTCTTGTACCCCCCCACGAGTTAGCGCACATCTTGCGCAGCCAGTGCCGCACCAATGATGCCTGCTTCATTGCGCAACCGAGCAGGAACCAGATCACAATTCACATGAATGCGGCTGAAATACTTTTCGTACTTCTTGCTGACACCACCACCGATCACAATCAAATCCGGCGAGAAGAGAAATTCCACATGCTGAACATATTCGTTGAGACGCTTACCCCATGATTTCCAGCCGAGGTCATCCGCCTTGCGCACACGATCCGACGTGTAATCCTCGCCTTCTTCACCAGTATCCATATAGAGATGGCCTAGTTCTGTATTGGGGACAAGTACCCCTTTGCGAAAGATTGCACTGCCAATCCCCGTGCCAATCGTCAACATAATGACTGTACCCAGGTAACCCTGCCCGGCTCCGAAGTGCATTTCCGCAATCCCGGCTGCATCGGCATCGTTCAAGACAACCGTAGGACAGCCTGTTTTCTCTTGAATGAGCAGCCTTACATTGGTACCGATAAACGCATCATCGACGTTTGCCGCACTATGAGCGACACCATCCTTCATAATCGCCGGAAATGTGCAGCCAACTGCCCCTTCCCAGTCGAAGTGTTGCACAACGGCTGCTACCGTGTCGGTGACGGCTTCTGGAGTGGCAGGCTGTGGAGTATCAATGCGATGTCGCTCTGTTACCAATTCACCTTTGTGAATATCAACGATAGCCCCTTTGATCCCAGAACCACCGATATCGATGCCCAGTAATTGCATCCGTGATCTCCTTACCTCAAGAAATAGCAAACTTCTTCCACCTATTATGACACATTCACGGTGTGCTTTCACTATCATCGGCATGCTTGCAGGTCAGCCCAATAACTCGTACAATGACAGTAGTTTGCAAGCTCGCTTTTACCACCCTGGGAGGGTGTTGTGTCAGTATACAAAATCGTAGTAACTGGCCCCTTTAATTCCGGCAAAACCGAGTTTGTCCGCACGGGTTCTGATATTCCGGCGGTGGAAACCGAGAAGCGAATCACCACAGAAGATCGCGGCATTAAAGCAGAAACAACCGTCGCTATGGATTTCGGTCGCGTTGAACTAAACGGTGATACGGTGCATCTCTATGGGACACCAGGACAAACTCGGTTCAGTTTCATGTGGGAAATTCTGGCGAAAGAGATGAATGGCTTCATCGTGCTGGTGGATGCTACTGATACCCCATCTTTCCCGGAAGCTGCTGAACTCATCCAGCAATTTTCGAGCTTTGTTGATGTACCACATGTGGTGGTTGCCAACAAAGTTGATCTGGATGATGCTGCCAGTGTGGATGATGTAAGGCGTGGCACAAGGGCAAGCACGGATGTCCCGGTATTGGAATGCGTCTCTGTCGAAAAAGATAGTGTCCGCAATGTTGTCATGCATATGATCAATATGCTTCAGCGAATCTAAAAGCATCTCACAACAACAAAAAACCGGGCAAGTTGTCCGGTTTTTTTGTTGATATTCCTCTGATGATTGTCTGATATTCCTCTGATGCTGACTTGATATTTATCTGACGAATGCGCCATAAACTGATTTCGTACAGTCAGAAAGATAACAACGTCAAAGAGGTATAGACATGAGCAAAATTGTAGGAATTGATCTCGGTACAACCAATTCAGTTGTAGCCGTGCTAGAAGGTGGCGAAGCAACCGTTATCGCCAACGCGGAAGGCAACCGCACTACTCCGTCGATTGTTGCATTCAACAAAAACAAAGAACGCCTCGTCGGGCAATCTGCCAAGCGCCAGGCAGTCGTCAATCCTGAGAATACGATTTTCTCGATCAAGCGACTGATGGGTAATTCTGTAGATGAAGTGAGTGAAGAAAAAGCACGTCTGCCCTATGAAGTCATCGCAGGCTCCAGCGGCGATGCTCGCGTGAAAGTACCTGCTATGGATGGCAAGGTTTATTCGCCGCAAGAAATCAGCGCGATGATCCTCACCAAGCTGAAGAAAGATGCGGAAGCCTACCTGGGCGAAGATGTGACGCAAGCTGTGATTACAGTTCCGGCGTACTTCAACGACAGCCAGCGCCAGGCAACGAAGGACGCAGGCCGAATTGCTGGTCTGGAAGTACTGCGCATCATCAACGAACCGACGGCTGCTTCCCTGGCTTACGGGCTGGATAAGAAGTCACACGAGAAAATCCTGGTCTTTGACCTGGGTGGTGGTACGTTCGATGTTTCCATCCTGGAAGTTGGCGATGGGGTTGTTGAAGTGTTGTCCACCAGTGGTGATACACACCTGGGTGGTGATGATTGGGATAACTTGATTGTGAATTGGCTGGTGGATGAATTCAAGAAAGATCAAGGCATTGACCTGAGTAATGATCGTCAGGCCATGCAGCGCTTGAAGGAAGCCGCTGAAAAAGCCAAGATTGAGCTATCTGCCACGCTGCAAACCGACATCAACCTGCCCTTCATCACGGCGGATGCAAATGGCCCCAAGCACTTGAACGTGACGCTTTCCCGCGCCAAGTTCGAGCAACTCAGTGCTGACCTGCTGGAGCGCCTGGAAGAACCTGTCACGCAGGCGTTGAAAGATGCAGGCATGAGCAAGAGCGACATCCAGGAAATTGTACTGGTCGGTGGTTCAACCCGTATGCCGATGGTGCAGGAACTGGTAGAACGCAAACTAGGTAAACAGCCCAATAAGAGTGTGAACCCGGATGAAGTAGTGGCGATGGGCGCAGCATTGCAAGCTGGTGTGCTTTCCGGTGACGTGAAAGACATGCTGCTGCTGGATGTAACCCCTTTGAGCCTGGGTCTGGAAACAATGGGTGGGGTCTTCACCAAGCTCATCGAACGCAATACGACAATCCCGGTCAAGAAATCGCAGACCTTCTCCACCGCTGAAGATAATCAGCCTGCGGTAGATATTCGTATCTTCCAGGGTGAGCGTCCGATGGCGCAGGATAACATGCTGCTGGGCGAATTCCAGCTTCAGGGCATTCCGCCTGCACCGCGTGGCGTTCCGCAGATCGAAGTCACCTTCGATATTGATGCCAACGGTATCTTGAACGTCAGCGCAAAAGACAAGGCAACGGGCAAGGAACAGAAGATTACCATCACGGCTTCCACCAACCTATCTGACTCGGAAGTGGATCGCATGGTACAAGAAGCAGAACAGAATCGTAGTGAAGACGAACGACGTGCTGAACTGATTACGGCACGCAACGAAGCCGACAGCACCATCTATCAGATCGAAAAAGCGCTGAATGAATTGGGCGATAAGGTTCCGGCAAATGATCGTTCGCAGATCGAAAGCCAGATCGAAAGCCTGCGCAGCGCAATGGAAGGAAGCGATATTCAGGCCATCAAGAATGGCATCGAAACCTTGCGCAACGCTTCTCACGCCCTCTCGCAGCAGATGTATGCGGACCAGGGACAAGCTTCCAATGGAAGCAGCGGCTACACGGAAGATACTGACGAAGACATCGTTGAAGGTGAATTCAGCGAAGCATAAACTGCATAAACTGACATGCAGGAAGAATAAACACAGAAGCGCCGGACACCGTCCCGGCGTTTTTTGTGCAACTTTGTGCTATGCTGTACGTATTGGTGGCAATATGCAAAACAACATCGGGAGTCCCTATGTCTGACCAGCGTTTCGACCCCATGAAAGAATTCAATAACTTACGTTCAACCGTTGGCAAAGCCATTGAGCAGGGAATCAGTAATGTTCAAACGACTGTCCAGAATGCGACGGGCATTGGTGTACGGCTGGATGTCTACGAAGTGGATAACGAAGTCGTCATTCGCACCAATCCGTTGGATGGTCTGGTAGCAGATAGTATTGAAGTCAGCATGGAAGGCGAAGTCCTCACCATCAAGGGCGCTACCAGAGCAGAAGATACCCCGCCCTATGCATCGTTTTTTGTACAAGAACGGCGATTCGGTGTATTTGAGCGCAGCGTGACTATTCCAATTCCGGTCAAATCTACCGAAGCCCGCGCCAAGCTCGGCAAGAATGGGACATTGACAGTGACCCTCCCGGTGGATACTGACCGCTACCAGGACATCACCGTAACTCCGACCGAATAACAAAAAAGCCCCGTGACCTGGGGCTTTGCTCTATTGTGCATACAATGTGCGCAGTGCTTGCACCACTTCTTCCAGGCTATCCACCCAGATGACCTGCGCGTGCCTCACTGCCAATGCTGGTGCCTGGCTGATAATGATTTGTCTTGCCCGCCAGGAAACTTCATCATCTGAATTTGGATCAATGTAGACGATAATCGTTTGATCGCGTTCCAAAGCGCTGAGAACGGCCCATCCACTTTCAGAAAGTGAACCAATGCTGGGCGATGTTTCTGTGATGACCAGCACAATCGTTTCTGCCTGAGCGATTACTCGTGCTTCGATTTCGGCGTTCTCCTCCGTCCAGTTAGAAACAACCGGGTTGTAATAGGACACGCCAAATTCATCCAGCACGGGCTGCACAACTTCTTCGCGCCAGCAATCGCGGTCGGGGTCTTCATACGCACCGCCAACCGTTCCCATCAAGAATACTTGCGCGTCTTCTGTGCTGTTATCCTGGTCTACAGGGCAGCCAGAAACAGGCTCTTCTACGACCAATGGCTTCAGCAGCATAATTCCCAGTAGCCCAAGCAAGATCCCTGCAAGCAGAGAAATACTCAGCATCTTGCTGTTCATAACCGTTAACCCGTTTCACCCGACAGATGTTCTTCGCGTAGTGTAGCAAACTGCTGCTCGAATTCTTCTAACAGCGCTTGTTTATCCTCTGGCTCCAGAAGCGAGAAACGTACCCCGTCTAGCATCATCTGCTGCACTTCATCCACGGTAATCGCAGATTCCTGAACAGCTTTAATCAGAACTTCGGTCAGTGATGTCTCGTAGATTTCCGGCATCTGCGAGGCAAGGATCACCGTCAAGCCCTTGTCCAACAATTGCCGCAGCGGATAAGCAGCAAGGCTCTCAATGCGTCCCAGGAAGATTTCGCGCATAGGAGCCAGCAAAACCGGGATCTCATTATCTTTCAAGTACGTGATGGCCTCTTCGTCTTCAATCAGCCCCCAGGCATCGGTTACGCGGGTGGGCTGCACCACTTCCATCACTGTCGCAAAACTATCGGAGTCTGGTTCACTGTAAACATGCGTCACACGCGCCAGATCTTTTTTCGCTGCGGTCACAAAAGCTTTGCGGAACTGCGCGATGGGCTGTTCGCTTTCGCGCCCGATGAGAGATAACCCCACCACATTGCCTTTTTGTGATGTGGCGCTCGTGGCCCAGCGAGAAATATCATCGCTCTTGCGAGGGCGCTCACGCGGCATCGAGAGCAACCAGTTCAGGCGAACTTTCCACCCACGCTGTAGACGGTCTGCACCATCATTGAGCGCTTCTAGCACTTGCTGGAAGCTGAGTCCCAGGTCGGTATAAATCGCCGGATTGACCGCTACTTCAGCATATTTGATATTTTGTTTCGCCAACTGAACACCATAATCGTAGACGACATGGGCGATGTCTTCCGGGTGACGCACCCAACCAGCCGCCTCTTGCAAGATCTCATCAATTTGCTTCGGCTCTGGTTCCTTCAGCAGCGCCACCCAATCATCATATTGCTTGCGCTTCTTATATGTGCTGGCGAGATCATTTTGCTCGGCAATCATCAACAGCAGATCACGCGAGACTGCGCCTTCTAGCTGCACATGCAAATCGACTTTTGGCATTGCCTGAATATAGGTTTCAACAGACATGCAAGTATCCTAACGCTCACGAAATTAGTTGTTGGTTTGTTGGTTCTGTTGTGCAATCGCTGCCTCAATTAAGCCCAGGAAAAGCGGATGCGGCTTATTTGGACGGCTCAGAAATTCCGGGTGAAATTGGCTGCCAATCATATAGGGATGGTCACGGATTTCAGCCATTTCCACCAGGAGTCCATCCGGGCTTACGCCGCTCATCATCATGCCATTTTCCTGAAAGATCTGGCGATATTCATTGTTGAACTCAAAGCGATGGCGATGCCGTTCGCTAATGGTGTGATCTCCACCATATACGCGAGCCGCCAGGCTACCTGTTTGCAATGCACAGGGGTACTCTCCCAGGCGCATCGTGCCACCCAGGTCACGAATACCACGCTGCTCCAGCATCAGATTGATAATCGGATACGGCGTACCTTCGTTGAACTCTGTACTGTTGGCATCTTCATATTGCAATACCTGACGGGCAAATTCCACGCACATCACCTGCATACCCAGGCATAAGCCAAGGTAGGGAATATTATGTTCACGGCAATACCGCGCCGCCATAATCTTGCCTTCAACGCCACGATAGCCGAAACCACCCGGCACAACAACGCCATCCACAGCACCTAACCGCTCCAGGATTCGACCCTTCTCCAGGTCATCCGATTGTATCCAGTGGACTTCTAACTTCTTGTCATATGCTGTTGCTGCGTGTACCAGCGATTCTTTTACGCTCATGTACGCATCGTGCAGTTCAATGTATTTCCCAACAATACCAATACGCACGGTTTCGGTTGCCGACTGCATTCTCTCGACCATCTTTCGCCACTCATGCAGGTCAAGCGGCTGGCGCGGTTCTAGCCCCAGCCGCTGCATAATGTAATCGCCTAAACCCGTTTCTTCGAGGAAAAGCGGTACAGCGTAGATGTTATCTGCCGTCACCAGCGGAACGACTGCCTGTTCATCAACATCACAGAAGCGGGAGATTTTACTGACGATTTCTGGCGTTACAGGATGATCGGTGCGAGCAATAATCACATGCGGTTGAATGCCCATTCCACGGAGTTCACGCACGCTGTGTTGGGTAGGTTTGGTCTTCAACTCTCCTGTTGCAGCGATATAAGGAAGAAAGGTTACGTGGATATTCAACGTATCCTTGCGCTGCAAATCGGTACGCATCTGGCGGATCGCTTCCAGGAATGGTTGGCCTTCGATGTCGCCAACGGTGCCGCCGACTTCTACCAGCACCACATCGGCCTCCGTCTCTCGTCCCAGGAGACTAATGCGGCGTTTGATCTCATTAGTGATATGAGGAATTACCTGGATTGTGCCACCGAGATAATCACCCCGACGCTCTTTCTCGATCACATGGCTGTAGACTTGCCCTGCCGTCACATTGGATAAACGGCTGACACTTTCATCCACGAAGCGCTCATAATGCCCAAGGTCAAGGTCTGTCTCCGCCCCGTCCGCAGTAACGTAGACTTCGCCATGTTGGTAAGGACTCATCGTACCAGGATCAACATTTAGGTATGGGTCGAGTTTCTGAATAGCCACTCGCAAACCATACGATTTTAGAATGCGCCCGATGGCAGCAACAGTAATCCCCTTACCGACCGAACTGACTACGCCCCCGGTACAGAAGATATATTTGGTTTGTTTCATACATACACCTGTAGGAACTTACCCAAAAACAGATAGAGCGGGAAGAATTTTTCCCGCTTTTCGTTCGTTATTCAGGTTGATCTAGAGTAAATTGTAGGGTTGCTAGTAGAACCAGAAATTAGACGAGCTTTTCCAGATCGTCAGCGGAGCGCCGCATATCTAGGAAGATCAGGCCAAGCTTCGCATTCTGGCGTACCAGGGTCGTTAGCACCGCTTCATCCCCGACGTTCATGAGGATCACGAAGCCATCTGCCCCTTTGACGTACACCTGGTCGAGCAAACCGCGCCCCAATTCACCAGCGATACGTTCACCGAGGGAAAGCATCGCAGCAGCCATCGCGGAAACACGATCTTCTTCAACACCCGCATGCAACGCGGACGCAATAATCAGGCCATCCACACTTACGACTGCGGATGCTTCAATTTCGGGGGTAGTACTCTGTAATTCACGGAGACGAGCTACCATCAATTCCGTGCGCGATTTCGCCATAGTCTACTCTCCTCTCGCCAACACGCCAGACCTTAGTAGGCAATGATGGAATAAGCAATTGGCATACACAAATTGTATTTCATTCTCACGAGCGCTTCAAGTAAGGCTCTAGTAGATGTTTCATGCAAAGTGAAGTCTGTTCACATTATACCCGTACCCTTGCAAACGGCAAGCACCTGCGCCCCTGCATAATCGCTATCTTCAAGATATACTGATGATTGATGTATCGTTGGCAAGCCGTAGAGGAATGCGCACCAACATTCTGCGAAACTACCTGCGAGCCTACTGCAACACTGGCGTGAACCAGGCTACTACATCTCACACAAAACAAGCAGGCTTCAGCCCTGTAAGGTTCATTACAGATACCTTGTTCACTTGAAAAAGAGAGCGACTACATGGCGAATCGTCCTCCCCAAACTCGGCGAAACAACGAGAATCCTTCAATGCGGATCGTAGCAGAAGTCACTGAGCGACTTGCACAGAACGTCGGGCAGGTCATCATCGGCAAAAGAAATGAGGTACGCCTTGCGATCCTCGGCTTATTGTGCCGGGGGCATATCCTCATTGAGGATATTCCAGGTGTTGGCAAGACCATGATGGCACGCGCACTGGCGAAGGCCATCGGTTGTTCCTTTAACCGCATCCAGTTCACGCCGGATATGCTACCTTCAGATATTACCGGGGTTTCGATCTACAACCAGAGTACCAACGAGTTTGAATTTCGTCCTGGCCCCATCATGGCGCAAATCGTCCTGGCAGATGAAATCAACCGTGCAACGCCTAAAGCACAGGCGGCGCTGCTGGAAGCAATGGAGGAGAAGCAAGTCACCGTCGAAGGCATCACCTACCAGATGCAGACCCCCTTCATGATCCTGGCAACCCAAAACCCAATCGAATATGAAGGGACGTTCCCGCTGCCAGAAGCACAGCTAGACCGTTTCTTGATCCGCATCCAGATGGGGTATCCGACACCGTCTGAAGAAATCACCATTCTGTCATCGCAGCAGTATCAACATCCCATCAACAATTTGCAACAAATTATCAGCGTGAATGATTTACTTGCCGCACAACAAGCGGTTACCGAAGTGTACGTTGCCGAAGAAGTAAAACAATACATTATTGACCTCGTAACTGCTTCACGTAGGCATAGTGATGTCTACCTGGGAAGCAGTCCGCGTGGTTCGCTCGCATTGTTCCGCGCAGCACAGGCACGCGCAGCGATGGCAGGCCGCGACTACGTCATACCGGATGATGTCAAAGCGCTAGCAGAAGTCACACTGGCACATCGCATCATTATGGGGCCATCGGCTCGCATTAAAGATGTGACCTCGCGCAACGTCGTGCAAGATTTGCTGCAAAATGTTCCTGTACCCGGCGCTACGGTTCGTTGAGCGAGCATTATGCACAATCGTCGCAATGCAATCTGGCTGCTGATCATCGTCCTTCTCCTGGCAGGGTTATTCACAGGACGCACATTTTTCTTCAATCTGGCGTATCTTTTCGGCGGATTGATGCTCCTATCGCTGATCTGGTCGCTGTTGGCCATCGGTGGCGTGCGCATCGGCAGGCGAACCCGTGTTCGCCGTTCCCAGGTGGGGCGCACCTTCTCCGAACAATTCACGGTAAAAAATAGTTTCTTCCTGCCAAAGCTCTGGCTAGAAGTGCGCGATGAATCCAGCTTACCAGGACACCGTGCGAGTCATGTGATCCCGCCACTGTTGCCGGGACGCAGCTTCCAATGGCGCGTAGAAACACCCTGTATTGTCCGTGGTGAATTTGAATTAGGTCCCATGACCATCATCAGCGGAGATCCCTTTGGTTTTTACTCCACGCCGCGCCGTATTGATGCCGCAGAGAGTATCATCGTGTATCCACGCATTTTGCCCCTGAGCAACTTCATCCTTCCTACAAGTTTGATGTCCGGCGGGGAAGCACAACAGCACCTCACCCAGAACATCACAACCAATGCGGCTGGCGTGCGAGATTATGTCCCTGGGGATAGCATCAACCGCATTCACTGGAAGAGTACTGCACGTCGAAACAAACTCATCGTCAAAGAGTTTGAAATTGACCCCATGATTGATCTCTGGATGTTCGTTGATTTCTCTGCCGAGTCTCTGGCGGAGGAAGCTGGCCTGCGCCGATTCGGGGAAACGGGGTCTGTTATTCCCATGAACAATCAGATTCCCCCCTCAACTGAAGAATATACAGTGGTCATTGCAGCATCCCTGGCGCAATACTTCATTGAGGATGAACGCGCAGTTGGATTCGCTGCTTATGCCCCATCGCGTGAGGTCTATCATCCAGAGCGTGGACAGCGCCAATTGACACGCATTCTGGAGACATTGGCGGTAGCACGCAGCTTTTCAGAGCATTCGATGCGCGAAATGCTGGCACTGGAAATGCCACAGATCACTCGCGGCGCGACCATCCTTGTGATTACCTCATCCCTGGAGACAAGTTGGGTTCCCGAATTGCAGGCATTCTCACGACGTGGCATCCGCCCAATGTGCATCTTCATTGACCCCAGTACCTTTGGGAATTCCGTTTCCGTTGAGGATATGCTCGGTGCGCTGCAACTGGCACGCATTCCAACGATTCATGTTCGTAATGGTGATCCGCTGCACCAGGTATTGATGCAGCGCCCATATTAGCGTGACATTGTCCACCAATGGTAATCCTTCACATGGGTGAAATTCACTTCTTGTAAGATCACCGCAGCCTCAGACCCCACTGCAACGACTGCCCCGAAAGTATTGCGCGTGTTCGCTTGCAGCGTCTCATCTCGCAAAATGTCTCCTTCCAACCACCAGCCGTCATATGTCAGCGTGCTTACCGGGACGATGTATTGCGCAGCAAGGGGGACTTGATCGGCTTGCTGAATATAAAGGCTCTGGCGCACTGACTGCTCAAAACCCAGACGTACACACAATTTTTGCATTGCCGTATTGTCCACAGCAACTAATGCGCGAGTGTATTCCACTTCGTCGGGAATCTGTGCCAGGAAAGCCTGAACCAGCAAAGAACCAATCCCTTGCCCTACGTGGGTTGGGGCTACAGCCAGCAAATCCAACTCCATGCGTGCATGTCCCTGGCGTGCATGTCCCTGGAATGAGACAGTGCGAAAACCATCTACAAAACCAACCAATACGCCATCGCGTTCTGCAACTAATGTCAGACGAGGCTTGTGCAGAATTTGGTGATGAATGCGCTGTTGATCCGCTTCTTCATCAAATGAATCCCGGATGATCTGGCACATACACTCGGCATCCGTTTCTTTTGCAGGCCGAATAATCATCAACAATCTAACCCTTCCGTGCTGCCTTAGAATAGGTACACTAATGCGCGACCTACGAATGGTGTGTTCAGCGATTGCAATTGACCACTGAAAAAAGCAAATTGAACCATACAAATTCATTCTTGTATCTGGTGGTTTTCACCAGCGGCATGGTGACCCTCGCCGTCGAACTTTCGGCTTCGCGTCTGCTGGGGAATGTTTTTGGAACCAGCAACATCGTCTGGGCAAATGTCATCGGCCTGATCCTCATTTATCTGACGTTGGGGTATTTCATCGGCGGGCGCTGGGCAGATCGTTCGCCCTACCCCAAAACGTTATACACAATCATTTGCTGGGCGGCGTTCTTAAGCGGACTCGTACCGCTGATTGCTCGCCCTATTCTATCATTTGCAGCAACAGCCTTCGCCTCTCTGGAGGCTGCACTGGCGCTCGGTTCATTTGCTGCCGTGCTGATTCTGTTTTCCGTTCCTGTGACCCTGCTTGGCACAGTGTCTCCTTTTGCCATTCGCCTTGCCGTGACGGATGTTGAAAAATCGGGGCAGGTCAGTGGGCAAATCTACGCGATCAGCACCTTGGGCAGCATCGTCGGGACATTTATCCCGGTGCTGTTCTTGATCCCGGAATTGGGAACGACACGTACATTCTTGCTCTTCGCAGCGATATTATACGGCGTAGCGTTCCTTGGCTTGCTGCGCGAAAAACCACAACACGCTTTCTTCACCCTTTGGATGCCCGTGTCAGTTGGCGTGCTGGCAGCATTTGTACTGAGTGGCCCATTACGCCCCCCTGCCGAGAATGCTGTGTTACTCTACGAAGCAGAGACCGCCTACAACTATATTCAGGTACAAGAAGATAGCAGCGGCAATCGCTACCTGTACTTGAACGAAGGGCAGGGTATTCACAGCCAGTGGCATTCTGAGAATATCTACTATGGGCGCACCTGGGATTATTTTCTGGCAGCGCCGTATTTCACGCAGGATTTTTCGCCGGAGGATATGGAGTCGCTGCTGGTGATTGGCCTTGCTGCCGGGACGATCCCGCGCCAGCATCTGGCAGTGTATGAAAATTTGCCGATTACAGGCATCGAAATTGACCCCGGTATCATTGAAGCGGGTGCGCAGTTTTTCGATATGAACGAAACAGAAATGCCGACGCTGACAACCTATGCTGAAGATGGACGCTATATGCTCAACCAGCTAGACCAGCAGTACACCGTCATCGGCATTGATGCCTATCGTCCGCCCTACATTCCCTGGCATATGACCACAGTTGAATTCTTCCGGGAAGTACGCGATAAGCTCACAGAAGATGGAGTCATGGTCATCAACGTAGGGCGAACCAGCACAGATCGGCGGTTGGTGGATGCGCTAACAAATACCATCAGCTATGTATTTCCGAGTATCCATGCAATTGATGTGCCCTATTCATTCAATACGATTCTCGTCGCCACAAGGCAGCCAACCAGTGATGACAATCTGGCAGAGAATCTCGCTACCTTGCCCACCGAGGCGCACCCCATGCTACGTCAGATATTGACAGACAGCGTAGGCGCTATTGTTCCAACCAATCGCATTGATATTCTGTTCACAGATGACCGCGCACCACTTGAGACCATTACCGACTCCCTTGTGCTGAATTATCTGATGGGCGGTGCGGAGGAATTACGCTGATGTCCCAGGTTAGAAAATCTGCCGGATGGTTCGTAAGTCCACTACGATTATTACTCACCCTTCTCATTCCAGCGCTGCTGGTCATCGGCAGCGTGCGGCTGGTGATGTCTCCACTGTTCGTACAGATTGAATATACCCGTCCCGGCTTTCCGTCTGATCCTTACGGTTTCACTACTGAAGACCGCCTGCAATATGGCGTTCTTGGGATTGAATACCTGCTGAATGGGGCAGGCATCGAATACTTGGGAGAGCGTGAACTACCGGGTGCGTTGTGCTACCCACCGCAAGAAGATGCTTGCACGATGTTCAATTCTCTTGAACTACGCCATATGCAAGATGTGAAATTCGTTGCACAAGGGGCATTCCTCTTTGGTGTGTTTGGATTGCTTGCCGCAGCAATAATTGTCACCATCTTGTGGCGCAGCGGGAACAAGAAGCATCTATACCGAGCGCTGTTGCAAGGTGGATTATTGACACTTGGCTTGATTGCGACCATTGTTCTGCTGGCAGTTACAGCCTGGGATTTGTTCTTCACCAAATTTCACGATGTATTCTTCGAGCCGGGAACATGGCAATTTTATTATTCTGACACGTTAATCCGCCTATACCCAGAGCAGTTCTGGTTTGATGCATCACTCACCATCGGTGTATTGACCACTATCGGAGCCTTGCTCCTCGTGGGTATTTCATTGCGACAACTCAGCGGAAAGTTGCAGTAGCCACCATGCGATTGCTGCGATCAATCCCTATGCTCAAGTGGCTGACTCCCAATATCGGCATCAAGCGTTGGATGTTCCTGTTCATCTTTGGCATGATGAGCATGGCCTTCGGTGTCGCACTACTGCTGTTGAAGTTCATCAATATCACTCGCGTTGTAGCCATCCCGAATACGATTGACTGGCTCATCATTGGTGTTTCTGTCATCTTCGGTGGGATCATTACTGTATTTTCGCTGCGCCGCTTGATGCAAAACATCCTTGCACCGTATCGCCGCCACCAACAGGGACAGGTCATTGATATGGTGGTGCAGCACAGTAAATTACAGCGCGGGTTCAAATACGTGGCGATTGGCGGTGGCACAGGTTTACCCGCTTCTCTACGAGGAATAAAAAAATATACCAGCAATATCACCGCTGTAGTCACAGTAGCCGACGATGGCGGTAGTTCCGGACGGTTGCGCCGGGATATGGGCATTGCCCCGCCGGGAGACTTACGCAATAACATCGTTGCATTGGCGGATAGTGATAGTCTCCTGACTCGGTTGTTCCAGTATCGTTTTGAAGAAGGCGACCTGAAGGGGCATTCTTTCGGGAATCTCTTCATTGGGGCGCTTGCCGCAGTCCTGGCAGAACGCAGCGGCAACAAAGAAACCAGTCTTGCAGAAGCCCTTGTAGAAGCAGAGCGCGTGCTGAACATCCAGGGACGGGTGCTGCCAGCGACATTGGATGATGTCACCCTCAGCGCGACCATGCAGCTATCCGGCACAAATCGTTCGATTAAGGTGCGTGGCGAATCGCAGATCGAACATGTTGATGGGCGCATCGCAGAGTTACAGTTGAACCCGGCAGATGCAGAAGCCTATCCGGCAAGCGTACAAGCCATTCTCGAAGCAGATGTCATTGTTTTAGGACCTGGCAGCCTCTATACCAGCATCCTGCCCAACCTACTGGTGACGGGAATCCGAGAAGCATTACGCGCCAGCAGTGCATACAAAATCTATGTCTGCAATGTAGCAACACAGCCCGTTGAGACCGAAGGCTACGATGTAGCGGATCATGTGTTGGCGTTGGAACAGCATATCGGTCGCGGTGTTTTCCAGGCAATTCTGGCAAATAATTGCTATCCACAAGAAAACGCCGGAAAAAACACGAAATATGTCATGCAACCACAGGAACATCATGAGATACACCAGCGCTATGAAGTGCGCTATACTGATTTGACGGATCACGAACGCCCCTGGCGGCATGATCCTGAGAAGCTGGCTGTGGAAATCCTTCAGCTCTCCAAACAAGTGATCGACGTTCCTGCGCCTACAACCAGGCGTGAGTGAACGATCTGTTGACCAACATAAAGGAGTGACACGTTATGGCAATTCGCATCGGCATTAACGGTTTTGGTCGCATTGGTCGTCAGGTGGTGAAAACCATCAAAGAACAATACCCCAATGGTGAAATCGACATTGTGGCGTTCAACGACCTGGGTGACCTGGAAACGATGGCGCATCTCTTCCGCTACGACTCCGCACATGGCAAGTTCGACGGTACTGTTGAAGTCAAAGAAAATGCACTCGTCATTGACGGTGACGAAATCAAAGCACTCTCCGAACGTGACCCTGAAAAGCTGCCCTGGGGTGACTTGGGGGTAGACATCGTGGTCGAAAGCACGGGGGTCTTCCGTGACTATGACGGCGCATCCAAGCATATCAAAGCGGGTGCAAAGAAGGTCATCATCAGCGCCCCGGCAAAAGGTGAAGATTTGACCATCGTTCTGGGTGTGAACGAAGGTGACTACGATCCAGCAAATCATCATATCGTTTCCAACGCATCCTGCACCACCAACTGCCTCGCTCCGGCTGCTAAAGTTGTGAACGATCTGTATGGCATCCAGAATGCTTATATGACCACCATTCACAGCTACACCGCAGATCAGCGCATCGTTGACCTGCCGCACAAAGATCTACGCCGCGCCCGCGCTGCTGCCCAGAACATCATCCCGACCACCACAGGCGCTGCAAAAGCCGTTGCCCTGGTGATCCCGGAACTCAAGGGCAAGTTCGATGGTATGGCTGTGCGCGTCCCGACCATTACGGGTTCGCTGGTGGACTTCGTAGCAACCGTTGAAAAGACTCCGGAAAGCAAGGAACAACTGATCGCAGCATTTGAAGAAGCCGCAGCAGGCTCGATGAAAGGCGTGCTGGATGTTTCGCATGAACCGCTGGTTTCTTCGGACTTCATCGGCAACCCCTTCTCCAGCATCATTGATGTAGATTCCACGTCGGTTTCCGGCAACCTGGTGAAGGTTGTGACCTGGTACGACAATGAATGGGGTTATTCCGCACGCTGCGCCGACCTCGTGAAATTCATGGGCGACAAGCTCTAAGCACTATTCAAGCTTCAGGGGAGATCTATTTGTGTCTCCCCTCACCCACGCACATCAAAGTACCCATCCATTACCTGATATGGAGACACAGCATGAATAAGAAATCAATGCGTGATGTTGACCTGAGCAATAAGCGTATTTTGGTTCGCGTCGATTTCAATGTGCCGCTGGACGGCGATACCGTCACCGACGATACCCGTATTCGCGCCGCCGTTCCCACATTGCAATACATCCTGGAACAGAAGCCCAAAGCAGTTATCCTCACTTCGCACCTGGGTCGCCCCAAGGGCGAACGCAAGCCAGAATTCTCCCTGGCTCCAGTTGCACCTGTTCTTTCAGAACAACTTGGTGTGGATGTGGCTTTTGCTGAGGATTGCATTGGTGAAGTTGCCGAAAAAGCGGTTGACGCTCTGCCAGACGGTGGCGTAATCCTGCTGGAAAACACCCGTTACCACAAAGGGGAAGAGAAGAATGATCCCGCAGTGGCGGCAGCATTGGCCGATCTGGGTGATATTTTCGTAAATGATGCCTTCGGCACAGCACACCGCGCCCATGCTTCCAACGTCGGTGTAGCGGATCACCTGGAAGCGGTAGCAGGTTTCCTGCTCGAAAAGGAAATTGACTACCTCTCGGATGCCATTGCGAACCCCGAACGTCCATTTGTTGCCATTCTCGGTGGTGCGAAAGTCTCGGATAAGATTACCGTAATTGAAGCCCTACTGGATAAGGTCGATCAGTTACTCATCGGTGGTGGTATGGCGAATACGTTCTTCGCTGCACAGGGTCATGCAATGGGCGATTCGTTGGTCGAAGCTGATGCCATCGACACAGCAAAACTGCTGCTGGAAAAAGGTGGCAACAAAATCGTTCTGCCGACAGATGCGGTAGTTGCCGATGACTTCAGCAATGATGCGAATCGCAATGTTATCAATGTCAGCGATGGTGTAGAAACTGGCTGGCGCATCCTGGATATTGGTCAGCAAACGATTGACGCATTTAGCGAAATCCTGCGCGATGCGAAGACCGTCGTGTGGAATGGCCCAATGGGTGTGTTTGAAATGCCCAACTTCGCCAAAGGAACTTTCGCCATAGCGCAAATTCTGGCAGAAGTCACTGCTTCCGGGGCAACCACTATCATCGGTGGTGGCGACTCCGCAGCAGCCGCAGAACAATCTGGCCTTGCGGATAAGATGACACACATCTCAACAGGCGGTGGTGCAAGCCTCGAAATGCTGGAAGGCAAGGCACTTCCCGGCGTTATTGCACTGGCGGATAAATAGCATTCACCTGGGGATGTGGTTTCGGTCATATCCCCCAACCAGACTGTAACACAACCACAAGATCGCAACCTACGTACAAGGAAGCATAAAACCACAGATCAATGCGGCCTGTGGCATAATGGATTCGAGGTACTCAACAGCCAACAGGGATGAACCGTATGACATGGCGCAGCGGGGAGCAAATAGGCGCATACCGCCTGGAACAGCAGCTAGGCCAGGGTGGTATGGCAACGGTTTACAAAGCCTACCATACCCAGTTAGATCGCCATGTAGCGATCAAAGTCATGCACCAAAACTTCCTGGATGATGCCAGTTTTACGGCTCGTTTCCAGCGCGAAGCACAAATCGTCGCCCGGTTATCCCATCCCCATATTGTACCTGTCTTTGATTTTGACCAGCACGAGGGGCTGCCCTTTTTGGTGATGAAATACGTCCCCGGTGTGACGCTGAAGAAACGGCTCATCAAAAATCCACCGACACTCACCGAAGTGCTGGATGTGATCAAAGCAGTTGGCAGCGCCCTGGATTACGCACATGGACAAAACGTCCTGCATCGTGACATCAAACCCTCGAATATCGTGCTGGATCAAGATGAAGTACCGTACTTGACGGACTTCGGGTTGGCACGATTGGTGACATCCGGAGAATCGACCATGAGTGCGGATATGCTGCTGGGTACGCCGCACTACATTTCACCGGAGCAAGCACGCGGCAAAAAAGATCTGGATGGGCGTACAGATATCTACTCATTGGGGATTGTGCTGTATGAATTGCTCGTCGGTCATGTTCCGTATACGGGGGATACGCCCTATTCCATCATTCACGACCACATCTATACGCCATTACCCAGCCCATCCAAAATCAATCCTGAACTGCCTGGTTCGGTAGAAGATGTGCTGTATAAAGCGCTGGAAAAACAACCAGAAGACCGCTACCCGACCGCTGGCGCACTGGTAGATGACTTACAGCAAGCCATCGCAGAATCACGGTTGGCAGGATTGAGTGCAGACCGGAGCATGGTCGCGGCACAATCGCTGGCAGAGATGCGAGCCACAACCGAGCAAGAATTCTACCAGCCCCCTACGACCGTTTTGCCAACATCTGAGCAAACAAGCGGAGCAGCAATCCCCGCCGCAATGCCCTCGACCAGCATCCATAAACGGAAATGGCACGAAAACGAGCGCATCTGGCCCGTGAGTGGATGTGCAGTCTTCTTATTCCTGTCCTTTTTCTTCATCGCTGTTCTATTAGGGATGTCATCCGCATTTCTGGAATTGGTGCAAATCGCCAACCAGGATACGCCCGGCAATATCGAGCGTTACCCGCTGCCATTTTCGGTTGCAGGGATTGATTTCTCTGGCGATGATTACCCGTTATTCGTGATCCCATCTCTCAAGGAAGATCGTGCGCGGAGTTATCTTGAAGACTTCCCCGAAGAAGAATTATCGTACTTGCTGGTTGCCCAAAGCATCTGGAACACAAACGCGGAATTGGCTAGAACGACGATCCTGCAAGGATACCAGCACGCCGATGCACAGACTCGCTATCTAGCCAGCGCTGCGCTCCTTGCTCGTGAAAACGCCGACGAGACTGCAAGCATACTTCTGGCAATAGTCGCCTGGGATGTCAGCGTAATGGAACTGAGCGACGACGAATATGATGCGTTCCGCCCCATGATCGGGAATTATGTGTACGACTCAGCAGGTCGGCTGAATGTGCTGAATTATCGGTCGCTACTGGATACACTGGCAACAACAGAGCAGTACACAGCGCTGGGTATTCGCACATCAAACACAGACAGTGCTGCGGCATTCGCTATTATTCGCAACTATACTGCACGCGGTGGCATCAATACTCGCTTTGAGACGTTGGGAACAGCGATTGATACATTTGCAGAAACAGGACTCACGCGCATGGTGAACGATCCAGCGTTCGATGCGGAAGGATTGCTGCTGGTGGGAGAATACGCCCTCATGTTGGATGATCCAGCACAGGCAGAACGCGCCTGGGAAGGTATACTAAACATGGATGATGTTCCGGGATGGGTCGAAGACCGGGCAGAAGAATTACTCAATCAACTCCAAGCAGGAGAGAACTAACATGCGGACACCGATCATCGCAGGAAACTGGAAAATGCATAAGACGCTGCAAGAATCCGTAGCGTTTGTGCAGGAGCTTGCCCCCAAACTCGCGCCGTATACAGGTGTCGAACGTGTGGTTGGCCCCACCTTCATCGCAGTGGCAGCCGTCGCGGATGCGCTGCAAGATACAGACATCCAGATTACAGCGCAGGATGTACACTGGGAAGAAAGTGGTGCGTATACCTCGCAGGTATCCCCAACCATGCTGCAAGGTCTGGTGGACTACGTCATCATTGGGCATTCTGAGTGCCGCGCCTACTTGAACGAAACAGATGAAGGCGTGAACAAAAAAGCCAAAGCTGCATTGGCTCATGGCCTGAAGCCGATCATTGCAGTGGGAGAAAGCCTGGAACAGAATGAAGCAGGCGAAACCGTCGCTTTCGTTGGTGGGCAAGTACGCGCCGCCCTGGATGGCATCAGCGCGGAAGATATGGCAAATGTCGTTATCGCTTATGAACCCATCTGGGCAATTGGCACGGGAAAAAGCGCAACAGGTGAACAAGCCAATACCATCATTCGGGATGCTGTGCGCGGTGTTGTCCGCGAACTCTATGGTGATGCAGTAGCGGATGCGCTGCGGATTCAATACGGTGGCAGCGTCAAACCGAACAACATGACTGAATTCATGTCGCAGCCGGATATTGACGGCGCACTGGTTGGCGGTGCATCGCTCAAAGTTGATGATTTCACTGAACTAGTTCGCCTTGCAGCAGAAGCGAAGGGCGTATAGAGCGTGGAACTACTGGGTCTGATACTGCGTGTAGCACTGCTGGTAGGGTTGTTCATTGCCCTACGGCGCGTTGAACGCTGGCTGCATCAGCACATCTTCAAAGTTGGATGGCTTGCAACACATAATTATCAGACCACAACAATCCTCTACTACACATTTTTCCTGCCCGGTGTTGTACTGCATGAAGTCGTCTACTGGCTGACGGCAGGAGTTCTCAACGTTCGGGCAGAACATTCTATTCAATGGCCTGATGCCCAGGAAATCGGCGAGCTTAAATTGAATTTCGTCCAGATTTCCAACCGGGCGGCAGCATGGCGCAAAGCCATCATCAGCATTTCCCCACTGCTGGCGGGGATTATTGCCACCTGGTTCATCGCCGAAAACATCCTGCAAATCACAGCCGCCGTCGCGGTAATGGGCAGCGGCGAACTCAGTGCTATTGCGGAAGGCATCAGCGTATTGACTGCCGCACCCAACTTCTGGCTGTGGGTCTATATCATCTTCACCATCGCCAATACGATGTTCCCGCAGATTCCAAAGGATTTGCAGGGCTGGCGGGCGATGCTGCTGGCAGCAGCCGCAATCTTCCTGGCACTGACTGTCATTGGTCTGGGTGGTGAAATCTTTGCAGTACTCTCTCCCACGATTGATGCGCTGATTGATACGCTACTGACAACAATCATCTTCTTGATAGTTGTCGATTTCGTCACCGTCCTGATTCTGGGAACAATCGAGTACATGATTGAGCGCATCACTGGACACAGCGCAACCTTCAAGGGTGGCAAGATGTACACCATGACACGCGAGGAAGCACAAGAGGAGCGCCGCAAAGAGCGAGAAAGAGAACGCCGCCGTGCAGAACGTCAGCGCAAGGCAGAGGAAGCGCTTCCTGCAAATGTCTATGCATTGGCCTTCCCGATCCCCGGATCACCCAGCGAGATTCCAGTTACACAGTTAGTTACGGAAGAACCGAGTCAGGAACCGAGATTTTCAGGTTCGGCTGTGCCAGAAGAAGAACAGGATGCAGCACCTACACCAACCAGGCCAGATGATCTTGCTGCACGCATCCGTATGCCAAAACCACACATTTCGACAGCAGGAGAAGATGCAACTGAGGCAAGTGAGGATGAAGAGCCCGCTGCACCCACGCGGCCTGATTTCGCGGCTGCAATTCGTCGTCCGACTGCGCCGCCCCAATCAACAGAAACTGATGAAGAACCAGCAGACAGACCACTCGCGCCCACTTCGTTTTCACGGAGGCCGCCACTCCGCCTGACAGATACTGAAAACCAGACTGAACCAAAAAGTACCGAAAACGAAGAGCCAGCTCGTCCGGCGGCTACTCGCCCACCCATATCCCTAACACCTGCCCAACAAGCTGAGCAAGAACAAACCGAAGGCGAAACAACACCTGAGCCTGAGCAACCAGCAATACCCGCCGTATCTAGATTTGGCGTTCGTCCGCCGCAACCGACCAACACCGAGGATGATGACGATACGGACAACAAAGGCGAAAAACTAGCGACACCCACCACTTCCCGGTTTGGTATTCGACCACCACAGCCGACTAGCACCCAGGATGATGCAGTAGAAGATGAAGTAGCAGAAAAAGAATCGACGTGGAAGCGTCCAGCGGTAAAGCCCTTCCAATCTGCCACTCCGCCCCCCGCCAGCGATGATGATCCGACAAGTGATGAGGATGACGACGAATCACTAGCAGACATGAAACCAGCAGCACCAAAGGGAGTTGCGCGTCCAGCGCTGTCGCGTTTCAGCGCCCGCCCCTTCCAGCCAGGCAAGCCAGAAGGTGACGGAGAAAAAGAAGGTGAAACACAAAGCAAGTCAGCAGCACCGCGCCCAACAGGTTTTAGTTCGTATGTCACCCCACAACCACCAAAACCACGCCAGAACAAATTTGAACTCGATCAAGAGGAAGATGATGATAAGCCAGATGCGCCGCGCAGCAGCTTCCGCTTTGGCATGACTCCCTTGGACAGGACGACTTCGCCAGAAGCCGACGATGATACAAAAAACACAGACGAACCCCAGCCAGAAAAACCCGCTAGTTCATTCGGCAGTTCCCGACCTACAATAGGGGCATCACGTCCGGTGTTCTCAGAAGAAGACGAAGATGTGTATTACGAGGATGAAGACGAATACTATGACGAAGACGATGAAGAATATCTGGATTACGACGACGAATGACCTGCGTGGCGCGGCGAAAAGCGTACCAGCAGCGCAAAGCCTACCGCGATGAGCGCAGTCATGACCGCGAAAGCGATGAACTTATATAACTGGCTTTCCAGGATGAGCGTCAATACGCCGAAGAATGCACAGAAAGTATAGTAGGCCAGCACAATTTGCCGATGCGTGAAATACCCCAGATCGAGCAAGCGAAAGTGTACATGCCCTCGATCTCCGTACATCGGGTTGCGTCCTCTAATGACACGGTTGAACACCTGCCACGCAAAATCCATTAATGGCAACCCCATCACCAGCAGGATTGTCGCCATCTTTGCACCACCGATGATGCTCAGGGTCGCCAGCATGTAACCCAACATCGGCGCACCACCGCCCAGGTAAATCTTCGCAGGGTGGAAGTTGTACACCAGGAAACCGAGAGCAGCCCCAACCATCGCTAGCGGCAGCAAGGCTACGCTAGATTGTGCAGGTGTGACGAAGAAAGCGCTGTTGAGAAATAGCAAAACACCAGCGATCAACGCGACCCCAGAAGCCAGCCCATCTAAGCCATCCAACCAATTGACCGTGTTCATCATCAAACCAATCCAGAACAGTGTCAGCGTCACTGTCACCCAGAAAGGCCAGGGATCGGTTTGTTGCGCGGTCAGTGGGTTATTGAAAAACTCGATGAATATCTGGAAGATGACAGCAATCGAAGCGGCAGCAATCTGTGCCAGGAATTGCGGCAACCAACCGAACTCGTAAATGTCATCCAGCAGCCAGAAGATGAAACAGAATGTTGTACCAAGTAGCAACCCCGTCAGCCGAAAGATTTCGTTGGGGTCTTGCCGGAGAACGGGCAAATACTGCGCAGCAATAATGGCTGCGACGAAACCCACATACACGGCAATTCCACCGAGGCGGGGCATAGGTTGCGCTTCTAGCCGCCTTCCACCCGGTTTTGAGACAGCACCCAGGCGAAAGCTCAACCAGCGTGCCGCCGGAACCAACAGCAGCGAGAGCGAAAAGGCCAGCAGGAAAGTGATGGCAAAGGAAATGAGTAAACTCAAGGACATGTGGGCTTACGTTCCATACATGCGGTCGCCTGCATCACCCAGTCCTGGCACAATGAAGCCGATATCGTTCAGGCGTTCATCTCGTTCTGCGACATGAATCGGTACATCCGGGTGTGCCTCCGATAGCGCTGCAATCCCCTCTGGTGCAGCCAGCAAGCCAACGTATTTGATGCGCATCACACCCCACTTCTTAATGACATCAACAGCGGCAATTGCGGAACCACCCGTCGCCAACATCGGATCAAGCACCAGGGCAATTTCTACTGTCGGCTTATCTGGTAGTTTGTTATAATATTGTACCGGGCGCAGCGTTTCTTCGTCGCGGTACAGCCCCAAATGCCAGACCTGCACACTCGGCAGCAGTTCCATCACCCCATCAACCATGCCCATCCCCGCTCGCATGATCGGAACAAGGCCAATCGTTTCCTGAACCTGCACGCCCTGTGCTGTCCCCATGGGTGTTTGAACGGCGTGCTGTTCCGTCATAAGATCAGAGGTTGCTTCGTAAGTGAGTAGCAACGTGAGTTCGCGCACCAGTTCGCGGAATGTACGGTGATCGGTATCGGTATCGCGCAATACCGTCAACTTATGCTTGACCAGTGGATGAGAGGAAATGTGTAGTTGTGCCGACATAGGTCTTCCAGAGGCAAATTTGGATACACTCCCAACAGTTTACGGAGCAGCCTCGCTCTTGTCAAAGCACAGTTCTTCCAGGATTGCACCACGGCCCCCCTGCGCTATACTAAGCTATAGAACATGTGAACGCCGAATGGAGCATACCCATGTCCGACCCTGGACGTATGGTCAGCGGAGATGAGCAGCGCGACGACCGCGATAATATCGCATTACGCCCTCAACGCCTGGATGAAATGATTGGGCAAGATCTGGTGCGTGAGCGCCTGAAGATCATCATTGAAGCTGCCCAACTTCGCAGCGAACCCATCGACCATATTCTGTTTTATGGCCCGCCAGGGTTGGGTAAAACTTCTTTGGCGCATGTCATCTCCAATGAGATGAACTCCAAAATCAGGATCACCGCAGGCCCGTCAATTGAGCGTGCTGGCGATCTTGCCGCAATTCTCACTCACCTGAAAAAGGGCGATATTTTGTTCATTGATGAAGTACATCGCCTGGGCAAAGCCATTGAAGAGATATTGTACCCAGCCATGGAAGATTTCAAGCTGGATATTGTGATTGGAAAAGGCCCCGCGGCGAAAACAGTGCGGTTGAATCTGCCGCGCTTCACCGTTGTGGGTGCGACAACGCGGCTTTCGCTACTAGCAGGCCCCTTGCGGGATCGCTTTGGGGAGCGCTTCCGCCTGAATTTCTATACCGAGGAAGCGCTGCAAGAGATTATCACCCGCGCAGCCGGGAAGCTTGATGTGGAAATTGAGCCGACAGGCGCAGAAGCCATCGCAAGGCGTGGACGCGGCACACCTCGTATTGCGTTGCGCCTGCTGCGGCGCGTGCGAGATTACGCCCAGACTCGCGCCGATGGCATCATTACAGACGATGTCACCACTGATGCACTGGCGCTGATGAGCATTGACCATCTGGGCTTGGACGAAATTGATCGCCGTATTCTGCATACCATCATTGAAAAATTCGGCGGCGGCCCTGTAGGGTTGGATACGATTGCCGCCGCAATTAGCGAGGATGCAGCCACAATCATGGATGTGTATGAGCCGTATTTGATCCAGCTTGGGTTCATCCAGCGCACCCCCCGCGGACGTGTGGCGACCCAACATGCTTACGATCATTTGAATATCCCATACGAAGACCCGGATGCATCACAGCGCAGGCTGTTTTAGAGGATGAGGTTGTGAAAGTCAGTGATTTTGATTATGACCTGCCGGAGCATTTCATCGCGCAGGAACCTGCTGAACCGCGTGATAGCAGCAAGCTAATGCTCCTGAATCGAAAAACCGGAGCCATCCAGCACAAGATTTTCCGAGACATTGTGAACGACATCAAACCCGGTGATGTGCTGGTGATGAATAACACCCGGGTGATTCCAGCACGGTTGCCAGCCTATAAAAAAGAAACAGGCGGCAAAGCGGAAATTTTGCTACTACGCCAGTTGGATAATGCTACGTGGCGGGCATTGGTCGGGGGCAGACGAATCTTGACCGGGACAGAACTTGGTTTTTCTGGCAGTGAAATCACAGCCACGATCATAGAAGAACTGGAAGCATCTGAACGAGTGATTCGCTTTAGCCATCCTGTGAATGATCTGCTGATCGAACTGGGCGAGATGCCCCTACCCCCTTACATCCATACGCGCTTGGATGATGGCGAACGCTACCAGACAGTTTACAGCGAACATAAAGGTTCTGCTGCCGCGCCCACCGCAGGCTTGCACTTCACGCCAGAATTACTGGGTAAACTCCAGGAAAAAGGCGTGCATCTGGCGTATTGCACGCTGCATATTGGACTGGATACTTTTCAACCCGTTAAAGTTGAAGACGTGCAGGAACACAAAATCCATAGTGAACGCGCCATCCTCACAGAAGAAACGGCGAAGATTATCAATCAAGCGAAGGTAGCAGGCGGACGCATCATTGCCGTGGGAACAACCGCCGCACGCACGCTAGAAAGCGCCGCGATTCTCAGCGCCGGAGGTAATCCAGCAAATCCAGCGGAAATACCTGATCCACCAGCGGGACAAACCGTAGCCGCATTTGAAGCCGATACCAACCTGTTCATTTATCCCGGGTATCGCTGGCGGGCAGTGGATGCCATGATTACGAATTTCCATTTGCCCAAATCTACCCTGCTGATGATGCTCAGTTCGTTTGCAAGCCGGGAACAAATGCTAAGTGCTTACGAAACCGCCAAACAGGAAAGCTATCGTTTTTTCTCGTTTGGGGATGCCATGTTCATCACATGATTCTATATGTAATAACGTTTTTCCACGCCGCGTCCGGTACTTACCGTTGACGATCATAAAAGCAAACCTGTATACTTCTGGTCTACTCCACAATTTGTGGGGTGTTTTCTTGTCTGTACATTGACCAATTTTCCCCGTCAGTTGACCCTACGGTTTTAGGATTTTGGCTGCGGAGAAAAGCGAAGATTGGAGCCATCATTCCATGTATGCCATCATTCGTCTGGGTGGTCGTCAATACCGGGTTGAACCGGGACGTTTCATTGATGTTGACCGCCTGCCCTATGAAACGGGCGAAGAAATCACTATTGATGACGTGCTGCTGGTCAACAATGACGGTGATGTCACCGTCGGGCAGCCGACTGTAGAGGGAGCCTCCGTCACCGCGACGGTGGAAGACCAATTCCGTGGCGAAAAACTGATCGTCTTCAAGTATCGTCAACGCACCAGTTACCGCCGTAAGCGTGGGCATCGCCAGTATCACACCCGCCTGCGCATCAACGGCATCACCGTATAACGTAGCGAAACAGGGAGAGAAACCACAATGGCACATAAAAAGGGTGGCGGTTCAACCAAGAACGGGCGCGATAGTAATGCGCAGCGCCTGGGCGTGAAGAAGTTCGGCGGCGAATATGTCATTCCCGGTAACATCATTGTGCGCCAGCGCGGCACCAAATTTCATCCGGGTGAAGGGGTGATGATTGGCAAAGATCACACCATCTTCGCAACCATCGAAGGCTATGTCGAATTCAAGCGTATGCGTGGACGCAAAGACCAGAAGGAAATCAACGTCCTTGCGAACCGCGAAGGTCACACGACAGAAGTCACACAATAACAAAAATCATCCTACTAACCTGCAACAACCATCACGCTACTTAGCCACCGAAGGCTCTGCCGTGATGCGAAGGAGACAACATAATGGCAAAAGCTAATCTACACCCTGAGTGGTATGCCGATGCTCAGGTAGTGTGCCAGTGCGGCAATACCTGGACAACAGGCGCGACTGTAGCGGAAATTCGTACCGAAATTTGCTCCAACTGCCACCCCTTCTACACGGGTGAACAGCGTATCGTTGATACGGAAGGTCGCGTTGATAAATTCATGAAGCGCTTGCAGCGCCGCGACAACATCCGCCAGGAACAAGAAGCACAGGCATCCGCCACAACCGTCCCAATGGATTTGCCAGTCGCAGAACTGGGGTTAAACAGCCGCTTCCAAAAATTGCTGGAAGAAAATGACATCACAGTTGCTGGCGACATCCTGCGCATTTTGCAGGAAGACGGCGAAGAAGGCATCCTCGGTATTTCTGGTATTGGGCAGCAAGCTCTCATCGACATCAAGAAGAGCATGCGCGCACAGGGCTTTGAAATTCCCGCAGCAGAATAAGCTCTGAAATCGCAGCAGCGGTTGTCCTGAAATTACGTGGGACAACCGCTGTTTGATTCTATGACCATGCCAACCAGAATCACACCAAAGGGCGCTAGCGCATCCCTGATAACACGCATACAATACGCACGTAGTGTACTTCAGCCAGTAAGCCAATTCCCAACACAGTCGGCACTCTTTCACGCAGTAGTGGGCAAATGCAACTGTGCTGGGTTTTACTTTGATATTGCACATCGAAAGCCACGATACAAACAGCAGGAGCAAAAAATGCGGCATGAATTTGGGCAGATTGAAATCATCTGCGGCAGCATGTTCTCTGGTAAAACAGAAGAATTAATCCGGCGAATCCGGCGTGCGATCATTGCACGCCAGCGCGTACAAGTCTTCAAACCCCAGGTAGATGACCGTTATGGGATTGAGGAAGTTACCAGCCACAATGGGCAGCGCGTAGAAGCTGTTCCGGTAGAACGTGCTGAGGTGATCCTGGAGATGCGAGAAGAATCCACTACAGTCATTGCTATTGATGAAGTACAGTTTTTTGATTCCAGCATCATTGGGGTTGTAGAACAATTGGCAGATGATGGCATCCGAGTCATTCTTGCCGGGTTAGATACAGACTTCCGAGGTGAACCCTTCGGCTGCATGCCAGAGTTGATGTGCCGCGCAGAAGAAGTGACCAAGCTCCGCGCAATCTGTGTGGAATGTGGCAATCCAGCGAATCGCACCCAGCGCCTCGTAAATGGTAGGCCAGCCCGCTACGATGATCCGATCATCCTTGTAGGGGCGCAGGAAAGCTATGAGCCGCGCTGCCGCCAGCATCACCAAGTACCCCGTGATGAACCTACGGAAACCATACCCACCGAGTCGAAAGTCGAAGCCTGAGCATTTTCCTGTACAATGACGCAAATTGAACCGCACTAGATTAGGCAACTTATGGCGCAATCGATTCGGGAATTGAATGAGCGCGTGCGGAACGAAGCCGCATTTGTTCAAGACATCGTGGCAGAAACGAGGCGTATCATCGTCGGGCAAGATGGGCTGATTCAGCGCATGTTGATCGCACTGCTCTCTGATGGTCATATGCTGATTGAAGGTGTGCCAGGACTGGCGAAGACGCTGGCAGTGCGAACGCTGGCGGCAACCGTGAATGCGCAGTTCCAGCGCATCCAGTTCACGCCGGATTTGCTACCTTCCGATCTGGTCGGCACGCAGATTTACAACCCCGGCAGTGGAGATTTCACGCCGCGTCCTGGGCCTGTGTTCAGCAATTTTGTGCTGGCGGATGAAATCAACCGCGCCCCGGCTAAAGTGCAGTCGGCGCTGCTGGAAGCCATGGAAGAACGTCAGGTCACACTTGGCGAAGAAACCTATAAGCTGGAAGAACTGTATTTGGTGCTGGCAACTCAGAACCCGATTGAGCAAGAGGGAACCTATCCCCTGCCAGAAGCACAGTTGGATCGTTTCATGCTCAAGGTGGTGGTGGGCTACCCGACCCGTGAAGAAGAACGTGAGATTCTTCAGCGGATGAGCGGCGAACGTCCAGACGAACCGCGTGCTATTGTCGAACCTGCACGGATTTTGCAGGCGCGGCGGGTCGTCAAAGAGATTTACCTGGATGAGCGCATTAAGGATTACGTGCTGGATATTGTCTTCGCCACACGCTACCCGGCAGAGAGCGATTTGCAACAGCTTGCGCCGCTGCTCTCGTTTGGGGCTTCGCCGCGTGCTACGATTGCACTGGTGAAAGCGGCAAAGGCCAATGCTTTCTTGCGTGGACGCGGCTACGTCACGCCGGATGACATCAAATTTGTTGCGCCGGATGTGCTGCGACATCGTCTGCTGCTGAGTTTTGAAGCCCAGGCGGAAGCCGTCACCACCGAGCAAATCATCCAGCAAATCCTGAAAGGGATCGAAGTACCCTGATGCTCTCTCCCGCACTGCTGCGTCGCATTCGCCGCATCGAACTGCATACCAAGCGCCTGGTGCATAATGTCTTCGCCGGAGCATATCAATCCGCCTACAAAGGGCGTGGATTATCCTTTGCTGCTGTGCGCCCTTATGAGCCGGGAGACGATGTTCGCACGATTGATTGGAAAGTGACGGCACGTACAGGCGAACCCCACATAAAAGAGTTCATTGAAGAGCGCGAACTGACCCTGATGCTTGTGGTGGATGGCAGCGCTTCGGTGCTGTTCGGCACGCAGGATCAGCAGAAACGTGATTTCGCGGCAGAGCTTGGTGCAGTGCTGGCTTACGCGGCTACGCGCAATAACGACAAAGCCGGGATGCTCATCTTCAGTGACCGGGTGGAACGCTACATACCAGCGAAAAAAGGCCGTAATCACCTTCTGAACTTGATCCGCGAACTGCTCACTTTTGAACCAGAAGGCATGGGGACGGATTTATCCCTGGCGCTGCAAACCGTGAATCGTGTGCTGAAACCGGGAGCAATTGTCTTCTTGCTGTCAGACTTCATGGCTGACCCTGAAACCTACCGCCGCGCATTGTTACTCACTGGCAAGAACCATGATGCGACGGCGGTCATCCTCAGCGATCCACTGGAAGAGGACATTCCCGCGCTTGGCCTGATGAGTATGCGCGATGCCGAAACGGGAACCATGCAGTGGGTTGATACGCGCTCGGAGAAGTGGCAGCAGCAATTTTACCAACAGCAGAAAAGCATCCGCGCAGAACGGGAAGCCCTCCTACATACTGCCGGGGTGAATCGGCTGGAAATTCCGCCAGATCGGGACTATGTGCGAGCGCTTTCGCTATTTTTTCAGGAACGTGTGAGGCGGCAGCGATGAGACGAATCATCATTGGATTAGTCGTTCTATGCCTTGCTTTCACCGCTCAGGCACAAGACAGCCCAACCGCGACTCCGCCACCACTTGAAGGCCCTGGTGGAGAATTTCCTGTGCGCTTTGTGGTAGATACAGACACTGTGCGCCTGGGTGAAACCTTCACAATCTTTCTTTCTGCTTCGTTGCCAGCCGGGGCAACCGTCACGGAGTGGCCTGAATTCCCGGAAGATGGGGTGCTGCAAGTGCTGGAAACAGGCGTACCCCTTACGGAGTCAGATGGCAGCATCACGCAAGAATTGCTGGCAGTCATCTGGGAACCGGGCTTGTACCTCTCGCCTGAATTAACGCTGACGTATCAAACCCCGGCTGGTGAGAATACTGCTTTGGTGCAGTCTTTTTCCGTGATGGTTCCAAGCAGCCTGGATGGAATTGAAGACCCGCAGCCGCTGCCCTCCCTGCCACCGGAAGATATTCCGTATACACCGCGCTGGTGGTACGCCGCTGCGGCTGCTGTGATTGCTGTAGTCGCCTTCATCGTGATCTGGGTACTTCGCAGCATGACGCGCAGTGTAGTTCAATCCGTGCCAGATACCCCCACCAGATTAGCCATTGCTCGCCTGGAAGATTTACAGGGGCAAAATCTGCCAGTAGAAACAATCTATACACTGGTTGCGGATCAACTGCGGCAGTTCATAAAAGAGCAGTTGGGTGTAGATGCAGTGGAAATGACGACAGATGAACTCATGGATCGCCTCCGCAATGATGAGCGCTTGAGCAAAACCCATCGCAGCAGCCTGCATACCCTGCTGGAACAAGCCGACCTGGTGAAGTTCGCGCAGTTCCAGCCTGAGCCGGATGCCGCGCAACAGCTCATCAAGTTTGCCATCCGTTGGCTGAGGGAAGTCGAGCGAGAGGCCAGGACAACCGATGCTTGAATTTCGTTTTGCCGATCCGCTGGCGCTCCTACTGCTGATTCCGGCGCTTCTGTTGTTGGCTCGCTGGCTGCGTGGATCGGCTGGCAGTGCGCCACCTGCGCTGCGCTACTCAGATACCCGGTTGCTCGGTGGCCTGCCGATTGGCTTGCGTGTGCGCTTGCGCCGCTTGCCCGATGCGCTGCGACTACTGGCCTGGGTTTTGCTGGTGGTGGCGCTGGCACGTCCACAGTTTGGGGATGCCAGTGAGACAATCAGCGGCGAAGGCATCGACATCATGCTGGCAATGGATATTTCCGACAGTATGGGTACACCAGATTTCGGCGGAATCACACGCTTTGAGGCGGCAAAAAACGTGCTGCGCGATTTCATCGACGGACGCAACTTTGACTATATCGGGCTGGTAGTCTTTGCGGAGGATGCTTTCTACCAAGCACCCCCCACGCTGGATACCTACATCCTCCAAGAAATTCTGGATCAAGTACCGCTGGCGGGCAGCATTGGATTGAGCAACCGAACAGCCATTGGCTTAGGCATTGCCCAATCAACCAACGTTCTACGCGAACGCGAATCGCCCAGCCGCATTATCATTCTGCTGACGGACGGCGCGAATAACACAGGCGAAGTTGACCCGGTATCCGCAGCACAGGCCGCCGCCACCTACGGCATCCGCATTTACACCATCGGCCTGGGGACATCCGAAGGTGATCCGCAAAATGCCCTGGATGAAGACCTGCTGCGCCGGATTGCCCGCATCACCGATGGACAGTATTTCAATGCCTTGTCGCTGGAAGATTTGCGCAGTGTATACGAAGAAATTGACCAGCTAGAACCATCGACTGCCAGCCGCGACCTTACCATCCTCTGGCAAGATCAAGCATGGGGGTTGTTGATTGCTGCACTTGCCCTGCTGGTGATCGAGCGCTTCTTGCGGCATACCCTTTTCCAGAGCATTCCTTAGGAGATTTGCGCGTGACGTTTCTCTCTCCATATTGGCTGATTGCCCTGGCACTTGTACCCATCTTTGCGCTGTTTTTACTCTGGCGTGGATGGGCACGGCGTGCGGCTGTGGAACGCCTGGGAGATCCGGCGCTGGTGCAACCGCTGCTGGCACAGATCAGTACCACGGCACGGCGCATCAAGTCGTTTCTGTGGTTGATTGCGCTGGCTGCTCTGATCCTGGCGATTGCGCGTCCTACCTGGGGTTTCACAACAGATAGCTTGACGACGCAGGGTATTCAAATCCTGATTGCAATGGATGTCAGCCGCAGCATGGCAGCAGAAGATATTTCCCCGGGCAGGCTGGCACGCGCAAAATTGGATGTGCTGGATTTGATTAACCAGCTACCAGGGAATGAATACGGCTTCATCATCTTCGCACGAGAAGCCTACGTCTACATGCCATTGACCTTTGATGCCGAAGCGGGTCGTGTTTTCTTAGAGGGCATTGATACGGATATGCTGACGCTGCAAGGAACGGATCTCGCAAAAACCATTGAAATTGCCCTCGCCGCATTTGACCAGCGAGCCGGGACTCAGCGCGTGCTGCTCATCATCAGCGATGGCGAAACCCATGAAGCCGATCCCCTGGAAGCTGCACAGCTTGCCGCCGAAAATGGTGTGACCATTTACACCATGGGCTACGCCACTGAAGAAGGCGGCTTGATTCCGCTTTATAATGATGCCGGGGAACTGGTGGATTATCAGGCGGACTCAGCGGGGAGGCTGGTGCAAACCGTGTTGAATGCCGATGTTTTGCAGCGTATTGCCAACACAACAGGTGGAGAGTATTTTCCGTACAGCGCCAATAATGCCCACAGTGCGGAGTTTGTCGCGGCAATCAATCAGATGGAAGTCGGAGAACTGCGCGAAGAAGAAATCACCCGCCCGGTTGAGCGCTTCGGCTGGTTTGTAGCGCTGGCGCTGCTAGCACTCTCCATTGAAATTCTCCTGCCAGAAACAAAACGGGAGGCGCGAACCTCATGAAAAACCGACTCTGGCTCTTCTTGCTGGCTGGCATCTTCAGCGGATGCGCCGCCAGCGCAGCGGAGTACAACAACAATGCCATTGCCGAGGCTGAACGCGGCGAATTCGATTCCGCTCTCCGCAGCTATCAGGCGGCGCAGGTGCTGGAACCAGAAAACGCCCTGCTCTATTTCAATGCATCAGGTGCATACGCCAGCGCCGAACGCGTCGAAGAAGCACAGTCAGCATTGCAGCAAGCCATCCAGCGCGGGGATGATGAACTGGCAGCGGCTGCCTACTACAACCTGGGAAATCTGGTGCTGGAAGCAGGCGATAGCGAACAGGCAATTCTATATTACCAGCAAGCGCTGCTGCTGAATCCCAATCTGGACGAGGCTCGTTACAATCTGGAGTATGCGCTTGGCTTCCGCATATCCCCAACCCCTACACCGATGGAGATGCAAACCAATCTTGACGAAGGTGCAGCCGATACCGAAGCGACACCCACGCCAAACCCTGGTGGACAGGTAGAACCATCCCCCACACCGACACCACCGGATACCCTGCCCGATCCAGGGCCTTCGCCAATGTTTGAGGGCGAAGATGACGAGGGTAACGAAGATACACCAGAAGATGAAGAGCAAACAGAAGAAGAAAAAGATGGTGATTTGGATGTGGAAACAGCGTCGGAGATCCTGGAACCTGTAGACGCAAATCAGGAGCGAATCAGCACCTTCCGCGAGAATTATAATGTGAACCCCACCCCGGAGGGCGCGAGAGATTGGTGATGCGCAATTTGATCTGGCTATGGCTGCTGGTTATTCCGCTCGTCACAGCCGCACAGGAAACCCAGCAAGCAACAACCGACAATTTCCGAGTAGAGGCGCAAATCAGTGAAGATCAGCCCTACGTAGGGCAGCCGCTTGTCTACTCGGTGCGATTCTTCTCCCGGCTTGAGTCGGCAAATGGGCAGTTCATCGAACCCAATTTCACAGGCTTTGGGCGTTCGTCAACGGAGTTTCCACCTGTCACCAGCACAGAAACCATCGACGGCGTACCGTTCGTTGTCACCGTGCAGCAAATCGTGTTGATTCCCCTACGTCCCGGAGCCTTCACAATTGAGCCGTTTCACATTGCTATCCCGGAAACACCATTCCAGGAAGCGACTGAACTGGAAACGGTCGCGTTCGATGTAGAAGTACAAGCAGTGCCAGACGACGCGCCAGAGAATTACAACAATGCCATTGGTCAATTCGAGATTGAAGCAGCGGTGAACGACAACGAAGCCGAAGTCGGCGAAGCAATCACCCTGGAACTCACCATCACAGGTACAGGCAACCTGGAACAGATCACCGCACCAGCGCTGGAATTGCCCGCCGCATGGCGCAGTTCTCCTGGTGACACAACACTGAATCAGGAAACACCCACCTTCGGCAGCAAAGTTTTTCGCTGGACACTGATCCCAACCTTGAATGGCCCGCAGGTGGTGCCACCGATTTCGTTTACGTCATTCAACCCACAGACCGGACGCTACGAGACGCGCCAGACTAGTTTGCTCACAATCCGCGTCACCGGGCAACCGTTGCCACCTGTGCCTGAAACTGCTCCCACCGCAACGCCATCGCCAGAAATCACCGAGGAAGCGGCAATCACTGCGGAGGCTCTTTCACTGAAACCGATTCAATCTTCGCTGCCGCCATTTCCGCCTGTGAATTTCTGGTTACTGTGGCTTTTTCCGCCGCTGATCTGGGGCGGGGTGTGGTTCATCAAACGGCGCAAAGAAGTCCCTGTACGCCCGAAGCCTGTACGTGGCAGCCGCGCCCTGCAAATTGCGCAGTCTCAACTTGAAGTGGCACATACTCTGGAACCACGAGCCGCATACCGACGAGTTGCGGCAGTTGTGCTGGATTACATCAGTGCAAAATCCGGGCTGGCAATCACGTTGGATAATCTCCGGGAATTACCATCAGGTGTACAACAAACCGTGCAACCGCTGTTGGAAGAAGCCCAGACCGGACAATATGCCCCCATTACCGAATCTGACCGCGATGCGTTGATCCAGCAAGCGCAAGCATTGGTACAGCAACTGGAGGACACATGGAACGGCAGAGATTGATTCTGCTTGCCTGCCTATTATTTCTGGCCTTCAGCATGCAGGCGCAAGAAACCGAAACCACACAACAAGCGGCACAAGCCTATCAGTCTGGTAATCATGTGCGTGCGATAACGCTCTACGAACAGGCGTTGATGGCGCAGCAGAATGGCATATTGTATTACAATCTCGGCGCAGCCTATTACGCCAACGGTGATCTGGGGAACGCTCTGCTGAGTTTCCGTCGAGCAGCGCTCCATATGCCCCGTGATGCTGACACCCAGCAGGCGATCATGCAAATTCGGGAAGAAAGAACGGACTCAATCGGCGGCGAAGTCAATAGCCTTTATCTGGTCAGCGACGCACTCAGCCGATTCGTGACCGTCTACGAATTGGCAATTGTGGGATTTGGGATGTGGGTTACTGGTTTTGCACTGCTGATCGTGGGACTGCTACGTCCGAAAATGAAACGAGTAGCCCGTACTGCCGCAGTAGGAAGTGCAATAATTCTTCTTCTATTCTTGGTTGCCATCAGCATGATGAGCTTCGTACAAACCCAGCAACCAGGAGGTGTGGTCGTTGCAGAAGAAGCACAGGTGATGAATGGTCCCGGCATGGACTTTTTGCCGCTTTATACGCTGCATAACGCAGCAGAATTTCGCATGATTGAACAGGAAGGGGAATGGTTGCGCTTTGTGCTGCCGGATGGTCAGCAGGGTTGGGTTGAAGCTAGCAACATCAAACTTATCCCAAACGATTTGGGATAAATTGGGATATATCGTAGTGAAATTGGGTAAGGCAGTCTATTCGCCACCTCACCCAGGGTAAGTTTATTGTGAGAGCAAGCCGGGGATTTCTTCCGGGTTCTTTGCCACACGTACACCAGCCGCCGCCAGTGCTTCATTCTTCTCTTCAGCGGTACCTTCGCCACCTTCAACAATTGCACCCGCATGCCCCATGCGCTTCCCAGGAGGCGCAGTCTGCCCGGCAATGAAAGCAGCTACAGGCTTGGTCATGTGGTTCTTCACATATTCGGCTGCGACGATTTCAGCGTTGCCGCCAATTTCACCGAGCAGAACCACTTTTTCAGTTTCGGGGTCGTTCTCGAACATTTCCAATACATCAACGAAGCTCGTACCGATCACCGGATCACCACCAATACCAACGATGGTGGATTGCCCCATGCCCGCATTCATCAGCGCAAAAGCCGTTTCATATGTCAGCGTGCCGGATTTAGAAACAACACCAACTTTGCCGGGCCTGGCAATCATTGTAGGGATAATGCCGATTTTCATCTGCCCAGGGACGAGAATTCCCGGACAGTTAGGACCAACCAATCGGGCATCGTTGGCCTTCACATGGTTGTAAACGCGCATCATATCGCGTACCGGGATATGTTCCGTCAGGCAAATGATGAGTTCAATCCCTGCATCAACAGCTTCAATCATCGAATCCGGGGCAAATGCCGGGGGAACCATCACCATGGAAGCGGTTGCCCCCGTTGCTTCCACAGCAGATTGCACTGTATCGAAGATCGGGACTGTTTCCTTGAACCACTGTCCACCCTTACCAGGAACCACACCACCGACAACCTGCGTGCCGTATTCCATCATCAATTCTGTATGGAAGCTGGCTTGCCGCCCGGTAATGCCCTGCACAAGAACCTTGGTGTCCTTATTCGCCATGATTGCCATTATTGCGCTGCCTCCTTCGCCAGAGCGACGGCCTGCTTCGCAGCGTCCGTCAGCGTTTCTGCTGTATGTAAGTTAGGAATAGTGGCATTGTCGATGATCTCGCGTCCTTCAGCCGCATTCGTCCCTTGTAAGCGCATCACAATCGGCACACTGGGCTTCACCTGCTCATAAGCTTGCAAGAAACCATTCGCTACATCATCGCAGCGCGTTATACCACCGAAGATGTTGATGAGGACGACGGTCACATTAGGGTCAGAGAGGATGATTTCGAGCGCGGCAGAAACCTTTTCCGGGCCAGCACCTCCACCAATATCGAGGAAATTGGCAGGGCCGAAGGTATCTTCGCCATAGAGGTTGGTCATATCCATCGTAGTCATTGCCAGCCCAGCGCCGTTGACCATGCACCCAATCTGTCCATCCAGCTTGATGTAGCTGATGCCGACTTCGTTGGCCTTCTGTTCAGCTTCAGATTCGTCAGAAGCATCTTTCATCTCTGCGAGCTTTGGCTGGCGCGGCAGTGCGCTGTCATCAATGATAACTTTGCCATCCACTGCAATCAGGCTGTTATCCCCCTGCACCACCAGCGGATTGATTTCAGCCAGCTCTGCATCACTTTCCGCGTAGCAGCGGTAAAGCTGCTGGACGATCTTCACAAAGGGTCGCCACTGTTCAGCCGGGAGGTTCATACGGCTGGCAATCGAATTCGCCTGGTATCCGTGTAGACCCCACACCGGGTCAACATGTTCGCGCACAATCGCTTCGGGGCGAGTCTTCGCCAATTCTTCGATTTCCATACCGCCTTCTGCCGATGCAATAATCAGCGGCTTTCCGGCTGCGCGATCATTGGTGACAGCAAGATAAATTTCTTTCTGAATATCCACACCTGGATCAACCAGGACTTTTTCAACAGTCAGCCCTTTAATATCCATACCCAGGATTTTCGATGCATGTTCAAACGCTTCATCAGGGGTCTTGGCGAGTTTCACGCCGCCAGCCTTGCCGCGCCCACCAACATGCACCTGTGCTTTGATGACAACGAGGCCACCGAGTCTTTCAGCAATGGCGCGAGCCTCTTCCGGCGTAGTCGCTACTTCGCCCTTCGGAATCGGGATTCCGAACTCAGCAAAGCGGAACTTAGATTGATACTCATGTAGTTTCAATGCTCGTCCTCCAATAGTTCTTTATGTAATCAAATGGTAGCGGGCAGATTATACACCAGGTGGCGTGATCCGCGTAAGCCGCCAACGAACTCACAAAATCTCAATGGTATGATTCACAATCACTACATCAGGGTAGCGACTTTCCATCCATTGCAGCACACTTTGAATGGTCTGGTGAACCAACTTACTGGAATTACTCACGGTAGAAATCGCTATCGTGGAAGATTGCCAGACATCTTGATTGCCAACTTCTGCATTGGCGATATTGAATTGATTGCGCATCTTCGCCAACATGGATTTGAGAATGCTGCGTTTTTCCTTCAAGGAAGCAACACCAGGGAGGTACAAATCAATCTCACAAAATCCGATTATTGTTGTTGCCATAAGGTTCAAAGAGCCTGTGGTATGGTCAGGTAATGCAGCTCCAGACATTACCTCATTGCGTGGTACGGATTGCCCGTTATACTCTATACCAACTTCTGAGCAGGATCAATGCTCCTATATTTGTGAATTCCCTTATGCGAACTATACTGTTTGTGTAGGATCGCAATTAATCAAGCAACCAGGGAGGCTGGTACATGAAAGTCCAACGGATTGGCGGAAGCCTGCTTGCCGTACTTTTTTTCTGCGTGATGGTGCTGGCGGGGCAAGCGCAGAGTGAAAATCTATTGACGAACCCCGGCTTTGAGGATGGATTCCGCGCAGTCCCAGGGGATGATACACCCCGCGATGTCGCCAGTGGATGGCAACCTTGGAATGCCTCGCGTGATGATGATGATGCTGGCTTCCAGAATACACAGCCGTTCTATCTCGCATCCAGCAATGCAGCATCACAGAGTGCTATTCCACGCATTCGCAGCGGAGCCGATGCCCAATTATATTATTCATATTACGCAACACATGATGCCGGTATTTATCAGCAAGTCAGCGGCGTTACCCCTGGTACAGAATTGCGCTTCAGTATCTATGGCTATGTACATTCCAATAACCTGGATAGCCTGGACATCAGTGAAGAACCGGGTGGCGTTGCCCTGCGCGTAGGGATTGACCCCAACGGCGGTACAGATCCTTTCAGCAACAACGTAGAATACTCTGAACTGGCGATCTTCTACGATACATTCCGGCAATATTCCGTGATTGCGACAGCAGAAAGCAGCACAATCACGGTCTTCGTTCGTACTACGGTCAGCGAACCTGTGCAGTTCACATATGTGTACCTGGATGACGCTGTACTGGAAGCAACGCCAGAACAAGAAACTGAAGAACCCGTTGAGACCGAAGAACCAACGGAGGAACCCACCGAAGAAACAGTGGAACCAACTTCCACCCCAACAGCAACCGCCACCGCAACATCTAGCAACCCAACACCAACCCGCGAAGAAAATAATGGTGGCGTATTGCCAACCGCGACATCTGTAGGGGCAACCGCAGCTCCTACAGATGGGGGGGAAGGTGGCGGTGATGGCTCCGTGTTAGCACCCTTCCCCGGTCGGATTGTCCACACGGTGCGCAGCGGGGATACGGTTGGAGCGCTGGCTGTACGCTATGGTAGCTCGATTGCCGCTATCATTGAAGCAAACGGCCTGGACGACAGCGCCCTCATCTTCACCGGACAAGGGCTGGTCATCCCGGTGCGCCTGGTTCCCGCAACCGAAACCCCCTCACCAACATCAGAAATTATCATCGTCACCGCGACAGACATACCGACAGGTGGCGTAACCCCTGGCAGTGACCAGTACGTCGTACAACCGGGCGATACGCTATTGAACATTGCGCGGCGCTTCAATACGACATTGACCACACTCGTACAACTAAACGGCATCAGCAACCCGAATCGCATTCTTGTCGGTCAGACATTGAGACTCCCAGGTGCGACACCAACGGCAACGCCCACACCAGTTACGATCACGCAGACCCCTGGGCAGATTGTCCCCACGCCGACACGCACGCCACAGCAGCCGACAACCTATGTCGTGCAACCGGGTGACAATCTCTTCCGCATTTCGCTGCGCTTCAATGTGAGTCTGGTTTCATTGGGGAATGCCAACAACATCACCAACTACAATCGTATTTTTGTCGGTCAAGTATTGACAATCCCGCGATGAACCGTAAGCGTCTGATCCGCAACACCCGCACGAACGAAATCGTGCTGCCGAACGCAACATGGTGCCAGAGTTTCTGGTGCCAGTTGCGCGGCCTGCAATTCCGTTCGAGCATTCCCCAGGATGAGGGTCTCCTCTTCGTGCAAGATAGTGAGAGCCGCATCAATACGGCAATTCACATGTTCTTCGTCTTCATGGAAATTGCCGTTGTCTGGCTGGACTCTTCTGGTACAGTCGTGGATAAGAAGCTCGCAAAGCCCTGGCGACCGCTTTACATACCAGGGGCAGCAGCTCAGTATTTTATCGAAGCACATCCCAGCCTTTTACAGCGTGTTGAAGTTGGGGATGTTTTGGAAATTACCGAGGTAGCCGATTGATCCGGCGAAGTTTGCTCATTCTCGCACTGATGTTCAGCATCACTGCGACATTTTCAAACGCACAGGAAGCCGCAGAAACACCCGAAGCAATCCCCACCGGGCTGACGATCCATGTTGTGCAGCGCGGCGAAAATCTCTTTCGCATTGCACTGGCCTATGGCACGACAACTGAGGATTTAGCAGCACTCAATGGCATCCTGGATGTCAGCAGTATTCAGGTCGGTCAGCGCCTACTCGTCCCCTCTCTGGAAACAACAGCACCAACGCCCGAAACACATCGTGTGCAACCTGGTGAATCGCTCTTCAGCATCGCGCAGCTATACGATGTTTCCGTCGAAACACTTCTGGAAATTAACGACATCGCCAACGCGAACCAGATTTACCCGGGACAAGAGTTGCTGATCCGCACTGCCGAAGATGCCACACCACAGCCAGAAGCTACCGCAGAATCTGTACCTGATACCATCTTGCCTACTCCCGAACCAGCAACAATAGACTCATCGAACGACCTGCCGACGATCAGCAGCAATATCCATATTGTACAACCCGGTGAAACGCTCTTCCGCATTGCCGTCACATATGGACTGACGACAAATCAGCTAGCGACAGCCAACGGCATCAGCGACCCAACCCGGATTTTCGTCGGGCAGCAGTTGGTGATTCCAAACCTGGAACAATCTCCTGCAACTGCGCTGGATTTACCGCAGCCGATCAGCAATCTGGTTGTTGACCCCCTGGCCTTTGTGGAAGGCGAAACCGGGGTTCTACAAGTAACAACAACAGTACCCGGCACCTTGACAGGTCAGTTCCTGGGGCAGCCTCTAAATTTCATTTCTCAAGCGGAGGGAACACAACATCTGGCGTTCGTCGGTGTACCCCTCTTCACCGATGCGGGTGTCTACCCGGTAACAATTTTTGTCTCTGCACAGGACGGCACGCAAACAGACTTCGCATTCAATATTCGCATCGGTGCGGGGCCTTATGGAACGCAGAATCTCAATGTGAGCGCAGAAGCCGCCAGCCTGCTTTCTCCTGCTGTGCAAGAAAATGAATTCACCATCTTGCGCAACCTCACAAGTGCCATCACACCGAATCGCTATCACGAAGGGCTATTTAGCATCCCGGCAGCAGCGGCGATGAACTCCCCTTTCGGGACAAGACGCTCGTACAACGGCGGCCCGGTGAATGCTTTCCACAGCGGCGCAGATTTCGCCTCTGCCCCCAATACGCCGATCTTCGCAGCAGGGAACGGTGTCGTCGTGCTGGCAGATATGCTCAATATCCGGGGCAATACCATTGTCATCGACCACGGCTGGGGGATCTACACGCTCTATGCACATCAGACCAGCTTCAGTGTGAGCGTCGGTGAGACCGTCGAAACCAATCAGGTGATTGGAACGGCTGGCTCTACCGGACGTGTGACGGGGCCACATCTCCATTGGGAAGTCTGGGTGAATGGGGTTCCCGTGAATCCCATCCAATGGACACAACGCACATTTCCCTGATGACAAACCAGAGAAAGCAACTTATTGTACAGGGCGTAGAAAGACACTACGCCCTTTTTGCTGCAAGAAAGGCAACGACAAATGACTGAACATATGCAGAACCTTGACGAAATTTCCCATGACCTCAGCGGTGTCAGTCGGGAAATCATCGAAAACGACAAGGTCATTCAGCAATATGACGAGCAATATCTGCAAGCGCCAGTTGACCCACCACCACCCTGGCAACAATGTGGCGCTGTCGTCACGCATCAATCTATTGATAGTGGGCTACTGCTGGTGTGCGAGAATGCCTTCGTAGAACTGCGCTGGTTTGCCCCCAAAATACTTCGCGTAAGAGTGCAGCCCGAAAGAAATGATTTCAGCGACTACTTCTCCTACTACGTTAAACCCAACTTGAAAGATGAAGCAGTCGATATTCATGTTCGGGAAAGCAACGAGCGAATCACAATAGCAGCAGGTGAGCAGCACTACAGCATAGAAAAGGCAACAACACGCATCACCTGCGTTGACGAAGACAACCAGCCTATCTTCGCCACCGTTGATAGCGCATCATGGCGTGCAGATGGATCGGTTGGCATGGCTGCGCGACTGCACCCATCAGAAGCGAGTTACGGCACCGGAGAACGCGCATTCCATTTGAACCTACGTGGAAGGCGGCTGCCAATCTGGAATACCGATCCCGGCGGCTACCATCGCGGAGATGACCCCATCAATTATTGCGTTTCCTATTACATGAGCGTACACGACCACGGCGCATATGGGCTGCTGTGGGATAACCCTGCACGCGGTATGTTTGATATTGGCGCAACCGATTCAGACAGGTTGCATATCACGTCGGAAACTGGCGAACTTTGCTATTACCTGTTCGCAGGCGAAGATGTGAACGATGTGATGGCACAATACACGACGATTACGGGGCGTATGCCGTTGCCGCCATTATGGGCATTAGGCTATCAGCAGTGCCGTTACAGCTATGAGAGCGAAGTTGAAGCACTGGAAATTGCACAGAAGTTGCGCGAACTGAATATCCCCTGTGATGCAATCTACCTCGATATTCATTATATGGACGAGTTCCGCATCTTCACATGGAATCAGGAAACATTTCAGAATTTGCAAGGACTGGTGGATAACCTCCATGCATTGGGGATGAAGCTCGTCACCATCATTGATCCTGGGGTACATGTCAACGAAGGTTATCTGGGATACGACAGTGGTATCGCGGAAGACATCTTCATTCGCTACCCGGACGGCAAACCTGCTGCGGGGGTTGTATGGCCTGGGCTGTGCCACTTCCCGGATTTCAGCAATCCCAAGGCGCGAAACTGGTGGAAAGAGCAGCTTGTTCCCCTGTTGCAGACTGGCATTGACGGTCTGTGGAATGACATGAACGAGCCGTTGATTTTCAAGTATGGGGAGAAGCCAGGGTTCCTACCTGATTACACAGTACAGGACAAAGAAGGACGCGGCGGGACTCATCTTGAATTACACAATCTCTACGGCATGCTCATGGGGCAAGCATCCCGTGCCGCGCTGGAAGAACAACGTCCCGGCAAACGTCAGTTCAACATCATCCGAGCAGGTGCAGCCGGCGCACAGCGCGACAGCCTCGCCTGGGCTGGCGACAATCATTCCACCTGGGATCACCTGCATCTGACGATTAGCCTGTGCATCCAGCTTGGCCTATCTGGCATTTCATTCACCGGGGCGGATGTTGGCGGTTTTGGAAGCGACACCAGCGGGGAACTCCTCACACGGTGGACGCAAGCCGGAGCCATGCTTCCACTGTTCCGCAATCACAGCGCATATGGTACAGCACGCCAGGAACCCTGGGCTTTTGGCGACGAATACACGGATGCGATCCGCAAAGCAATTGAACTGCGCTATCAACTGCTACCGTATATTTATACCGCTTTCGCCTTCAACACGTTTGAAGGGCAGCCGATTATACGCCCCATCTTCACAGTAGAGCCAAACAATCTTCACTTGCGTGACATAGATGATTCTTTCCTCGTCGGGGATAAGTTGCTCGTAGCACCCGTGCTGCACCCCCATGCCCTGCGCCGTTCTGTCTACCTGCCAGAAGGGGATTGGCATGACTTCCACACCCATGAACGCTACGAAGGGGGGCGCATCGTTACAGTGGAAGCCCCATTGGATCGACTGCCGCTGTTCGTCAAATCCGGCACTGTATTACCCATGTGGCCTGTAATGCAGCACATGGGTCAGAAAGCTGTAGAACCCCTCATTTTGCGCATTTACACGGATACAGGGGACACCACACTGTACGAAGACAGCGGCGAAGGGTTGGCGTACCAGCAAGGTGAATATCGCTGGGTACAATTCCACATGTTCGAGACAGCCAATTCGCTGACCATCGAACGTAATACCAGTGGAGCATATACACCGCCGTACACAAAGATTCAATTGCAGCTCGTGGGAACCTGGCAGGAAATCGACCAGATCGAAGCGGATGGCAAGCTGCTGGATGAGTGGCACACCGAAGACGGCATGGTCATTGCCGAAGTTGATGCCAACTTCGACACCCTCCACATCAGCACCTCGGAAGCCTGAGTCTACAAAAAAGGGCGATTGCGCTGTGCAACCGCCCTACTCACAACCAATACGCAATGCGTTTACTGCTCAGTCACCTGCTGCAACCATCTGCTGCGGTTTGTACGCATCATCCAGGGATTCAAAATCTGTGAACAAGAAGTGATCGTGATAGTAATGAATCCAGAGGAAGGCCAGGATTGACGTATAGTATGCGGTATCAAAGTGCTGGTTGACATCCATACCCGGACGAACAATACCAGCCAGGATGTAAACAAAGGCGAAGATCAATACTGAACCACCGAGCATCAACGTGCTGAGTAAGTAAAGGCCACGGCTGTCCTTTGTCTGAGCGCTGAAGCGTGCCACCAGTGGAGCCTTCTCATCCAGATTACCGTACATCTGCCGGATCTTGATGATGTAGAAGGTGATCGCAAGATACTGGAAGGAATGCCAGGTATTCAACCCCTGGAATGCCGTATCCAGATTGGGCAACAACGGTGTGAAGAACGCGACGAAGACGGTGATAGTGATGAAGGCCGTCTTGGGCCAGTTGATAACCCCGGCGCGGACTTCCTGGATCGTCTTCGTAATATAGGCTAAAAGCGCAACAGCGAAGATAACAGTCAGCGTCAGGAAGAACCAATCTTGCTCGAAGAAATTCGGGATCACCTGTCCAAGATCATTCGTTCCGATGACGAACTGCCCGTTCACAATCTTGTAAGCAGCGATGGGGAACAAGCAGGTGAGAATGAGCGCGTAATCAATGAGCCTTGCACGCATGCTCACGGCACTGGGCTTATCCGGGCGGACGAATTTATCTTCTTTGTGGTTGTACAATTCCACAATGTAGGTCACCTGATGCAGCACATGCAATGAAGCCCAGAAGAAGAAGACCGTCAGCAGCAGTTCCAGGTTCAGGAAAGCCAGCGAAATGACGATGATGGGGATGATGATCGAAGAACGGATCAGCATGGGATACTGGCTCTTGAAGCCATTATCCAACCCCGTGCGCAGGAAGGTGGACATCATATGTGGGCCACCGATGGCAACTGCAACAAAGCCATTCACAATATTGCGGATCAGGTCATCGTTGATACCAAGCGTATCACGCCCAAAAAGATAAATCAGATACGGAAGCGGAACGACGATCACACTGAAGGTGATGAACATCAGATCCCATTTACGGTCACGCAGCCAGAAGGTCTTTTCTCCTTGTCGCTGCGCATCGGCAGTTCTAGCAGTTGTAACAGCAGCCATAGAGCCTCCTCACAATGAAAAGTTAATTCTGGACGATAAAGCCAGAAAATAACGACATGTACAGAATAACGAACTTGCTTACGCGACACAAGGGACACATTTTCATGTGACGCTCATTCAGCATCCGGGATGATCTCCCACCCTTGTCCCAGGGCAAATGCACGCATCCGCGCATCCGGGTAGGTTGCGACCCCATGCCCGACAGCGCCCAACAGCGCACGATCTGAATAGCTATCTGCATAGCCATAGCAATCGGAAACACTGAGATTCGCATCCATCTGCGCCAGATAGCGCTTGATGTAGTCCAACTTGCGCGGTCCCACGCAGGTTTCCCCGTCGATTTCCCCGGTGACAATTCCATCACGGAAGACCATCCGCGAACCTATCGCACCATCCATCGCCAGATGTTGGGCGAAGGCTTCTGCCAGTTCAATGAACATTCCCGTAACAAGGATGACCTTTGCCCCGCCCTGCTGATGCTCCCGCAGCCGGTCAATCACATCTTGCTGATAGGCATCCGCCATCGCCTGAGTCACTGTGTCCCGAAATATCGTCAGTAAATCATCTCGGTTTGTACCAGCGAACGATGCTGCCATATGATGCAGCCAGTAATGCCGGAAGGTCGTATCACTGATGAGGCGCAACCGCCGCCCCAGGTAAATGGGCAAGAATTTCCGCAACTCTCTGCGGCCTTGCTCCCGGTTATACAGGGGATGCTTACGAATGAAATCCCAGGGGTTGCCAGCTACCACAGTTCCGGCAATATCAGAAAACACAACTTGAGTCATTCAGTAGACTCCTCACATGTGCCGTTCGTTGTGCCAGTGAGCGCCCATTGTGCCTCGGCACTTTGGCGTTCATAGCACTGACAATAGAGGGCATTATCAGTATTGCCTTCACTTTGCCATAAGAGGTATATCACACTCTCTTCGATGCAAAGTTGCTCATCACTGCGCTCTGCAACTCCTCCTCGTTTGATCTGCAACCCGCGATTATCGGCATCCATAATTAAGCGCAGTTCCAGATGCGGATGATCCTTTGCATCAGGGATATTGCCCTGCGGGATTGTGATCGTGCGCCCACTTCCAAGCCAGAACATCGCAAACGGCAGCAGCAAGATGACAAACCAGATCACCAGGGCAGCACCGCAGCCCAGGCGACCCAGGGGGCCTGTCGGACGTGGGATCAACGGGCGGCGGCTTTGCCGATAGTATTCTTCCATCTCAGCACTGGTTGCGCTTTCTTTATTCATTTGCGTATCGTTCAACTTTCCACAAAATTCATCCGAATATGATCATTTGCATCATAACTCACATGGGCGAAGTACGGCGCTGCATCATTCGGCATTGCCAGGACTCGTGGCAGGATCAGCGGCAAATCTTCTACCAGGTCAGTATTTTCCAGTTCGTTGATCGGGATCCAGTGCAATGTACCTTCCCGTCCATCATCTGTGAATTCACGGCTTTCACTCTGTGCTGTGAAAACGAAAAGCATAATGCCGCTCTGTTCCCCAGCATGAATATTGTGAACTCCCCGCAGCCGTAGGTCGGTCACTTCCAGGCCGCATTCTTCCAGAATTTCACGCTGCGCACTGGTCAACGGGTCTTCGTCACGCTCGATATGCCCACCCAGTCCGTTATACTTATTAGGGAAAACACGCTTATGCGGCGCACGTTGCATAAGTAATACATTTTCCCCATTGAAAACAAACGATAATGTACGCGGAATCACAATCCAGCGGGAGTCTGTAGCATCTGCTCCCTGATCTTTTGCACCCATAGGTAACCGTTGCCTCCGGTAAATCTAGGCGTAGAATAGTCAAGCTCTTGATTCGCGCAACATTTCTACAATCCCTGCGAGAGTAATTCAATGACCATTCCAAGTGAAAGTTATTATCCGTCGATGAAAACGGCGACACTTAATGCACCGACCCCCAACTTAAAGATTGTTCCTGTAGCGCACGTTCACCCGCATGAAACTCACGATACCCAACGCGCCCAACCCCTGCTGGAGCGAATCCGCCATGCGGAAGTCTTAACGAATCCACCGATTGTTGCCCCCACCCCGGGTGGGGAATATGTGCTGCTGGATGGTGCAAACCGGCATTATTGCTTCGCAGCGCTAGGCTACAAGCATATTCTAGTCCAGGTGGTAGAGTACGAGAGTGACTACGTAGAACTTGGCGTGTGGAAGCATGTCTTGCGGGATTGGGAGCGTGTTGTCTTCGTCAATGAGTTACACAATCACTTTGGAGATTCCCTACACATTGGATGGGAACGAGATGCTATCGCACATATCATGCTACAAGATGGAAAAACCCTGGCAATCCAGTGTGATTGCCCAACAATGATCGAACGCAATGAAGTATTGCGCCAGTTGGTGCAACTATATCATTCACATGTCCGACTGAACCGTACTTCATTGGTGGAACCATCGGACATCTGGTCATTATACCCTGATGCTTTCGCAGTTGTCATCTTCCCGTCTTACTCACCAAATGACATCATCACTGCCGCGCAACAAAATGCGCTGCTCCCACCGGGAGTCAGCCGCCATATCATTCATGGACGCGCCCTGAAGTTGAATTATTCGCTTGATCGCTTGCGAGAAAATGCCAGCCTGGAAGCAAAAAATGCAGCACTTTCCCAATGGCTGAGTGATAAAGTCGCAAATCGCGGGATGCGCTACTATGCGGAGAGTACCTACCAGTTTGATGAATAGAGAAGGACAACCTATGCCTGCGCAAACCGTTGCAGAAGCTTTGCAGCAAGCGAAACTCTACAGTGACGATTACCTGTACTGTTTCATCAAGCTCCCGGCGAATGCCGTTATAGCGGCTGCCAGCGTCGTCGCGGAAGCGAATAATCCGTTCACGGCGTTGCTGGTTGATAAAGATGAGGTAACGCTTATGCTGGAAGAAGAAGACTATGGCGAATATCAGAGGCGTTTGCGCGATGCGCAGGTATCGGAAATTCGCTATCGACTCATCACATTTGATGTGGAACTCGCGCCGACCATGATCGGTTTCATGGCAGCCGTCAGCAGCGCACTCGCGGAAGCAGGGATCTCGCTGATGCCCTTTGCGGCCTATTCCCGCGATCACATCTTCGTCCACACAGATGACTATGAGAAAGCCATCGCCACCTTGAACGGACTCAAGGGTACGCAATCAACATAACAAACTTTATAATCAAGACCATGACACATATTGACATCTTCAACGACCCAAACAAAGTTCCCAGACCAAAGAACGAAGTTCACATCGAACGGCTAGAGGCTGTTCCCTACCCGGATCGTTTTCGTGTACACGTCGAAATTGAAGTGACAGCCTTTCAGGAGCGCCCCAACTTGCTGCTCGTACTGCGTGCGGCAGATGGTAGTGTGATGAATGAGTTGAACATCATCGAGACGATGCATTCTGAGATGGAGTTCACTCTACACATTCGCAATGTAGAAGACCCCGCCGGGGATTATTCCCTGGATTGCGAACTATTTTACGAATCGCGCAATCCGCCACAGGATCATAAAACGATTCAGTTCAACATACCGGAGTCTGACGAGTAAGCCGCATGACGCGCTCGCTTCGCATCCATACTTCACAACTGAACGAAGTGACCCGGCACGCACACGAAGCAACTCCAGAAGAATGCTGCGGATTGCTGGCGGGATCTGGTTCTGTTGTGCGCAGCGTGTATCCGGTGCGGAATGCATCAGCGTCCCCAGAGACACATTATGAAATGGATGCACACAGCCTGCTGCAAACACTGAAGCGTATAGATCGGCAAGGGCTGGAACCTATCGCAGTCTACCATTCGCATCCAAACAGCCATCCCCTTCCATCACGGGAAGATATTCGGCAGGCGCAGCAGCATACACCGAATTTACTGCATCTCATCATCAGCCTGCAAAATGGTCATACCAGACTGCAAGCCTGGAAAATTGCCGATGGCGAAGTGAACCCGGTGGAATTATTGTTCAACAATGAACGAAGCCGCGCACTACCACCTATCACTCGTGCGCAGCGTGTAGCAATTCTGCTAGCGGCAGTGCTGGCGGTTTTCATCTTGCTAGCGGTTTCGATCACCCTGCTACCTCCTGCGCCCATCATCACACCCGCACCCTAGAGGATATGACCATGCTGCCTGTTATTTTCGCTTTACTCGTTGGCCTCGTCGCAGGGGTGGTGATCAATGTGCTGGCGGATGAACTCCCGTATCGGCGTGGGTTGTGGTGGCCTACTTACCCGGATGGCACCAAGCGACCTCCCCTGACGTGGTTGGGACTGCTGGCCTTCATGCTCGGTCAGCGTGAACCACAGCAACCCGTACCAGATGAAAAACATGCTCGCCCCCACGTTGGACACAACCGCCTCGGCTGGCGTTACCCCCTGGTTGAAATTGCATCTATTGCTTTGATGCTGCTTGCAGTTTTTGCAACCCGTGATGATGCAGGCATGACGGCAGCGCAGTTGATCTTCTACTGGGTGCATCTGGCATTCTTGCTGCTGATTCTGGTAATAGACATTGAACACCGCATGATTTACAGCATTGTCACTCGTCCCGCCCTGGTGATTGCCCTGCTGGACGCATTGCTGCTTCCTGTGCTGGCACCGCCTCTCGTGGATGCGGCAGCAGGCGCGGCATTTGGTTTTGGCGTTTTCTACTTGATTTACCTTGGGGGTGTTCTCTTTGTAAAAATGATGGAGCGACGACGCGGTGAAGAGATCGACACCGTTGCCTTTGGTTACGGAGATGTGCGTCTGATGACCGTTTGTGGAGCGCTGCTCGGTTTCCTGGGGACATTCCTGGCAATGTTCATTACGATTTTCCTGGGAGCCATAGGCGCGATGGTGTACCTGGTCGGCAAACGGCTGCTGAGTGGGCAGTACCGGGCATTCTCACCTATACCGTATGGCCCCTATATCATCATTGCGACCATCATTGTGATGTTCTTCCGCGACCCCGTAGCCGCAGCGATCTTCGGCTGGTGAACCGTCACAGCAGTGAGGGTTCGCTCTCCGGCTGTTTCTCGATGATGCCACCGCCCAGGCATATTTCACCGTCGTAAATTACGGCACCTTGCCCCGGCGTGATGTCGCGCAGAGGTTCGTCAAATTTCACCTGCATGCGATCTTCACCAATCGGGATTACAAATGCCGGTTGTGCGCTGGCTTTGTAGCGGATTTTCACCCCGGCGCGGAAAGGCGCTCCCGGCGCTTGTCCACTTACCCAATTCACCCGGCTGGCGGTCAACTCATCGCGGCCTAGCTGATCCTGCGTGCCGACAATCAGCGCATTACGGTAGGGGTTCTTGCCAAGTACGTATAATGGTTTAGCATAGCTGACCCCCAACCCTTTTCGTTGACCAATAGTGTATTTCGCCAGACCTTCATGCGTGCCAATTTGTTCGCCGGTTTTCAGCACAATTGGCCCCGGCTGCATGATTTCCGGCGCATGCAATTCGAGGAAATCCCGGTAATCATTCTTTCCCAGGAAGCACAAATCCTGGCTGTCCTTCTTGCTCTCAACATTCAATCCGAATTTCGCTGCCAATTCGCGCACTTCTGGCTTGGGATATTCCCCCACCGGGAACAACGTCCGGGAGAGTTCTTCCTGCCCCATCACACTCAAGACATAGCTCTGGTCTTTGCGCTCATCTATGCCCGTCTTGAGCAGGAACTTGCCTTCTTCGCCCCGATGAATGCGGGCATAATGCCCCGTTGCCAGATAGTCTGCGCCTAATGCCAGCGCATTTTGCAGCAAGTATTCAAAGCGAATATGGCGGTTGCATTCCATACAGGGATTGGGAGTGACTCCTTCACGGTGCTGGTCAATGAAGAACTGCACCACCGTCGCCCGGAAGACATCTTTTGTATCCAGTACATAGAACGGAATGCCTAAATGATCCGCAATGTGCCGCGCATCTGCCATTTGTTCCGGTGTGCAGCAGCGGTTATGTTCTGCCCCACCCATCGCCTCATCTGACCAGAGGCGCATCATCATGCCGATGACTTCATAGCCTTGTTCTACCAACAGCGCTGCCGCGACAGAGCTATCCACCCCACCACTCATGGCAACGACAACGCGTGTATCTGCATTACTCACAATGAATCCTCGAAATTCTCCTCAGTTTGCGAGTGTTTTCTGTAGCTTGTAGAGTGCTGCGACTGCCTCTGCTATCGCATCCACTGCGTATTCGATTTCTACCTCGGTTGTATGATGGCTCAGGGTACAACGCAGGCTGCCAGCCGCTTTGCTACGAGGATACCCCATAGCCAGCAGTACGCCGGAGGGTTCGGGATTACCCGTTTTGCATGCGGATGCACTGCTTGCCGCGACTCCGCGCATATCCAGGTGCATAATCAACTTGTTGGCATCAATGCCCTCAAAGGCAAAGCTCGCATGAGATGGCAGCCGCTTCTCTGGGTGGCCCGTCAATTCAGCTTGCGGCACTCGCTGCAAAACACCGTCAATCAGCATATGACGCATTGTATTGAGATGAGCGATACGTTGCTCACGTTCTTCGTAGGCCAGTTCCAGTGCCTTCGCCAAGCCCACGATGAAAGGCGTATTATGTGTCCCGGCGCGGCGGGCATCTTCATGACTGCCTCCTGTCGCGCTCGGTAGCAACTCAACACCGTCACGCACGTACAGAACGCCCACACCCTTCGGGCCATAGAACTTATGCGCGGAAAGGCTCATCAAGTCCACATGTAACGCTTCTACATCCAGCGGTAGTTGTCCGGCTGCCTGCACTGCGTCCGTATGAAATAAGACGTTGTGCGCTCTGGCGATCTTCCCAAGTGCAGGCAAATTTTGCACCGTCCCCACTTCATTATTGGCATAGATCACACTAGCGATGCTAGTATTCTCCGTGAGCGCCGCTTCAAAATCTGCCGGAGCCACCAGCCCGGTTTGCTCAACAGGCAACACAGTCTTCTGAAAACCCATCACGTCAGCCAACTGCGATACTGTTTTCCCGATGGCACTGTGTTCAAGCGGCGTAGTAACCAGATGGGTATGTCCATACCTGTCACGATTCGCCCATGCTGTTCCGCGTATCGCTAGATTATCACTTTCTGAACCACCACTGGTGAAGACAATCTCAGAGGGGCTACAGTTCAAAATACGAGCCACTGTACGCCGTGCCTCTTCAATCGCTACTTCCGCCTTTCGTCCGAAGCTGTGCGCCGAAGAAGCATTACCGAAAACGTCTGTGAAATACGGCTGCATTACCTCCACGACTCGCGGATCTGTCGGTGTAGTGGCAGAATAGTCAAGATAGATAGTGCGGCGCTTCACCATGCAAATACCCTCAGAATTATGCTGATAGTTTTCTATTTTACCGGAGATTTGTCAGGAATTCACGCGCTGTGCTGGTGGATTTAATGGTTATTCAGTACACTGTGTGCGGTTTTTTGGCGGGAACCAACTGCCAGATCCGGCAGTCTCTAACCAATTTGGAGGAATCCTTATGTCTACCATCGAAAACATCTTTGCCCGTGAAGTACTGGATTCACGCGGGAACCCGACAGTTGAAGTAGAAGTCTATCTTGAAGATGGTTCCGCCGGACGCGCAATCGTCCCTAGCGGTGCATCCACAGGTGAACACGAAGCCGTTGAATTACGCGATGGCGATAAAGATCGTTACAAAGGCAAGGGAGTCTTACAGGCTGTTGACTCAGTCAATGAGGTGCTTGCAGACGAACTCATCGGACTTGATGCTTACGACCAGAAGTTGGTCGATGAAATCATGCGCGACATTGATGGCACAGCCAACAAGGGCAAGCTGGGCGCAAATGCGATCCTGGGTGTGTCAATGGCTGTCGCACATGCAGCCGCGCAAAGCGCAGGTATGCCGCTCTATCAGTACATGGGTGGCGCTCATGCACACATTCTGCCTGTTCCGATGATGAACATCATGAACGGCGGCAAACACGCAGCCGGCAGCACTGACTTCCAGGAATTCATGGTCATGCCAGTTGGCGCACCAACTTTCCGTGAGGGCTTGCGCTGGGGTGTGGAAATCTATCACACGCTGAAGAAGGTACTGCATGATAAGGGTCACTCAACCACAGTGGGTGATGAAGGCGGTTTCGCCCCCAGCCTGGGCAGCAACCAGGGTGCGCTGGATGTCATCATGGAAGCCATTGAAAAAGCAGGGTACAAAGCAGGCGAAGAAATTTTCATCGCGCTTGACCCAGCAACTTCGGAAATCTATGAAGATGGCAAGTACAAGCTGGAAATCGAAGGCAAGGAGCTGACTGGCGAAGAGATGGTCGATTTCTGGGCAGACTGGTGTGACCGCTACCCGATCATCTCCCTTGAAGATGGCCTGGATGAAAATGACTGGGAAAACTGGTCGAAGTTGGTCGCAAAGATTGGGGATCGTGTGCAGATCGTAGGCGATGACTTGCTCGTCACCAACGTCGAAAAAGTGAAACGCGCAATCCGCGAGAAAGCCGCCAACTCCCTGCTCTTCAAAGTGAATCAGATTGGTTCATTGACGGAAGCATTCGCCGCTGCCCAACTTTCGCAGCGCCACAATATGACCGTCGTCACCAGCCATCGCAGTGGCGAAACCGAAGATAACACCATCGCTGACCTGGCAGTTGCGCTCAACAGCGGGCAAATCAAAACTGGGGCACCCGCACGTACGGATCGCGTTGCGAAGTACAACCAACTACTGCGTATCGAAGAACAATTAGGGGATGCTGCTGTGTACGCAGGTCGTGCAGCCTTCACCAACTTGAATATGGACATCTAAGCGAAGGCACCGAATTCATGCTTCTGGATTTGCAAACCAAGCATACCAAAATCGTCGCCACCATTGGTCCTGCTTCGAATAACCCGGAGACGATCCGGGCAATGATTCAAGCAGGGATGAATGTTGCACGCATCAACTTCTCGCATGGTGAACAGGAGGAACATGGCAAAGTCATCGACATGGTGCGCCGTATCGCGGAAGAAGAATCCGCGGTCGTTGCCATCCTCTGTGACATCCAGGGTCCCAAAATCCGCATCGGGAAAGTTGCGGATGAGCCATTGATGCTGGAACCAGGCGATCAGATCAAGTTCACACTGGACAATGTACCTGGGGAAGATGGGTTGATCTCCCTGCCCCATCCTGAATTCGTGCAGGATATTTCTATTGGAACCTTTCTGCTGCTGGATGACGGCAATCTTCAACTCGAAGTTACGGATACATCGTCGCGTGTCTTGACTTGCAAAGTTGTTATTGGTGGTCCGTTGAAATCACGGAAGGGTGTAAGCGCACCGAATGCAAAGCTCACCCTTTCTGCCATCACAGAAAAAGACAAGAGCGATATTGAATTTGCCCTGAAGAAGAAGGCAGATTATATCGCTATGTCCTTCGTGCGCAGTGCCGATGATATTCGCCAATTACGCTGGATGATCAACTTTTTCGGCGGCGAGTCAGCCATCATCGCAAAGATTGAAATGCGCGAGGCGTTGGAGAATATCGAAGACATCATCGAAATTTGTGAAGGCATCATGGTTGCGCGTGGAGACCTTGGTGTGGAAACCCCTGCGGAACGCGTACCGTTCGAGCAAAAGCGCATCATCAAACTGTGCAATCGTGCCAGCAAGCCTGTCATCACTGCTACGCAGATGCTTGAGTCCATGACGCAGAACCCGCGCCCGACTCGTGCAGAAGCGAGTGATGTCTACAACGCCATCATTGATGGCACGGATGCTGTCATGCTGAGTGCCGAAAGCGCAGCCGGAGCATTCCCCGTTCGTGCGGTTGAAGTCATGGCGAACATCGCCCGCACAGCCGAAGAACACATCTGGGACAGCCGCACCGCCGTCACGAATTTCCAGTCGGAACAAGGCGAAGGTATGGAAGGCATTTCCAATGTCATTGGTGAAGCGACCTTCCACATCTCTGAAGCACTCAAACCGACGGCGATCATCACCACCACGATGTCTGGCTACACTGCGCAGCGCGTTGCAAAAGAACGACCACAGACACCGATTCTGTGCATGACACCCAACGAAATCACCTACCGTCGTATGGCGCTGGTGTGGGGTGTACATCCGGTACTGGTGACGGAATTCGCCACAGTTGATGAAATGATTGGCGTTACCATCCGTGCGGCACACGATGCAAAGTTGATTCATCGCGGCGACATCGTCGTCATCATCGCGGGTGTGCCGTTTGGGGTCGTTGGCCAAACCAACTTACTTAAAGTACATCGCGTCGGCGAATCAGGTGAGATCTAAAACAAAAAGACGCGGCCTTCGGTGGCTGCGTCTTTCCTCATTCCCTTGCTTATCAGGCTTCATCGTCAATGTACTGCGGAAACTCCGGCGAAGATGACCTGGGCGAGGCCAACCATTTATCCGGGATTTCCGGCGGCGGCTCCGTCACAATCCTGTCCACATGGCGTGATGCATTGACAACATCTGTATCTGGACGATAACGGGTCTGATCACTGGCACAGTATGGGCAGAGGTTCCAGCTTAATTCCAGTAAATTATCACAACTCAGGCACAACTTCTTCAAGCGTGTATGGCAGTGCGGGCATGCTTGCCAATTCTCCTGAACCCGCTGACCACAGCCGGGGCAGGTCGGCTTTTCTTCGATCTCTTGCAGGAGCGCTTCTTCTTCCAGAGAACGCTCATAGGCTTCTGAGAGTGTTTCACGCGGACGCAACAAAATATAAATGAATAGACCGGGAATGGTCAGTAGGGCGACGGATACAGCCGCGAAAATCTGCGCCAATGGATCACGCGAACGCGCCCGCATATCGCGGTACGCCCAGATGACCATCGCAGCCCAGAACGCAACGAGTACCACCCCGCCATAAACCATCGGAATGAACAACACATTGTTATCCACAATTGAGAGCTTTCCATCACTTGTTCAACAACAAACTAAAATTGCATAGTTGTCAGTATAACAAACGCAATGAAACACACAAGTCATGCTACACTTTCAACAAAATCGGCCCAATGATGAGCATCGCATGACCATCGAGAAGAATTTCACCATCCAACAATTGCCTGATGACGAACGTCCCAGAGAACGTCTACTGGAGCGCGGCGCAGCTACACTTTCAACAACAGAACTCCTGGCGATCATCCTGCGCACAGGCACGGCGAAGGAGAATGCATTACAACTTGCAGGACGTATTTTGGCAGAACACGAGGGACTACCGGGACTGGCACGAAGTCATGCTGCTGAATTGCTACAGATCCATGGGCTAGGCAGTGCAAAGGCCGCGCAGATACTCGCCGCGCTGGAATTAGGTCGGCGAGCCAGTGCCATACAGCCAGAGAAGAAAGCCCGCATCAGCAACGCTTCGCAGGCCATACATCTCGTGCAAGATATGATGCATCTAACCCAGGAGCAAGTGCGTGTGATTTTGCTGGATAGCGCCCGACAGGTCACCACAATACAAACCGTCTACATCGGGACAGTGAATACATCTGTGCTTCGCACTTCGGAGATTTACCGCGAAGCCATCCTGCGCAACAGCCCCGCAATCATACTGGCACATAATCATCCGTCGGGTGATCCGTCGCCCTCACCCGAAGATGTGGAATTGACTCGCGCTATGATTGCCGCTGGAGAACTGCTTGACATTCACTTCGTAGATCATCTCATCATCGGGCGAGATGGCTGGCGATCACTGCGCGAACTACGCCTGGGTTTTACGGATTAATTGCCCGGGGATGTGAGATTGGCGCTGGGTGGGACGACTTCTGCATAGCCTGCAAGCAGCAGCATCTCCCCCACAAAGACATCATACTGATGCCCTGATGCATACAGCGTGACCCGTTCAATCACCGATGGACGGCTTTCTGGCGGGAACAGCGAGAAAAAGTTTCCGGTGCTGTAGCTGTACCAGACTTTCTCGTTGATCTGATCATGGTCTTGCAGGCAGCTCGTGCAGCGTGGCGGGTAGTTTTCGTAAGCCGGGTTCGGATCATCACGGTAATAGAAACCATGTATCCACTCCCGACTGACATCATCTGCATCCCTGTAATCAACTCGCAGCATCATCGGGCATTCGCTGCCATCTACCCCGCAATCACTCAACGATTGATAGTTAATCAGGAAACTGGTTTGCAGTTCGAGGTAGGTATAATCTTCCACGACGATGCCACCATCGCCCAAATCCTGCCAGCACCCCGTTTGCCCATGCGATGTTGCTTCATCACCGCGTACCAACCGTAGTGCTGTGCGCCCTTCCCAGATGTCCGAGTAGAACTGTCCTGTCGGAAGCGAGTCGTATTCGTTAGCGCACCCCCACCGCACCGTTCCTTCAAACGCGAATAAACCATGTTCAAGTAAATTTTGCGGACTTTCCACAAGAATGGGGTCTACTCGCTCTTGAATGTAAACGCCAGAACTCCCTGATGTGACCAGCTTGCTATTCTCGGCCTGAGGCGAAATTAACACAGCACGCCCCTGCCGCGTTGTAAGGCGTGTACGGGTATCACTGCGTTCGATGACATATTGCCCAGGATCATCAATTAAAATGCGAGCGCCGTCTGGTGTGCGAAGCTCCATGTGAAAAGGACGATCAACGACCTGCGAAACAAAGATAGATATTTCGCCCTGTAAATTATCCAACTCTGCCAGGTAGTACCCATTCGACCATTCATAGCGTGGTTGGAAGGCACGCTGCACGGTGACGGAGGAACTATTGTGAAGCGTGACCATGGCTAGAACGGCTGTCGTGCCATCATCATCAATCAGCGGAAGCGAGAGAACAGCCTGTGATTGTGCATCGGTGCTAACTGTGTAGGGAAAAGTCTGCAAAAAACGAGGTTCTTCCCGAATAATCTGCTCGGAAAAGTCAGCCGCAATCAAGCCAGCGGTTCCCCGGCTGACCTGCACGGTCGTTTGCATAGCGACAGTGGATTGGAACAGAAAAAAGTATACTGCGCCCGTCACGGCGACAGAAGAACTGCACAGCAGTAAGAACGACAAAACGAGAATCATCCAGGCAGTACGGATCATCCGCTTACCTGAAGTAACCGAGCGTGTTTCTTGTGTTATCGTAGCAGCCACAACAACATCTCACTGTACGTCCAAAGCGGCGAAAGTATAGCATACATGGCGCGGCCTACCTAGACACTGCCATCTTGCTGTATAATAACGACACGTTCCACCGCTAAAACGTTCTAATTTTTCACGGAGTGACAATCCATGTCAGGTCATAGTAAGTGGGCAACGATTAAGAGAAAGAAGGGCGCAGAAGATGCAAAGCGCGGCAAGATTTTCACGCGGCTTGCACGCGATATTACAGTGGCAGCTAAGGAAGGCGGCGGTGACGAAGGTGCAAATCCGAAGCTGAAGCTGGCAGTTGCCAAAGCCAAAGAAGCCAATATGCCCAAGGACAATATTGATCGTGCCATCAAGCGTGGCACGGGCGAGTTGGATGGCGGCGAAGTCTTTGAATTGACGTATGAAGGATATGGCACGGATGGTGTGGCCTTCATGATTGAAGTCATTACGGACAACAAGAACCGTGCCTTGGCAGGTGTGAAAGCGATCTTCAATAAGCATGGCGGCAACCTGGCAACCAATGGCGCTGTTTCCTGGCAGTTCGACTTGAAGGGCTTCATCACACTCAAGGACGATGAAGAACATGCTGTCGATTTTGACGAAGTGTTCATGACGGCAGCAGAAGCTGGTGCAGACGATGTCGTTGACGAAGATGGCACTATTGTCGTTTATACCCCGCGTGAGCAATTTGGTGCAGTTGAACAAGCACTGCGTGATGCAGGCTACGGCATTGATGATGCAGAGCTTCGCTGGTTCCCGCAGAATGAATTGGATGTTGATGACAAGATTGCTGTAAAGAACCTGCGCATCATGGATAAGCTGGAGGAACTGGACGATGTCCAGAGCGTTTCTTCTAACCTCAACATCACTGAAGGTGCGCTCGCAGCACTTGAGACAGCGTGATGATCTCGCTGGGCATTGATCCTGGAACAGCAATTGTGGGGTACGGATTTGTGCGTGAACACAACGACGGAACACTCGAAACCGTCCACTATGGCGTAATCCGAACCCCAGCAAAAACCCCGATGCCAGAACGGTTACAAACGATCTTCGATGATCTCACCAGTCTTGTCGAGCTTTACAAGCCCGACCGTGCAGGGGTGGAAGAATTGTTCTTCGCTAAAAATGTAACCACAGCTATCACGGTATCGCAGGCACGCGGCGTGATCTTGCTGGCACTACAAAAGTCAGGCATCCCAATCAACGAATACAAACCAAACCAGATTAAGCAGTCTATTTCGGGATATGGCGGCGCAGACAAGGGACAGATGCAAGAGATGGTGCGGTTATTACTGAATTTAGAAAAAATCCCTAAACCGGATGATGCTGCGGATGCGCTTGCCGTCGCTATTACGGATATTCACATTGGTCATACAACAAGCTACCTGGATTGAGGCGCAATGATTGCGAGTGTACGTGGGGTTGTAGCATCTGTGACGCAGGATGTCGTCGTGGTTGAAGTAGGTGGCGTAGGCATTGAACTGTTCGCTTCGCGCATGGCGCTGGAACTATGCCGTGAAGGCGATCACGCTACCCTCTTGACAAGGCTGATTGTGCGTGAAGATGCCCTGACTCTGTTCGGATTCCAGAATACGCAGGAGCGCCAGCTATTCGATACGCTCATCAAGATCAGCGGCGTTGGCCCGAAGATGGCACTCTCGATCCTCAGTACCTTGAGCCTGGACAATCTACGCAATGCCATCAGTTCAGACCGCGTGGAACTGTTGACCCGCGTTCCTGGCGTGGGCAAGAAGACGGCACAGAAAATCATGCTGGAATTGAAAGACAAGCTCCCGGTTGGGCTGGAAGCTATCCCATCTGGCGAATTCGAAGATGTGAACAGCGATGTGATGGACGCGCTGGTTGCATTGGGTTTCAGCGTCGTTGAAGCGCAGATGGCGATTCAGTCGCTGCCGCAGGATGCACCGCCAGATACCGAAGAACGGGTACGCCTCGCCTTGCAATTCATCAGCAACTGACGAGATAACTCAAGAATTATGGCGCGTTCTCGCAATTCGCATCATACTACCCCTGGAAAAGCCAGACTATACAAGGGAACAGCATGACCAATCTCACATCATTGATTGGCAAACGTGTCGACGTACTCGACAAAGGTTGGATTGAACTGATTGACCTGATGCCGCATCCGGCATCTGAAATCTCCGGTGACCTCGCCATCGTGAACGCTGCGCGGGTGAGTTTCCTCGGTGAGAGCAAAGGCGCAGAACGGGATCAAAAGCTGCTCTTCTATCTGCTGCGCAATCGGCACACCAGCCCCTTCGAGATGGTTGAGTTTAAGTTCCGAGTTCGCGCTCCGTTACTCACCTGGTGGCAATGGGTAAGACATCGCACCATTAACTTGAATATGCAGTCCGGGCGCTATACTCCGTTCGAGGAGAATGATTTCTACGTGCCGGATGTATGGCGTTTGCAAGCGCAGGACAATAAGCAAGCCAGTGAAGGCGAAGTGCTGGACAAGCTGAATGCTCAACTGACTCAGGATTTAGCCCAGCACTATGAAAAAGGTTTCGAGCTATACCAGCAAGCGCTGGAAAATGGCGTTGCACGCGAACAGGCACGGCTCTTTTTGCCCGGGTTCAGCGTCTACTATATTGGTGTCGTGAAGCAGGATGCCCACAACCTCATGCACTTCCTGAACCTGCGCCGCGCAGGAGATGCACAGTACGAAATCCGCGTTTATGCTGAAGCGATTTACGAGCATTTCTTCAAACCTGCCCTACCCTGGACGGCAGAAGCGTTTGAAGAATATGTACTCAAGAGCGAGTGAATCAATGGCGGTTCACCATAAAATCCGCCCCACGCTGAAAATACTCGCGCATCATTGAACGCGCAGGCTCTTGAATCCCTACTTCATCAATTGCCGCGTGCATGTGCTGTACCCAACGATCTTTCAAATCGGGCGAAATGGCAAAGGGAGCATGCCGCATCCGCAGCCGAGGATGTCCGCGTTCTGCTGCGTATTCCGTCGGGCCACCCCAGTATTGCATCAAGAAGAGATACTGCCACTGCTTGCCCGGTTCCAGGTCTTCCGGGAAAATTGCCCGCAGTTCCGGGTCATTCTCCACTTTGGTATAGAATACATCGACAAGCTGCCAGATTGTCTCTTTACCACCGATCATTTCAAACACGCTAATTTCTGCTTCTGCCATTGCGACTGGCGCTCCTAAACTTCCGCTTTACAATCAATCACGTCAAAGTACAATCCTAAGCCGATTGCATAAGAGTATACGCCCTAATCCTACAAGGAGTATTGGAATGAAAACCCTCCTGCGCAGCAGCCGGATTCTCATCTTGCTTGCGCTTTTCCTGACGACGATAACGATTTTTGCCCAGGAATCAACAGAAGAACCAGCACCAGAAGCCACCGCAGAAACCACTGAAGCTGCACCAACCGCAGCTCCAGAAGTCACAGAAGCCGCCGTCGAAGTTACCGCTGAGGCAACAGAAGCTGTCGAATTTGATGGTACGGTGGACGTGGTCGGTTCTGGTGTTGTGAACCCGCTATTACAAAGCCTGATTGAAGCCAGCGGCAGCACCCAAACGTATGACATCAGCACAACAGGTACAGATGCAGGCTTTGAAACGTTCTGCCAGGGTAGCGCAGATATCGTCACATCCTACCGTGCAATTTCGGTAGAAGAAGATAGCGCTTGCCGCGAAGCTGGCGTGAATTACTTTGAACTTCTCGTCGCATATGACGCACTGGCGTTTATTTCCAACCCTGCTGACGAATATATTTCTTGCCTCTCCGCAGAGAATATTGCCCAGTTGTATGCTCCGAGTTCCACAGGTGATGTGACGGACTGGGGACAGGTGACCTTCCCGGATGAGGCTGCCGAAGAAGCTGTCGCCGTAGAAGTTACGCCCGAAGCCACCACCGAAGCTGAAGCATCTCCGGCAATTTCACTCTTCGTTCCGCAGGAAACTTCGACCCTGTACTTCAGCCTGGATGCAGTTGTTCCTGGTGTGGGTTTCCGCAGCGACCTGACCAGCGCAGAAGAAAGCAGTGTGATCGAAAGTGTGAGCAGCACACCTGGCGCATTGGGTGTCATCTCGCTGCGATCTGCTGAAGCGGCTGGTGAAAGCGTCCGCCTCGTGCCAGTGACATTCAGCGGTAATCCTGATGGTTGTGTTGTTCCGTCCGTAGAGAATATCGAGCTTGAAGTGTACCCGGCATCATCTCTGTTCCTCTATGTGAAACGCGATATTCAGCCTGCTATCAGTGATTTGCTCGACTTCCTCACGAGTGATGCCAGTATGGAAGCCGTACAGGATGCTGGTTTCACAGCACTTTCCACCGAGACATACGAAACCAATCGTGCTGTCATCAGTGGTGAAGAAGAAAATCCCTTCAGCGCTGTAGAAGCTACCTACCAAATCTCTCCCACCCTCGCGGGTACTGTCAGCGTCGGCGGTGATCCGTCGGTCTTCCGCTTTGTGGAATCGGCAAATCAGCGCTTGACGGCAAACCGTGAAGGCTTTGCAGTGAATAGCAACTTAGCCGGAACTACAGCCGGGGTCACAGCATTCTGCAATGGTGAATTGCAGGTACTCTTCGCACGCGGTGATGGTAGCTTGAGTGCAGAACAGCAAGCAAGCTGCGATGAAAGCAATGTGGATACCTACAGTGTACTGATTGGTTATCAAGCTGTTGTGCTGATGAGCAATGCAGGGGACTCCTATACCTCTTGCTTAACAACTGACCAGCTTGCGACAATCTGGGGTGCGCCCTCAGCGGACAGCATCACAAACTGGAATCAAGTCAGCGAAGCGATGCCCGAGCAAGCAATGACATTATTCGGCATCCCGCAAGGCAGCATTCTCAGCGACATCCTGCTGACCCCGCCGGATGGTGGTGTTCCCGTTCCTGTTCGTGTCGATACAGAACAGGATGCAGATGCGCTGTATCGTGCTGCGGCAACGGCCAATGTACCCGGCGCAATCACGTACATGAACTGGGTCGATTACCAGCGCGTGCTGGAAAATGAACAAGCCAATGTACAACTTGTTGCGGTGGATTCAGGGAGTGGCTGTGTCGTTCCGAGCCTGGAAACAATCCAGAGCGGCGAATATGGGCTGGCTCGCCAGACGACAATGCTGGTGAATTACGGTGCGCTTGCAACCCCCGAAACACAGGCACTTGTCTGGACGATGTTCGAAGATGCCAACTACTCAACGCTGGACAACCTGGGATTCATCGCGCTAGATGAAAACGACCTGGACGACTTCCAGGCTGAATTACTGGCGGAATTCAGCCTCGCGGAAGAAGCAGCCCTGGCACAACCGGAAGTTACGCCGGAGGCAACTGCTGAAGCGACTGCCGAAGCAACCGCAGAAGCCAGCGAATCTGAATAGAATAATACACGCAGCAATACAAACCCTCACCAGACTCGGTGGGGGTTTTTCGTTTTTGCTGTGCTATACTGCGCATCGGATACCCACCGATTTGCAATCCATTGAATGGAGTTCTCATGCGCGGAGATTTAGTCGCGCTCGATTTAGAGACTACTGGCCTGGATATAGAAAACGATTCCATTATCGAAATTGGCGCGGTCAAACTCCGTGATGGCAAAGTCCTCGAAGAATACAGCGTTCTCATCAATCCTGGTTTTGTTATCCCCGCCGAGACGACACATATCACAGGCATTCATCAAGATGATTTGCGTAACGCGCCCACTCTACCCCAGGTCTTACCGGAGATTCGCAGCTTTGTGGCGGATGCCCCGGTCATCGCCCATAACGCTGCGTTTGATGTAGGCTTTATGCGCCGCTTCGGGGCGTTGCAGCAGAATCTACCGCTAGATACATACGAGTTAGCTTCGCTGCTGCTGCCGCGTGCGCCGCGATACAGCCTCAGCAGCCTCGCGGCTGGATTCGCTATTGACCTGGAAAATGCCCATCGCGCTCTAGATGATGCGCGTGCGACAGCGATTCTCTACTGGCATCTCTGGGAAAAGGCTTTGAGCCTTCCGCTGTCGTTGCTGCAAGAGATCAATCGGGTAGCACAGATCTTCACCTGGGAAAGCGGGGCGTTTTTCCGCGATGCAATGGAGGTGGTGGAGACAACGGTCACTGAGCAGCAAGCGAACAGAGTTGCCGAAGGTTTCCAGCCACTGCGTGAAGACATCCCGGCATTGAAACCGAGTGCAGAGCCGTTGCCAGTTGATGTTAATTCTCTGGTTGCAATGTTGGATGACGAGGCAGTATTCATTGGGCAGTTTCCGCATTACGAAGCACGCTCAGAGCAAATCGACATGGCGAAGGCCATTGCTAGTGCCTTCAACAAGAAAGAACATCTGATAGTAGAAGCCGGAACCGGAACCGGAAAATCTCTCGCCTATTTGCTCCCTGCTATGAAATGGGCGCTGCAAAATCAGCAGCGTGTGGTGATCTCCACCAACACCATCAATTTGCAGGAGCAGCTCTTCAGCAAAGATGCTCCGGGGTTGCAGACCATTCTCGGTGAAGAACTGCGTGTCGCGGTGATGAAGGGTCGTGGCAATTATTTGTGTCCTCGGCGGTTGAATGCGATGCGCCGCCGTACACCAAATGACCTGGACGAATTACGTACAATGGCAAAGATACTGATCTGGCTACAGGAGAGCCAGAGTGGGGATCGCGGTGAAATCACGTTGCGATCTGGCGAATATTTCACCTGGGGTAGGCTCAGTGCTGAGGATGAAGGCTGCACTACTCACCGATGCCACAGCGCAATGCAAGGTGCTTGCCCGTACTTCAAAGCACGGAAGCGTGCCGAGGCTGCACACATTATCATTGCAAACCACGCGCTGCTAATCCGCGATGTGGCGGCAGAGAATCACGTATTGCCAGAATTCAAGCATCTGATTGTTGACGAAGCCCACCAGCTTGAAGACGCGATCACCCACGGCATGAGCGTCCGCGTTGATAAAAACAGATTGCTTCGCCGCCTGAATGAGTTAGGTGGTACAAATAGGGGGGTCTTCGGGGATTTGATGCGCAGCACCCGCGAAGCCGCACCCGAACGAACGGTCATGAAAATAGAAGATTTCATGCAAAATGTGGACGCTGTCGTCATGGGGATGACTGCCGAGGTGAAGGCATTCTTCAATGCAATCGAGAGCTTCATCTTCAACAGCAATTCCGATAATACCTACAAGCTGAGGATCGATGAAAAACGGCGCTCCCATAACGCATTCAGCACTGTAGTCGGTACATGGGAGAATCTGGACGAATTCTTTGAAGTGCTGGCGAACGCTATGCAACAGCTCGCAACAGTCACAGCCAGGTTGAGCAAATACAACATTCCACGTCTCGATGATCACACACATGCAATTGCTGCCACAGCATCGTATTTAACACAAACGCATGAAATGCTAAATGCCTTTGTGCGCAATCCCGACCCCAATATGATCTACTGGATCAACAATGCAAATTCACCAGATTGGATGTCCTTACAGGCGGCACCGCTGAACATCGGTTCGTTGATGGAAACATACCTCTGGCAGCAAAAAGATAGCGTCATCCTCACGAGCGCGACCCTGCAAACGGCAGGCGGCTTCGACTTCTTGAGGGAACGTCTGTATGCAGAAGACATAGAGACACTCGCTGTAGGTTCACCCTTCGACTACAGAAACTCGACCCTGGTCTACATCCCGGAAGATATGCCCTTGCCAACAGACCACAGCTATCAACGGGCTGTTGAACGCGGTATCGTGGAATTGGCAGCAGCGCTGAATGGGCGTGTGCTGGTATTGTTCACTAGCTATGCACAACTGCGTGAGACGGCTGCAAATATCTCACCACGCCTTGCCCTGGGCAATATTGTCGTCTATGACCAGGCATCTGGCGGCAGCCGCGAAGCACTTCTCGATAGTTTCAAATCGACGGAAAAAGCAGTTTTGCTGGGAACGCGCAGTTTCTGGGAAGGTGTCGATATACCGGGAGACGATTTGAGCGCTCTTGTGATTGCACGACTGCCATTTGCGGTACCTAATGATCCGATCTTTGCAGCCCGCTCTGCTACCTACAACGATGCATTCCAGCATTATGCTGTGCCAGATGCAATTTTGCGCTTCCGCCAGGGCTTTGGTCGTTTGATCCGCACAAAGACAGATCGCGGGGTTGTAACCATCTTCGACAGCCGCATCATCCAAAAAAGCTATGGCAGGAAATTCCTGGAAGCCCTGCCAGATTGTACGATACAATATGGTTCCCTGAGTGACTTACACATTGCGGCGAAGCGCTGGCTAGACACCGACCCAAGCTGACAACCAAGCCTAAGCGAGAGCATAGAGCATCATGAAGACACCCGCAGGCAAAGAATGCAAATACTACTATCAGGATTTCCATAGAGGACGTAATGTACAAGAGTGCCGCCTCATCCAACAAAATCCTGACTCTGAGCGCTGGCAACCCAGTGATTGCAGCCGTTGCCCTGTACCCGATATTTTGCTCGCAAATGCTGATCCCAACATGGAATTGTCGTTGACCATCAAACGTGGATTTCTTGGGTTTGGTCGCCGATTAGAAGTTACTGCACATGATCGCCGGGATGGCAGCACAATCGAAGACCCTTACGTGGGCAATGTAGACAATAATAATCCTGGCCTGGAAATTTTCCGGCAGGCATTGGAAGACATCGAAGATGACGACGATTAAAGCTGTGCTGCTTGATCTGGATAACACACTGATTGTGAACCCGGATCGAGCATTTGCAGGGGCATTCCTTCAGGAGTTACAGCAATCATTCGCCCTGCATTTCCCCGAATTGGATGCGACAGCCCTGTTTCGGGATGGTCTGCAAGTCCTCAATGACCAACGGCGCGGTGATGAAACCAATTATGCGCGTATCGTGCGGCATCTGACGGACACCACAGATTCTAGTGCTGTTACCCATATCCTGGGGGATTTCTACGAGGCATCGTACCCGCGCCTATCTTCATGGATTGAGCCTGTGCCTGGAGCGGCTGAGTTAATCCATACGCTGCATGAACAGGGCTATGCAATTGTAATTGCGACTAACCCGATCTATCCGGCTGCGGCGGTACGTCATCGCATGGCATGGGGTGGTTTACCGCTGGATGAGTCGCTGTATGCACTCATCACCCATGCGGAGAATATGCACTTCTCCAAACCATCCCCTTCATATTACGCTGAGATCATCGGGCGTGTGGGTATCGAGCCAGATGAAGCCATTATGGTTGGGGATCGTCTGAGCAGTGACATCGAACCCGCCGCACTGATCGGGCTTCATACATATCACAGTAAGCCAAATGGATTAGATGCTTTCCCCCATATGTTGGAAGAGATTCAGCAGCGGAGCAAACCTCTGAAATTACAGCCGGATGGTGTGATCGCGCAACTTCGTGGCAATGTAGGGGCGTTGTATGGGTTCATGGCACACATTAAGCCCAATTACTGGTTGCAGCGCCCCGATGCAGATCAATGGTCGCTCTTGCAGATTTTCTGCCATCTTGCAGAGGTGGAAGTCACAGAACACCGCGCACGCCTTGAACGTATCTTACAGCATGAGAATCCCTTCCTCATTGGTTCTGAACCACCTGGGGCAAATATCCCACTCTGCGATGATGACGGCGCAAATGTTGCCGCCCAATTTGTAGCAGAGCGAGAAAAGACGCTCACCCTGCTGCAATCAATCCCACCGGAGAAGTGGCAGCGAACAGCGCGGCACAGCGTCTTTGGACTCACGACCTTCATCGAAATGGCGTACTTCACCGCACAGCATGATCGTCTGCATTTGAACCAAATCTGTCAGACATTAGGACGCTGTTCCTGACTTCTCGGCAAGGTGTATACCTAATTCTAACCTGACTTCGCAGTTTCGTTTGAGTTTTTCAACCTACTTACACAGCGCTATACCCTGCCTATTGCTACATGATATGATGCTTGTAGGTAGGGTTGAACACGTAGGACATAACAAATATGGCGAGCCAAAATGGATCGCAGCCAGCCAGCCGCTATGTTATTCTCGCCGGCGAGAACAGCGAGTGGCTGACGAACCTGCAACAAGAGCTGCGTACCGCAGGATTTCCTTTTGTCATCTTGGAACTTACTGAAATTGAAACCTATCAGCAACGGCATAAGGTCGATGTCATCATCGTTGTTGATGGGGCTGTCCTGCCGGAGAATCAAATTGCAGCAAATGCGCCGCTGTTGATTCGCGTCGCCACCAGCCCAGAATACCTCCCAACCAGTGACGAGTCCCATTCAACGGCAACACCAATTGTATTCAGAAATACACCTGCCCTCGCCAGCCAGATCACAACGTGCCTGAGATTACATGAAGAAAATCGACAGCTACACCAGACGATTGCACAACTACAAGAACAGATCCACAAACAGCAGCGAACCTCAGACGAAATCGAAGTTCTAAAAAACGCGATTGTGCGCAATGTATCCCATGAACTTCGCACGCCACTGCTTCAGGTCAAGTCTGCGGTCACGCTCATTGGCGAAGATGTATCGGATAAGAAGCTGGTCAACTTCGCTGAGAATGCCATGGCTCGCCTGGAAATGCTGGTGAAGAACATCACTATGTATGGGCAGAGCCTCGATTTGCGTGTTGGACCCATTATCCTCCGGGATACAGTGGAATTTGCGCGGCGCAGCTTGAGTCGCGTATGGGGTCGCCGTAATGAAGCAGCACGCATCCAACTGAAGCTAGAGGAGAATTTACCGCCAGTCCTTGCGGATAAGCAGGGGCTAAGTACGGTTATGCAACTCCTGATGGATAACGCGCTCAAATTCAGCGGAAAAGACCAACCCATTGAAGTGATAGGCAGCCTGCGCGGAGATTATGTGTATATCGCCGTGCGTGACTATGGAATTGGTATTGCACAGGACAAACTACAGGACATCTTCGAGTCGTTCTATCAGGTCGATTCATCCTCTACCCGGAGATATGGTGGGATGGGTATTGGCCTCGCCCTCGTGAAATTAATCCTCGATCACCATAATACAGAGATCCACGTTGATAGTGAACTCGGCAAAGGTAGTACCTTCTGGTTTCTGCTACCCTGGGTAGACCTGGATAGAGGTGCGGATTTCTAGCACATTCTCGCCCCATAGACAGAAAGAATTCAAAACTCTTAGCTTGCATCCTGTGAGCGCTTGAGTCATCATACGTGAAATCTGTTTTCACAATCCAATTGCGCTATTTTTCACAAACCTGAGTACTTGGAGAATCTACGCACGCAATTCGTTGACGTGTTGGGGCTTTTGTGTAAAATAGATTTAGATTGTTCTGAACGTAACAAATTAATGTGATGCGGAGCTTCGATGACCACTCACAATGTGATGACAAGGGTGACAGGTGTCGCCGATGAGAACTTGATTGAGACTGGTTTGAAGGCGACTGAAGATTTAATGTTGCAGACTGTCAACAGTGAGGTGGTCGTCCTCAAAGATGCAAGCCGACATATCCTGGGTGCAGGCGGTAAACGCATTCGCCCCCGGATGGCAATTCTTGCTTACCTCGCAGCAGGTGGCGAAAACGTAGAGGATGTAGCTGCTCCGGCTGCCGCCGTCGAGTTGATGCATACCGCCAGCGTCGTACATGATGACATCAATGATCATGGCGTAGTGCGTCGTGGTCGCCCCTCGGTGAACGCAAAATGGGGTCGCACATTTGCTCTGCTCACCGGAGATTTCCTCTTTACAGCAGTCTACCAGGTAATGGCTCCTTATGGTGAATTGAATCTCATCCTTGCCAATGCAGCCACAGCCCTCGTCGAGGGCGAAACGCTGCAAGCGTGGGCAGTGAAGAACAACGAATTCACCAGCGAGAATTACATGCGCATCATCGCTCTGAAGACAGCGGCACTCTTCCAAGCTGCTGCGGAAATGGGCGCACGTACTGCGACAGATGATGACACTGTGATCGACGCACTCAGTCAATATGCCTATAACGTCGGGTTGGCATTCCAGATTGTGGATGACATCCTCGATATTGTTGGGGATGAAGAAACACTTGGCAAAACATCGGGCATTGATCTGGAACAAGGTCGTGGCATTGCCGCAGTGCAGGACAGCGATGATCCGATGGAGTCCATCAAGCGTAAATTGATGGGTGGGGATCGCCTCGAAAAAGCACGGATGCAGGTACAAATGCTGGTACAGGGCGCTATTCAGCAGCTTGATGCACTGGAAGACTCCTATGCAAAGGATGAACTTATCGCCCTTGCCGAGCTAATCGCCAACCGCGATCACTAAATGCAGCCAAAACCAAATCCTGTAGAGAGCGTCTCAGTTTATGAGGCGCTCTTTTGCGTTTGGTGGAAAAATTGTGCAGTCTTCACCAGATAAGCTAGTATGTAGTTCGTAGAAACAGGCATGACTGGGAGGATTGCATAGGTGATACGAATTGCGACTATCGAACAAACACGCGCTATTGAAGCAGCAGCAGACGCGGCGGGAACGAGCTACCAGCAGATGATGGAGAATGCAGGACGTGCAGCCGCGAACCGCGCACTCCAATTGCTAGAAGATATTGCCGAGCCGCGTGTGACGGTACTTGTCGGCGCGGGGAACAACGGTGGTGATGGCCTCGTTACCGGGCTGCTAATCGCCCAGGAACACAAACAAGCCGAAGTGCGCTTCTACTTATTGGCGGAACGAGATGACCAATATATCCAAGTGGCGCGTGAAGCGGATTTGTTTATTGCCAAAGCAGAGGACGACACAGACAAGCGAGTCTTGCGCAATATGGTTGCCAGCGCGGATCTTGTGATTGATGCACTATTTGGCATTGGAGTGCGCTTGCCAATCCGCGATGAAGCGCAAAAAATTCTGCGAAACACCAACCGGGCACTGCGAGAACGGCACAACACCCAGCCCGACCAGGTGAACATCAACCCAGCCGCAACAAACCAGCTCCCACGCCCTGCCCCGGTTCTTGTGCTGGCGCTGGACTGCCCTAGCGGACTCGACTGCGATACGGGCGAAGTTGACTCAAATGCCATTCATGCCGATGAAACTATCACTTTCATCACAGCCAAGCCCGGTCACTTCCACTTCCCCGGTGCGGAGGCTGTAGGCAGGTTAATCGTCGCACAAATTGGCATCCCGGAAAACTTACCAGAATTGGAAGCTATCAATAAGCAAGTCATTGATGCGGAAACCGTCCGCGAAACACTGCCCGAACGCGGCGCAAATTCACACAAAGGTACATTTGGCAGCGCCCTTGTTGTTGGCGGTTCTGTGAATTATGTTGGCGCACCAGGATTATCTGCTGAAGCAGCCTATCGTATCGGCACAGGTCTGGTAACAGTAGCTAGTGCAAATGTCGTTGTCATGGCACTGGCGGCACATCTGCGCGAAGCTACATGGTTGCTCCTACCACACGATATGGGAGTCATTGCAGAAAGCGCTGAGGAAGTCCTCACAAAAGAACTGAGCAAGTATCAAGCGCTGCTGCTGGGTCCCGGCATGGGAAAAGAGGAAACCACCAGCAAATTCATGCTCAACCTGCTGCGCCAACAACAAGCAACCAAACCGAAATCTCGCAAAAGAGCGCTTGGATTTCAGGCAGTATCTGACGGCGACGCAGAAACAGATGAGGAGACAAGTAGCCAGCTACCGCCATTGGTGATTGATGCCGATGGCTTGAATATCCTGGCAGAGCAAGACGAGTGGTGGACACTGCTCCCGGAGAACACCATCATCACCCCACATCCTGGCGAAATGGCAAGACTTGCAGAGATCGAAACCAGTGACGTACAGGCAGACCGCTGGAAGCTTGCCCGCGAAAAAGCGACTGAATGGAATACGATTATCGTATTGAAAGGCGCACATACCGTAATTGCTGCGCCGGATGAGCGTTTTGCTGTGCTGCCCTTTAAGAATAATGCGTTGGCAACGGCTGGAACGGGTGATGTGTTGGCAGGGATGATCGTGGGATTACGTGCGCAGGGGCTTGCTAGTTTTGAAGCGGCTGTGTGTGCGGGATACCTGCATGGGTTGGCGGCTGAAATTGTCTTGCGTGAGAGCGAAGCACGGTCATTGGTCGCAGGTGATTTGCTTATGGCGGTAGGGACGGCGCTACGAGAGTTGATGCAGTAACTTCAAGGTTTCAGGGTGCTATCCCGGTGCTGATGTGCCAGGGAGCGCCCTTCTTCCAGGCTCTCGCTGACTGAATCGCGAGTCACCAAATCGCGGCCTGTTTCTACAATTTGTTCACGAGTTTCTTCCCCTCGGCGCGGAACACGAAAAAGCCAGGCAATCGCACCAATCAGGAAACCGATCAGCGTTCCCCAAAAGAATGTCGTTTCATCCAGACGACGTGGTTCATCGCTCATTCATTCGTCTCCTCATCGACACGCCGTTGCAGCACCTGGGTCAGGCGAACGATTTCACGCAAGAAAGCCAGCAACCCGGCAACGAATGATTGCCCTTTGATGATGGGACTCACGCCGTGTTTCTGTACAAATTGCGCTGTAGTACGGACTTCCTGCACGGCTTTTTGCGCATCCTCTGTGATGGGCTTGACCTCACTGCGCAGCAAATTGACGAAGCGTGCAACCTGTATAACGAGTACGCCGATGCCAACGATAATCGCCAACGTGGATACAGACACCGCGATGTTCACCAGATTCTTGAAGTAGCCAAACCACAGAGCAGCGCGTTCACCAAAAATAATGGCTGTAATCAGGCCGATCACGAACAACAGTACATAAATGCCGACCAATACACCCACGCTAATAATTGTGATACGCTGGATCGACCAGCCACCGCCACTTTCTTCCTCAACTGTTTCGGCTGAATCTGTTGGAACGGTAGGAGATTGTGCAGCTATTTCTGTCATTTGTTACTCCTATCTGCGACGGGCTGACCTACGATCAGATGTGAAGATTAAGGCAGCGATCAACATAGACAAGGAACCAACCACTGAGGTTACAATATACAGATCACCAATGACAAAAACCGTGACGGAAAAAGTCTGACCTGCAATCTGACCTAGTGCAAAACCTGCCCAACCTGCGAGAAGAAAGAGCGCCAAACGCCGCGCACTTCCTCCAAATATCAGGTGGAAACCTGCGCCGATCGCGGTTGCAACGACGAATGCGAATACGAAGAGAGGGCCAGGCATCAGTGGTTGCCAATCAATTTCTCGCCAGTTACAATCAATTCTCAGTGTAGCATAAAGTTTCTCGCAAAACGAGGCATCCTGTCTAATGAGTACCACAACCATCGATCATGCCATTGCCATCTCAACTTCGCAACAAGTTGTGTGGTCGCAGATCAGCGATTTGAGTAAGAATCCGCAGTGGCAGACCCAATGTGAGTCAATCTCATACCTCACGACAATGCACAGCGGACGCGGGACACGCTGGCGGATGCGTACCCGTAGGGGCGATGAGTACGTGATGGAAGTCACAGCCTGGTATGATGGTCTCGGTTATGAATATATCATCGTAGATGGCGCTCCCTACCTCAGCAATCGGGGGCGTGTACGCCTGCAAGAAGCGCCGGAAGGCACGGTTGTTCAGTGGACATTCAATTACGAGTTGAAGGGTTTCCTCAGCGGGCTGCGAAACTCCCTTCAGGTTAAACGTGGGCTTGATCGTGAGATCATCGAAAGCCTACAAAATCTCTATACATATATCCACGAGATGGCTCCTCAACAGCAGTTTGCTCCAGAGAGTACAAAGTCTTACCTCCGTGAAGCGCCGGATGTTCTGGAGCGTGCGAACTATAAACCGCGCTATCCCTCTGCTCTGGAGCGCATGAGAGCAGCGACTATCGAAGTTCCCGCACTCGATGAGGAAGAAAGCAGCCCGGTGCCGGAAACCTCAATCGTTGAACCACCGCTTGCCGAAGACGATACAAAGCGGAACTATGTAGTACAGCCTACTACACATCCTGTTCAAGCAGATCCTGATTTCCTGCGGGAAATCCCTGCAACGGAACTTGACGCAAAAGCAAAAGAGAAGCAGTCCCTCCCCTTGTTGGAGGAAACGGATTCATTGGAACAGAGTACAGAAGCCGCACCAGTTCTACCCACGCTGGATGAAAGCGAACCGTTTGCGTTTGAAGACAATGAGTTGTTGGGGTCTCCGCTGCCTGATGTACTGACTCGTAGAGAATCTTTGGATACCGCAGAGATCAGTGTTTTCGAGATTTTCGGGCTGCAAAAGCCCAGTGAAACCAGCCGTATGCGAGCCATACAAGACAGCGATCTAAAAGCGTCGGCAAGTACGACGCGCATCATTCCCGATGTAACGCCTCGGGAAAGTCGCCGTCAGGGACTCCGTGCGAACTTACGCCAACGGATTGTTAAGCTGCGCACCCCCTCTGCATAGACACGACTGCGCAAGACTCTCTGACCTTCTTCCTGCAAGAAGGTCTTTTTGATTCCACCAACAAAACAATTTCGTTGCATGACGATTAGAATCTTCACACTTCACAAAGAAAAAGTGGTGTAAGGTTGTGTCATAAACACCATCACCAACTCTATCTCAACGTTAAAGTCTACTGTGGTGCATGGTTTTCCCAGGTAATTATAGATCGTCAGGAAGGTTACACTATGCAAAACCCAAGCAAACGTCCCTGGCTACCACGTCTGTTCGTTCTATTCACGCTGTTGGCACTTGTCAACCTATCATCAGCGCAGGAAAGTACTGACGAACCTGCCCCAACGCCACAGCAAACGACAGAGATCCCCACAACGCCAGAGCCTGCGACGGAAACACCATCACCACAGGAAACCGTCGCGGAAGTGACAACCCAGGCACCAACCGAAGAAGAAACAGCTACACACCAGGAAACACAGGTATCGGTGACAGAGGCAACTGTACCCGCGACAACCGAGACGGAGACGACGGAACCACAAACTCAAGAGCCAGAGGTTGTAGAAACCTTGCAACCTACCACACAGCCGACTGATACATCTTCTGCCCCTGAAGCAACGACAGAGCCTACACCTTCTACTGAAGAACCAGGCATCAACACACCGGAACCAGAAACCACAGCCCAGGTCACAACAGAGCCGACAACTCCCCCAGAAACGACAGAAGAAGCAAACACTTCGACACCAGAAATAACCGAAGTGATCGAAGTTACGCCCGAAGTTGAGGTAACTGAGATCGTAGAAAGTACACCAGAAGTTGAAGTGACAGCGGAAATTACCCCGGAGATCACAGAAGCTGTTGAACCCGAACTGACCCCGGTTGCCGAAGAAACCGAGGCTGTCGTTGAAATGACGGCTGAAGCAACCGAAGAAATGGATATGGGCGCACTTGGGGAAACCTCTTGCGCGATGGACATTAACGACGGCGGTGACAGCAATCCCTTCACTTATGGTTTTGCTGCGGTGAACGCCAGCGGAATCGTCTCATTTGAATGGACATTTGGCGATGGCGCTACAGACACAGGCGGTATTGTCAGCCATACCTATAGCAGCACCGGAACGTACAACGTCACACTCACCTGCATCCCGACCATCGGTAGCGATTTAGTTTTGACCGGAACCATCACCATAGCCAGCGTGCCCGTTGCAAGCTTCAGCATCACCCCCGGCACAACTGGAACCGCACCTTATACGGTTTTCATTGTCAACCAAAGCACAGGTGGCGGATTGACGTATAGCTGGCAGGTCGAGAAAGATAGCACCGTCATTGATACCAGCACGGATGCAGAGCCATCTTTCACATTCAACAGCCCCGGAACCTATACAATCTCTTTGTTGGTGACCGATGGAGCCGGGCAGACTGCATCCTTCTCGGCGGATGTGATTGTCGTCGAGGAAGGTCCACAGGCAGATTTCACAATCTCCCCTGCTTCCGGGACAACTGCTGATACGTTTGTCATCACAGGTATTGACCTCGGCGGCGGAACGATTGACAGTTGGGAATTTAGCCTGAGTGATGGACAAACATTCAGCGGGCAAGGCCCCCACAATGTAACCTTCGCAACCAATGGAACCTATGATGTTCACCTGGACTACAGCGGCCCTGGCGGTCTTGGGACGGTAGATAAACAGGTCGGAGTCTTCCCCGCAGAAGATCCCGTTGATGCCATCTTCAGCTACGAGATCATGGGCAGCGGAATGACAGTCTGTTTCAACAATTTGAGTGAAGGCCCCGTTGCCAACAGCGAGTGGGACTTCGGTGATGGCACGGTCATTACAGACAACAGTTCGCGGGTATGCCACAGTTACAGCAGCGGAGATCGCAATTTCACTGTGACACTGCGCGTGGAAGGTTCAAGTGCGTCTGTATTCTCGACTGCAACACAGACGATCTTTGTGACGGCTGCCCCGCTGGCACAGATCACCGTCACCTCTAACAGTATCGCCTGGGGTGAAACAGTTGATTTCAGCAGTGCCAACAGCACTGGGATCATTACTGATTGGGAATGGGACTTCAATGGAGATGGCAGCACGGATAGCACCGATCCCAATCCCGGCGGAATAGCGTTCACGCGCCTCGGCAGTAATCCGGTCACGCTGACGGTAACAGGCCCCGGCGGTAGTTCTACGGCGCAAGTCATCATCATGGTAGCGCAGGCACAGATTAGCTGTGACATCAGCGGGAGCTTCAGCGCACTGGTTGGCGAAACCAGCAGCTTCAGCGCCGATGTCAGCGGATTGAATGGGCGCGGCGTTACTTATAACTGGACACTCACCGGGAACGGTGTCAATGCCAGTGGAAGCGCAGACAGCATCAGTCAGGCATGGTCACAAACAGGGAGTTATCTCCTGGTGCTGGAAGCAACGGCAGACAACGGCGCATCCTGCACATCGACCAGGACAATCCAGGTGAGCTATCCTGATCTAACCTGTTCCCTTACGGGTGATTTTACAAATGTCGTGCCGAATGGAAGTACCTACGACTACAGCGTCAGTGTAACCGGGGATTCAGGTCGCGCCCTGAACTACTCCTGGACGATCAACACAGCAGCACAGGGCGAAACAGGAAACACGCTATCCCGCGCATGGAGTGAAGGAACTTATGACATCACCGTGACGGTCTCTACAGCCGATGGCAGCGATAGCTGTAGCGATAGTGGCACGGTCACCGCCGAATGGTCGGAATTGATTTGCAGCATTGATGGTAGTTTCGGTGTCATTCCGCTGACAGCACAATCGTATTCCGCCAACGTTAGCGGCAGCGATGGCAGCAGCCTGACCTATGATTGGGTTATCACCTTCGCAGACACCAGCACCCAGACCAGTAGTACATCGTCAATTGATGTGGCTTCGATGCCGGAAGGCGTTCACAGCGTACAACTACAGGTCAACTCTTCGGATGGGAGAAGTTGCTCAGGTGGCGCTGCGAGCGCGACAATCACAGCGGAATGGCCTACCCTGACCTGCTCAATCAACGGCGACGACAATCCACCTTACGCGATTCCGAGCAACACTCCACCGACATCCAACTACAGCGCCGATGTCAGTAACACGAATGGTGATGCCAGCCCGGATTATCAGTGGTATCTGGACGGCAACCCGGTGGGGACAGGCTCCGGTTGGTCAAGAGATTGGGTCGAAGGTGATATTGGTGGACACACCTTGCGCCTGGAAGTGACTACAGATGGGGCAGATGGGGGGCAAAATTGCGCTTCCGAGATGACCATTGATGTTGAACTACAAGGGCTGACCTGCTCAGACTTGCCACCCGTATCGGCACAGTACCCCGCTTCCGGTGTGACTTACAGCTACAGTACCCCGAGTATCGGCAATGCCTACAATCGCTCGATTAGCTTCGCCTGGTCACTGGAAGAATATATCAGCGGATCATCATGGGTTGAAATCAGCAGCGGCACGAACGGCAACTTCGACTTTGTGCTGCCAGAGAACAACAAGACCTATCGTGTGAGCTACACCGCAACATCTAGCAATCCCACCGATAGCTGTACCAAACACCGAGCATTGGAAACAACCGGGATCGGATTCACCTGCCAGAGTTGGAGCAATGCCCCGGCTTCGCTGCCAAGCGGAAGTGCGAACTTCAGCGTAGTGATTGCTAACCCGACCAACAGCAGCCTGAGCGCAACATGGACAATCACACGTCCAGATGGAAGTACAGCGACATTCAGTGATAGCACGAGCAACGCAACCAGCTATTCACGCAGTTTTGGTACGGGGGATTTTGGTTCGCAGATTGGCTCATACGGGTATAACCTCAGCCTGACCGATGGCAGCTATACCTGCTCCTTTGGCGGACGCAGCTTGCTTTTGGGGCAGCTCAATGTAGATTTCACCAGCAATGTGGATAACACCGCAGTCGGTGTAGGCGAAGAGATCTGCCTGACTAATACGACCAGTGTCAGCCCCGGCTCAATGAACGACGTTGATTTCTCCTGGGATCTGGCAAATGGCACAACCAGCACAGATCAAACCCCTGGTTGCTTCAGCTACGATGCACCCGGTACGTATACGGTCACTGTGGATGGCAGCGCCAATGGCTACAACGACAGCGCCTCTATGGAATTCACGGTTTATGGGCAGCAAAGCATCGCAATGGATTATAACGGCGGTGAACGCGCTCCCACCAACTACACCTTCACAGCGATTGGCACGAATATCACAGGCAACTATCGCTGGACATTCTACAACGCGAGTAACAACGTCATCGGCACGCGCAATGGTCAGACGGTGAACTACTTCTTCAATGCGGCTGGAACCTACACTGCTGTCGTTGAGGGCGACGGTAACCTGGGAACCACCAGCGCCAGTGCAAGCTTCACCCTGCTAAACGTCAATGACATTCGCGCAGCCTTCACACCATCGACATATGGCGCACTGGCTCCAATGCGCGTTTGCTTCACAGACCGCAGTTCCGGCCCCGGTATTTCTAGCTGGAACTGGGACTTTGGCAATGGAGAGACGCTAAGTTACACGGCTGGTAATATCCCTGGCAGCATTTGCACAGACTACACAGAAGATGGGCAGCAGTACGATGTACGGTTGACTGTCAGTGATGGTTCTCTGACTGCACAGGCTAACAACGTCGTGCGCACCTACAACCTACTTGAATCATCCTCTTCATTCAGCGTGGAACCTCAGGGCAATGGTGTGTACTGCTTCACTGCAAGTGTCGGCGCTACAACGGATGTCACATCCTGGGACTTCGGCGACGGAACACCGCCCCTACCCGTAACGGATAACGATCAGGTCTGCCATACGTATTTAATCTCTGGAACCTATCTCGTAGGTATGAATGTCTCAGAGGGTGGCGAAACAGGCAAGGTCGAGCGCCCCATCATTGTCGAAGTCACAGCACCGCCTTCCGTACCGGATATTCAAGTTGGTGCAAGCTGCCTAGCGGGACCCGCTGCAACGTTCACAGTACGCAATGATGGCGATGATATGACCACGCCGGATCGACTGACTATTGCTGATGCAGATGGCAATGTTGTGTTGACGGATGATTACTTCCAGTTGGATGCAGGGGACAGCACAACGTATACGATCAACAATTACAGCGGTGAGTTAACGCTGCGAACACTGGATACAGGTGTATCAGCGCAAACCGATTGCCCTGATGCCCCGACAATCCGGGTAGAGAGCCTATGCCGTAACGACTGGCCCTATTTCGCCGTGCGCAATGGCGGCGGTGATATGCCATCCGAAGATGAATACACCGTCACCAACAGCAGCGGCGAAGTGATCGCAACGGATACCTTCTTGCTACTGGCTGGTGAGAGCTTCGAACTATCCTTGCCTAATCAGGAAGGCAGGTTCACCTTCAGCAGCACCGCTGGCTTAAGTGCAGTCAGTGCTGACTGTCTGGCAGAAACCAGCTCCTATGAGGTGCTGCCAACGGCTGTGCCGACAGAAGAAACTGAAGCAACCGAAGAACCCGAATCAGCTTCATACCGCAGCAGTTCAGCCTTCGACGGGATCGCAGAAGAAGCCTTCACGCTGCCCGGTTGGGAAACTGTACCAACCTGCACAAGCCGCTGCGTACCCTGGCGCGTCTACCATACCAACCACACCGGAGACTGGGAAATCTTCCGCCTGGATGGTGCAGACCCAATCGCTCGCACGACGGCGAACCAGAATCTGTCGCAAGGTGTGGGCGAAGATGTAGCGGATATGGCACCGAGCCGCTCGCCCAATGGCGAATGGGTGATCTTCTCCAGCAATCGTGATGGCAACTGGGAACTTTATGTTGCGCCTACGGATGGTGACGGTAGCCAGATTCAGCGTGTGACGCGCAACAGCATCGCAATTGATACCGATCCCGTCTGGGGGTCGCACCAATACGTCGCATTCGAGACAACCCGCGATGGCAACTGGGAACTCTATCTGCTGGATATGCTCACCGGGCGTGAAATCCGCCTGACGGATCACCCTGGCAGTGACATCAATCCGTCCTGGTCACCGGATGGGAGCAAGCTCGCATTCCAGAGTGACCGCGAAGGTATATGGCAAATCTACGAAATTGACCTGAATACCCTGACCTTAACCAAACTCAGCGATGGTTCTGGTGTGGATGTTGAACCTATGTACAATTTCGCCGGAGATCAAATCGCATTCCGTTCGTACCGAGATGGCACAGGCAACAGCGTAATCTATATCATGGATGCAGACGGTGGGAATCCGCAGGCGATCACCAACCCGGATGAAGATGCTACGAATCATACATGGTCACCGCTGGATACGCTGATTGCATATCAATCTGACAAAGATGGAGATTTGGATGTCTACATCCATGAATTGCCAACAGGCAGTACCCGCCAGTTGACAGATAACGGAATTGCTGATTATGCACCAACCTGGATGTGCGACGGCACACAGGTACTGTTCACCTCAGATGTTGCAGGCAACCCGGACATCTACGAAGCGAATGCCCTGCCCATTCTGGAACCTGGTATTGTCGTGAATGAAGAAGCCGAGCAGCTAACCTTCGAGCCGGAAGACGATGTGTACCCGCAAAATACGCCGGGTGAAGAGAACGCCAGCCGCGAAGGTCAGACGATCATTGGTGAATATGGTGAGCAAACCACCTTCCTCATGCCCGATACCAACATCACCCCGGTAGATGTCTCCCTGGATCTGGGTCAGGCATCCTGGGTAGAAGTCGAAAGCTGCACCTTGCCGGATACCGCAGACAATGACGGAGCAGCACAGAACTAACATGCGGAATTCTGCTTAACAAAAAGGACTGGTGAAATGCCAGTCCTTTTTATTACCTGAATGGGCTGTTGTAGGCAACTCACACATGTGATTGCAATTGTGGTTGATCAATTGGGATGCCGTTATGCGCCGAAATACAGCTTCTTCAACGCGGCCTCGACTGAGGTTTCCATTGTGAAGACCTGGTCAAAACGTGTAATCGTCAAGATATTGCGTGCCGCACCTTCACGCGGTGGGATCAGTACAACCTTACCCCCCAGTTTCTGAGTTACTTTCAATAACGAAACCAGTGCGGAAATCCACGCACTATCCATGAACGTTGTTTCCGTTAAATCCACAATGATCTGTGGATTCTCGTCAGCAGCAAACCGGGTTTGGAGGTCGCGCAGCGTACCAACCGTGAAAGCATCCAATCGTCCACCAAGTTCAATGATGTGAATATGTATGTGATAATCTCGGACATTAATGTGCATGGGGCCCAGCGCCTCCTGGAACTAGCGTATCGGTGGAACTTGCTTACCTGTCGAAATAAAGCCGTCATCAAACTTGATGCAGCCGTTGCTAAATACATCGTAACGCCACAACAATTTATACAACCTTGAGGTAAGTTAAGCTTTGCAAACGATTCAGCAATCATCCTCACGCATCGTCCCTGGGGATCACCATCTCTCAGAACACAACCTTGAATTACAAGTTCGTTAAGAAAGTGTACGAAGTCCGTCCGAATTGTGCCTCGGCCTCAGCAACAGAAATTGTGCGAAATGGAACGTATGGTGCGTGCAAGGCGCTTCCGTCATAGTAAGAAAGGTGTCTTTATGCCCGTTCTATCACAAATCAGACTTTATAGACCTGAGCTAACCAGCTTGTTCGCACAAAAATGTTTCAGAACATAGACTGGCATCTGACACACCGCTATCTCGTTTTTCTTCATACGGGACAATTGGGAGGAAGTGATGAATCATCTCAAACGACTAGGGCGTTTGGCAGTGTTTACGGTGCTTGTAATGCTGGTTGCCAGCATATTTAGCACCCTGGCACAAGAAACAGATGCCGTAACTGTCACAGTCAATCCAGACTTTGGCCTCTGCTCAATCACACCAGACTTGTTGGCTGGCACAGATTCAGAGACTTTTGGCACAGGCTTTGCTGATGCTGCCACTACTGGCACAGGGTTTGCCGATGCTGCTACCACAGGCACAGGTTTTGCTGATGCCGCCACCACTGGCACAGGATTCAACCTGGCAGAATTCCTGAACGATTTTGAAGGCTTTGCCCAGGATGTTATCGCCAATCGTAAAGATTTTACATGGGTGACAGATTACGTTACGGCACTCGTTGGTTCACCGTTGTATAACAGCGAACCAGTCGTCATTTTCGTTCTGGACAATGAAACCCATGGACAGGGTGTTGTTGCAACTTTGGAAGCATCATTGGCTGCAATGGGCGCACCATCCAATATCGTTGTGGAATGGGTGGACATCGGCAACGGCGCAAACGGCTATCAGGTAGACGAAATTGCAGCACGCCTTGAGGAGCGTGTCAACATTTGGCAAGTTGCCGGCGTGAACTACTTCGTCAGCAATATGAGCTTCGCAATGGTTCCCTGTGTTGCAACTGTTACGATCACGGAAACAGGTGAAACCTTTGACTTCAACTTCCTACAATTCCTCAGCTTACTTCAGGATAGTGAAGCGCTGGCGGCAGAACCTGATCCGAGCCTGGTGAAGCCCGTAGATGCTTGCTATGTTCGCGAAATCAGTGAAGGCGACTATATTACCGTTCACTTCGAGTACGAAAACCCGAACCCAGTCCCAGTGGATATTCCGCCGAGTGAGGGAAACAACTACCTGGAACTCTCGTCGGAAGAAGAAAATATCTACTATCGAAGTGATGTAGAAACCAAGAAGCTGCCCTATCAGTTCTTCCGCTCTGCAGAAGCGCCGTATCACGGATTTGATATTGCGCTCGAAACGTTCGGTGGCTCATGGGAACTTTCCTGGACGCTCAATGACGTGACGATCTACGTGGATGATAGCATTACGGATGAAAACCCGGAAAATGACATCATCCCGGAATGTGACTTCTCCGCAACAGATGACTCCGACGTTGCTCTGCCAGATGAAGAAGGCATTCTGGATACCTGTGTGCGGGAAATTGATGGTACGCTTGTAGCCTTTGTGGATGTTTATAACCCAACGCCGGAAGGTGAGGCACTGGTCATGTGGCCTTTCTCCGGTGCGTATCTCTACGTTGCCTATGGCGGCTATGACTATTTTGGCGCAGAACCCGTTCCGGTAACTCTGCCCCCAGGACTGAGCCAGTATCCGCAGAATGCAATCCAATTCCCCATCCCGGATCCAGGTGACGCGCCTGTTGAGCTTTACTTCAGCAACAGCTACACCGAATACACTCAGGGAATTGAGCTGGATGTAAGCCTTGAGACGAACAGTTGTGCCGAACCGGAATTTCTGGAATGGCGCTACTCCATTCTGGATTATATGGTGGAGGAACTTGATATCTCTGAGGAACTGTTGACAGAGATTCTCAGCGCATTGTTCACCGAAATCTCCGGCCTTGATCCGAACGATACGCCCTATACTGGGTTGGATGATCTGCTGCGCCGCTACCTCGAACGCTCGGCTGACCCGACGGACGAATTCGGATTTATCCCGGTAGCAGCATCGGGCAATTTCGCAGTATGGTTTGCAGATTTCTTCGGTCTGGATCAAACACAGATTCCGCCACTGGCTCCCGCTGCGTGGCTCTCAACCATTGCATCCGCTGGCACGTATGGCCCCACAAACACACCATGGAGCTACACGGCAGATACAGGTGAAACACTGCAATTCACACATATTGGTGATGTTGCGGCTCCGGCTGGCAGCTACTGCTTCGGAACATTGGGGTGTGGTTCAGAAGTCAACCGCCCTGAAGAAGCTAATTTGCAAGAGGAATGGCAACGCTACCTGTTGGGTACATCCTACTCAACACCGGGTATTGCGGCTGTTGCCAGCGGCTACCTCTCTACCGGAACATGCATTTTCCCGGTTGTGGATGGCAACGCTCGTCCCCCACTGTTGGAACTGGACACGCTGAACAGCATTCCGCTGCTGCCAGGAAACGATGTCTTCAGTTGCTCATTGGAAGCACCGACCACAGGTAGTATCACCATCGTCAAAGATGTTGTGTACGCTGCCGATGTGGATGTTGATAGCGACCGCGACTTCGCCTTCTTCAGTAGCGAATTGGGCAACTTCGATCTTGATGATCCGTTGACCGATGATGCCGATGGCGTGACCAATACGGAGACTTTCACGGGTCTGGCTGCGGGCGAATACACCATTACCGAAAATCCCAACGGCAACTGGAACCAAAGCGTTGTCTGTGTGGGCGATGATGGCGTGACATACCTCTCGCCGGATATTGGTGCAACCATTGACCTGGATGCTGGTGAAGATGTGACATGTACCTTCACCAACGAGCGCGTCACCTTTGAATTGACCTACGAGAAGGTGCTGGCAGATGGAACACCTGCCCCCGCATCAGCCTGGGAATTCACACTTGCTTCCCTTATCAGCCCCTTTGAAGGCACTATTGACCAGGATTTCGGTGTAGTAACGACCATCCCTGGCGCTGGCGGTACAAGCACACTGACGCTACCGCTGGAAGCTTACAAAGTCGGGGAAGTCGTCCCGGCAGGGTATGACTTGCAGCAGATCAATTGTGGTGATGGCGGCGTTTCTACCATCCCGCCAGTGAACGATCAATTCACGATCATCCTTGACGAGGATATGACCTGCGTCTTCACCAATGTTGAAGAAGAAGTTACTGAGAATCTACCACCCACCATCACGGCGATTCCGAACCAACTGAACCGTCGTGGAGACACTGTCACGCCGTTTGCTGTCAATGCGACTGATCCTGAGGGACTGCCACTGAGTTTCACTGCTGCGGGTCTGCCGGATACGGTGGTGATTGATCGTGTTTCCGGCATCATCAGCGGGGTCATTAATCCGACGGCTGCCCTGGATGATTACACAGTTACCGTGACCGTTACGGATGACATCGGACAAACCGCAAGCACGACCTTCATCTGGACAATCATTGAAGCCGAAGCAACACCACCGCCGCCGCGCATTGCTGCTCTGGAGGTTTGCTGGGTAGAAGATCAAAATGGTGCAACCACCGTCTGGCGTGTGACCAATCCCAACAACGTCCCGCTGGAACCCGGCACACCGCTCAAGGCCAACTTTAACTGGCAGACCTTCGATGCAGATGGCAACTTGCTGCAAGCTGCACAGGGCTGGGATCAGACGGGCGAAGTACGGATTAATACCAATCTCTCCTTCGCTATCGAAGTAACATGGTACATCTTCGACAATTCGATTGGTGCGCCGCTGGGTACAGTTCGCGCAGAAGCAACCGAAGCGTATCGCTGTGACGGATCGGAAGAAGGAACCGTGGAGCCTGAGATCACACCCGAACCAGAAATCACCCCGGAAGCTACGCCGAGCATCGACAATGTTTTGCCGCTTTCCATCTGCTGGGTCGAAGATCAAAATGGTGCGACAACCGTTTGGGAAATCACCAACCCGAATAGCGTGCCACTCGTACCCGGTACACAGCAGAAAGTGATGTTCGACTGGACGGCCTACGACGGGGCAGGCACTGCCTTGCAGAGTGGCCAACGTTGGGAGCAAATCGGCACGTTCCGCATCAACACACCACTTGCGGCTTCACTCCAGGTCTCCTGGTCACTGTTCGATAACGGCCCGCTGTACCCGGTCGATAGCGCAACCGTGACCGCTACCGAAGAGAACCGCTGTCCATAAGCTGTTTTCAATCCAAAAAGCCAAACATAATGCAAAGAGGATGTCCGCTGTGGCATCCTCTTTTATTGACTGCAATAAGCGAGCAGAACCGATTCCTCTGGGTTGCTAGCGCTGTTCTGTCCAGTGGCTATAATGGAGCCAGACTGGTCAGTCACAAAATAGTGGGGCAGCGAAATGCAAGAGCAAGCGCGTAGTTCATTGGTGAACGGACGCTACATCCTGGATCGAGAACTCGGTGGCGGTGGCATGGGTACGGTGTATCGTGCCTATGATCGGCTAACGCGCAAATATGTTGCCCTGAAGCGGGTGAAATTGCAGCGTGATGTCACCGAGGGAACCACAGTCGATTATGGAACCATGACCAATCTCTATGAGACATTGGCACATGAGTTCCAAATTCTGGCTGCGCTGCGTCACCCGTATATCATTGATGTGCTGGATTATGGTTTTGATGATACCCGCCAGCCCTACTTCACGATGTCCCTGGTACCAAGTGCCGCACCCTTTGTGAAAGTAGCACACGAACAACCACGTAGTGAACAAGTACGTCTGCTGATTCAACTCCTGCAAGCCATTGACTACCTTCACATACGCGGCCTGTTACATCGTGACTTGAAGCCAGATAATGCGCTGGTTACCGATACGATGCAGGTGAAAGTGCTGGACTTCGGTCTAGCAACACTCCACGAACAGGCCAAGTCTGACGAGATCGCAGGAACACTGTTATACATGGCTCCTGAGATCCTTCAAGGACAAGCTCCCAGTCGTGCCTCGGATCTCTATGCATTTGGCGTGATGCTGTACGAAACACTCAAGGGCGAACGTCCTTTTGGGCAGGGCAACATGAGTAACATGATCATGGACATCCTGCAAACGGCAGTGTCAACCGAAGGCGTTGAAGACGAACTCGCAATCATCATCGAGCGCTTGCTAGCCAAATCAGCCGATGATCGCTATGAATCTGCCGAGCAAGTCATTATCTCGTTGTGCGACGCAACCGACACCCCCATCCCCAGCGAAACGCAGGAAATCCGCGAAAGTTTCTTGCAGAGTGCGCCATTCATCGGGCGCAGTACCGAAATTGAAGAACTCGTTGAAGCGCTCACTGAAGCCGCCGGAGGCACAGGAAGCGCATGGCTCATCGGTGGTGAGACAGGCGTAGGGAAAAGCCGCCTGCTGGATGAATTGCGCATCAAGGGTTACGTCAAAGATGTGCTTGTCCTGCAAGGGAAAGCCGAGCAAAGCGGCTTACCCTACCAGATGTGGCGTGATCCGCTGCGGCGTTTCCTCCTGGCACAGGATGTCAGCGATGAACAAATCAGCATCATTGGCAGTATTTTACCTGACCTGAAGCAGCTATTAGATCGCCCCGTCCCGCCGTTGGTGCAGGTCGATCAGAAGTCCTATCAACAGCGCCTGAATGACACGATTATCGCCCTCTTCCGTGACTATCAGGAACCTGTACTGTTGATCCTTGATGATTTGCAGTGGGCGCAGGAAAGCCTACCTGCGTTGCAACAACTTGCAGATATGGTCACTGACTTGCCTTTGATGATTGTTGCAACATATCGCAGCGACGAAGCCCCGACCCTCCCAGAAACATTGCAGCAAATGCAGGCGCTTTCCCTCCCACGGATTTCCTCACAGACCATCGCTGAATTAAGCACCGCAATTCTGGGCGATGAAGGTCAGCATGAAGGTATTGTCAGCTACTTGCATGAACACAGTGAGGGCAATATTTACTTCATGCTGGAGATTTTGCGGGCGCTTGCTGAAGAATCCGGCAAGCTACGCAACATTAACACGCTCCAGTTACCGGATCAAATCTTCACCGGAGGCATCAAGCAGGTGATGCTGCGGCGGTGGGAACGAGTACCAGTAGAGGCGCGGGAGCTGCTGCAAACAGCCGCACTGCGCGGACGCGAATTAGACCTCAAAGTACTGACAGTATGTTCGCCAGAAACGGACATTGAAAGCTGGTTGACTCTCTGTGTGAACAGCGCCGTGCTAGAAGGCGTTGATGAAACGTGGCATTTTTCACACGACAAATTGCGCGAAGCGATCATCAGCACATTGGATGCAAACCAGCAGCGAGACGTGAATCGTCGGTTGGCAGAAGCCATCGAAGCAACCTACCCGGATGAACTTGACCAGGCCGCAAACCTGGCGCGGCACTGGGGGCTGGCAGGTAACACCACCAAAGAGTATCCCTATCGCCGTCGTGCAACCAACCATCTGCTGCAAATTGGTGCCTCAGAAGATGCCCTGGATGAGATCAAGCGAACGCTGGAAATCCTGCCGCAAGTTGTTGCAGATACGGCTGCGCAACAAAACGCCCGTGTTGAAGTGTTGATTCAGGCGGCACAAGCCCATAAGAATCTCAGCCAGCTAGATGAAGCCCTCCAACTGCTGGAGCAAGCCGCGCCGCTGACGACTGCCACCAGCCAGCAGGCACGAATCGCCCTGGAACGTTCAGACATCGCCTATCTGCGCGGTGATCAAGATACCGCAATCACACAGGGTGAAGAAAGTCTCGCACGCTACCGCGAGTTACAGGATGCGCAAGGCATCGCTACGATGCTGCGGCAATTGGGCGCAATCATGCTGAACAAGGGCGAGCTAGAACAAGCCAATCATTATCTACAAGAAGGGCTGCAAATCAGTGAAACGCTGGATGATCCGTCGCTAATCGCCGGAATTTATAACAATCTCAGCATTATCATGCGACGCAAAGGCGACACAGCAACCGCGAAGCAGTATCTTGAGGAAGCGAAGACCCGCTGGCAAGCCACCGGAGAACAGCGCAAACAATTGCAAGTGCTGATTAATCTGGGCAATATTCACGCGATGTCTGACGAATTTCCAGAAGCAGAAGCTATTTACAAAGATGGCCTGACCATTGCGGATCGGATTGGCGAGCAGCACTTAGGCGGCATGGCAATCAATAACCTGGGCATGGTCGCCATGTTGACCGAGCAATTCGATGAGGCAAGCTATTATTTCCAGCGCACACTTGAACAATCCCGCAGAATCGGCGCACAACAGGCTGCTGCCAATGCACTGACCAATCTGGGACATACCGCAGCGTACCAACAGAATAATCCTCTTGCAGGATTGTATTTCGTGGAAGCTATAGAAACTGCACTTGCCGCAAATGCTGTGCCAATTTTATTGGAAGCACTGGTTGGCCTCGCCGAAATTACAGACAACACAACCCAGGCGCGACAATGGCTCTCCTCCCTGGCGCAGCACCCAGCCGCATCGGGCGGAATTGCCAGCCAGATACAAACTGCGCTGGAAACGATCAATCAGAAAGTTGAAGCTGAAGCCGATACTTCTGCCGCAACTTCATCGGAGGAAGTCTTGACGCTGGAAACGATCATTGAGCAAATTCTCGCTATGTGGAAGTGAAGCCGCTGGCGTGCTTTCATCGGATCACACTTCACACAAAAGAGCCGAACTTTAGACCAATACATCCCTCCTTACGTCAGTAACCACCACTGCTGAACATCCACCACAAAACCCTTGCCCTCTCAATTGATACGTGGTATCAATTAAAGCTGTCGGGTTCACAGTCAATTCAATATGGAGAGAACACACATGAGAAATATTGTCGTATTTCTACTGCTATCTTTGGCGCTGGTTCCAAACATCAATGCACAGGATGAGCGTTTACAGGTTGTCGCATCCTTCAGCATTCTGGCGGATGTAACGCAGAATGTCGCGGGCGATGCCGCTGATGTAACAAGCATGATCCCTGTTGGTGCTGACCCGCATTCCTTTCAACCCGTTCCCAGTGATCTAACCACTCTGGCAAATGCAGATGTAGTCTTCATCAATGGTGCATTCTTCGAAGAAGGATTGCTGGAGGCCATCGAAAATGCAGCAGATGAAATGACCATCCACGAAGTATCCGCCTGTGTGCAAATTCTGCCATTCGGAGCGGCAAGCCACGAACATGAGCATGACGAAGAACATGAACATGACGAAGAACATGAGCATGACGAAGAACACGAACATAGCGAAGAGATGAGCGAGAACAATCCGCTAGCTGCCCTATGCGAAACTCATTACGCAGAAATGAGCGAGATTCATGCGGAGAGCCACGAACATGAACATGACGAAGAACATGAACATGACGAAGAACATGAGCATGTAGAGCCTCTCGGCGCTCTGTATACCATTGATTGCGGAACCGGGCATGGGCATGAAGGCGAAGAAGAAAACGACGAGCATGAACATGGCGCATGCGATCCGCATGTATGGATGGAACCACACAACGTCATGTACTGGACGATGTTCATCCGCGACACGCTCATCGAACTTGATCCAGCCAATGAAGTAGTGTACACGGCGAATGCCGCCGCTTATCTAGCGGAACTGGATTCCTTGTCACATGATTTCCTGATGCCGCTGGTGGAAACATTGCCAGAAGAAAACCGAGTGCTGGTGACCAATCATGACTCGTTTGGGTATCTGGCAGCAGCGTTCGATTTCGACATCGTCGGAGTCATTCTGCCCGCAGGAACCGCCTCTGATCCCAGCGCACAGGACATTGCCAGCGTCATTGATACCGTCAATGAATTGGATGTTCCGGCGATTTTCAGCGAAACAACGGTCAGCGGAGCAATTGCGCAGATTATTGCAGAAGAGACAGGTGCGGAATTGTATTCCTTGTATACTGGTTCGCTGAGTCCAGCCAATGAACCTGCCGCCACATATGTTGACTACATTCGCTACAATTACACAACCATCGTAGAGGCGCTAGGTGGTGGCCTATAATTGAGGCGTAGTATGCTTGTGGCATTCTACTGCGTCTAACAGAATGCCACAATTTGCAATTCAACCGGGGATAACATGCAACGTTTACTCAAGCAGAAAGCTTTATCCAGCAACGGAACGCATCGACACGCTGAACAATACGCCCTTGAAGTAGAGGGGCTAGCAGCAGGCTATGCAGGCGATCCGAGGACAATTGAGAACATCACCTTCGGCATGCTACCCGGAGAGCGAGTCGCCCTGGTAGGGCCAAATGGGGCGGGCAAGAGTACCCTATTCAAAGCCATCGCCGGGTTGATCCCCTTCACCGCAGGCAGCATTTCCGTGTTTGACAGAGACTGCCGCAGCAGTCATGCGTATGTTGGGTATGTTCCGCAACAAAATGAAATCGACTGGGCATTCCCGGTCAATGTCTACGATGTTGTGTTGATGGGTCGTGCGCGGCACAATCGCTGGCTGCCCTGGTCACGACGCAATGACCGTGACCGTGTGCAGCAAATTCTGGAACAACTAAGCTTGACATCCATCGCAGAACGTCAGATTGGCGAACTCAGCGGCGGTCAACGACGGCGCGTTTTCATCGCTCGTGCGCTCGCCCAGGAGACGCAGGTTTTACTGATGGATGAACCTTTCACCGGGGTTGATACAGCCGCAGAGCAAGAGATCATGAATCTGCTCGATATACTCACAGCGCAAGGGATCACCATCTTGATCTCGACACATGATATGGGTAAGGCAGCAAAAAGCTTTGATCGCATCGCGCTGTTAAAGAATACCCTGGTGGCATATGATACGCCGGAAAATGTCATGAAGCCGGAAGTACTGCGTAAAGCCTATGGCAGCGCCATGACTGTCTTACACAATGGGGACGAGACAATCCTCATCAGCAACGAATACGGAACTGTGAACTGATATGGCAGACATCTTAAATTTCTTCAGTGAACCGCTGACATACACGTTCATCCAGCGTGGTTTGCTGGCGTTGGTGCTTGTAGGTGGGATCAGCGCAGTTGTCGGGACATTCGTTGTTGTGCGGGGCATGTCCTTCTTCGGGGATGCATTGGCGCACACCGTGCTGCCGGGAGTTGCCATTTCCTACACCGCTACCGGAGGAACCCTGGGCAGCAACCTCTTTGTCGGGGGGCTTGGCGCGGGGATTCTCTCTGCATTGGTGATTGCATTCCTCACACGGCAGGAACGCCTGAAAGAAGATACGGCGGTGGCACTGGTCTTTGTGACCATGTTCGCTCTGGGAATTGCCATCATCAGCACGAACAGCAGCTACAGCGTGGATCTAACACATATCCTCTTCGGCAGCATCAACGGAATCGCCAGCAGTGATTTACAAATCATGGCGATCCTGAGCGTGATTGTCCTGCTGGTAATCCTGCTATTCTATAAGCAGTTCGTCATCATCAGCTTTGATTTGAGCCTCGCCTATACGCTGAAATTGCCTGTGGAATTTCTGCGAGTGCTGCTGCTCATCTTAATTGCAGTGACGATTGTCGCCAGCTTGCAAGCAGTAGGCATTGCGCTGATGCTCGCGCTGCTCATCACACCCGCGGCGACAGCGCGACTGCTGGTGCATCGTATGCATCAGGTGATGCTGATGGGGTCAGTTGTGGGGATTGGCAGCGGCATCGCCGGATTCTATCTATCTTATTACCTGGATATTCCTTCCGGTGCATCCATCGTGCTGATGATGAGCAGCATTTTTGCGATTGTTTTCATTGGGCAACACATACGACGATTTCTCGTGCTGATGAAGCCCTCTCAGGCAGGGCTTTAGGCAGACTGCACATGGAAGATCAGACTCTTTCACTAGTTGTCTATTCGTGCGATGTCTGCTATCCTGTCGCAGACATCAGGAGAAAAACCATGTTTTATACAATTCTGTTCAGCAAGAAGGCTAAGAAGTTCACCACCACCTAACCCGTGGGCGTTTTGCATGCTTGCCTGAGCAGAGAGCAACGAAACACAAGCCGCCCACCGAGGCGGTTTTTTTGTGCTTGATACACGAGAGAGAATCATGAACCTATACCAGAATATCGACAGCAAAAAGAAGTGCAAGAAGTCCCAGCCGGAACGACGTTCTGGATAGTGCTGCTGCGCTTCACCACGATGTGAACAAGGCCGCTACCCGGAACCGGGTGGCGGTTTTTTGTTGCTTATTCAATGACCAAATCGAACACAAGAGAGGACAAATCATCATGACTACCCAGACGATTGAATGCCCCGAATGCGCCGCAGATGTTGTTATCCCGGCGGATGCCATGCAAAACGAAATCATCGCCTGCCCGGATTGCGGTGCAGAGCTAGAGATTATGAGCTTGAATCCGCTGGAAGTGGAACTAGCGCCGGAAGTGGAAGAAGATTGGGGAGAATAAATCACCATGCGCATTGCCATCCTCGTCACGCACATTCGAGCAGAAGAGAAGTTGCTCATCAGCGCCTTTCAGGAAGCAGGAGTTGAACCGGACATCATTCTGGATCGTGACCTGAACATTAATCTCAACGCCGGGGCAGAACAGCCCGCACCGTCCGGCCTTCCCTGGTCTGATTATGATCTGGTATTTGAGCGCTGCGTCAGCACTTCACGCGGCCTTTATATGCTGATGATCCTCAACCAGTGGGGCATCCGCACCATCAACAGCTATCGAACCGCCGCCATTTGCTCGGACAAATTGCAGACCAGTCTCATGCTGGCGAGTGCTGGCGTTCCGCAGCCGCAAACACGGATTGCCTTTGATATGAACAGCACTCTGGAAGCAATTGAACATGTGTCCTACCCTGCTGTGCTAAAACCCGTCACCGGGTCATGGGGGCGCTTGCTGGCACGGGTCAATGATCGGGACAGCGCAGAAGCGATCATCGAGCATCGCCAGACACTCGGTAACTACACTCACCACACCTTCTACGTGCAGTCCTACATCAACAAACCAGGGCGCGACATCCGCGCATTTGTCATGGGGGATCGCACCATCTGCGCAATCTACCGCACTTCCCCGCATTGGGTGACGAACACCGCACGCGGCGGCAGCGCCACAAATTGCCCCATCACGCCAGAACTCGATAGCATCTGCCAGCAAGCAGCACAGGCGGTTGGCGGCGGCATCCTGGCAGTTGATCTGCTGGAAGACGAAGACGGGAATCTACTGGTCAACGAAATCAACCACACGATGGAATTCCGCAACAGCAGCGCACCCACCGGGGTTGATATTGCCGCTGAAGTCGTTCGGTATGCACTCACGCAAATTGAGGTATTCGCCTGATGACGGAACAAGTTCGAGTCGGCATTGTTGGCGGGAGCGGTTATACAGGCGGCGAACTGCTGCGCCTGCTGCACTTCCACCCTCATGTCGAAGTCACACAGATTACTAGCCGGGAGCACGCGGGACGCTATGTGCATACCGTGCATCCGAATATGCGCAACGTTTCGACGCTGCAATTCATTCACCCCGATGCTTTGCAAGCCTGCGATGTGCTGTTTCTGGCGCTGCCGCATGGGGTGACTGCACGCAGCATCGAACAATATGCAGCGACTGCTCCGCGCCTGGTTGATCTTTCTGCGGATTTCCGCCTGGGTGATCCCGCAATTTACGAACGCTGGTACGGTGAAGCCCATGCCGCGCCAGAATGGATGCAGCGTTTTGTTTATGGCTTGCCGGAATACAACCGCGAAACACTGCGCGGCGCAAATTACGCCAGCGGGGTTGGCTGCAATGCCACTGTGACCAATCTGGCGCTGATGCCCCTTACGCACGCTGGTTTGATCGAGCGCGTGAGTGCTGAAATCAAAGTCGGATCGTCAGAAGCGGGCAACAGCCCTTCCGCCAGTTCACACCACCCGGTTCGCAGCGGAGCCGTCCGCACTTACAGTGCCACCAATCACCGCCATCTGGCAGAAGTCCAAATGGTACTCAGCATTGATGCACCGATTCGCTTCAGTGTCACGGCAATTGAGATGGTACGGGGCGTGCATCTGCTGGCACATGTGGATTTAACAGAAGCCCTCGCGGAAAAAGACATCTGGAAGCTGTATCGACAAGCGTACAAAAACGAGCCATTCGTCCGGCTGGTGAGTGGAAAAACCGGGCTGCACCGCCTCCCCGAACCGCGAATCGTCGCCGGGACAAATTACTGCGACATTGGCTTCGAGATGGATGAAGACGGGCGGCATCTCGTGCTAATCGCTGCGCTGGATAACCTGGGCAAAGGGGCAGCAGGCAGCGCCGTCCAGTGCATGAATTTGATGCTCAACATTGACGAAACCACCGGGCTGGAATTCCCAGGTATTTATCCATAAGCACACAAATTGTGAGGAACAGAACCATGCAGAATACATTGGTTGTCAAATTGGGTGGTGGCGCAGGGTTGGAACTGGAAACCGCCGTGCATGATCTGGCGAATATTGCGCGTACTCGTCCGCTGGTGGTCGCGCACGGAGTCAGCCAGCGTATGGCAGAACTCTGCGAAGCACACGGCATACCGGTCACGATGTTAACCTCCCCCACCGGGCATACATCACGCTATACCCCGCCTGCAATCCGCGACATTTTTGTCGAGGCCACGACACAGATTAACAACGAACTGGTTGAAGGGCTGCACAGTCTGGGCATTCCGGCGATTGGTATCACGGAATACATCGCCATCCAGGGAGAGCGTAAACGTGCGATTCGCGCCGTGGTCAATGGTCGCGTGCGTGTGGTGCGCGATGATTATTCCGGCAGCATCACAGGTGTAGAAATCAGTGCAATCTGCGAAGGCCTACAAAATGGCTTTGCGGTTGTCGTGCCACCGCTGGCAAATAGTGCCAATGGTCTGCTGAATATCGACGGGGATCGTGCTGCCGCAGCCGTTGCTGCCGCAATTGGCGCATCAGAATTGGTAATACTCAGCAATGTGCGCGGACTATACCGCAATTACCCGGATGAAAACAGCTTTGTGCATGATGTTCCCGTGACGCAACTGGAAGAAGCCATGAATTGGGCGCAGGGACGCATGAAACGTAAAGTCCTCAGCGCACAGGAAGCCCTTGCCAATGGTCTGTTCCGCGTGATTATCGGAGATGGACGCACGGCAAACCCGGTTTCGCTGGCGCTGAACGGCGAAGGAACGGTATTCAGAGCATGATCGACACGACGCTGACCACTGTACAAATCGAAGATGCACATACTTCCGGTGCTTATCCCAAACGTCCCCTGACCCTCGTTCGTGGGCAGGGTTGCACCGTCTGGGATGAAGACGGCAATGCCTATCTAGATGCCACCAGCGGACAAGGGGTTGCGCTGCTGGGGCATAGTCACCCGGCGGTCGCGGATGCCATCGCAGAACAGGCACAGACACTCGTCACCTGCCCGGAGATTTTCTACAACGATCAACGCGCACGGCTGTATCAAGTATTGGGCAGCGTGCTTCCAGGAGACATCAACCGCTTCTTCCTCTGCAACAGCGGTACGGAAGCTGTCGAAGGGGCATTGAAATTGGCGCGTTTATTGACCAGACGGGATGGAATTGTCGCTACAATGCGCGGTTTTCACGGGCGCACATTGGGCGCTCTCTCGCTGACGTGGAATAAAAAATATCGTGAGCCATTTGCAGCGTGGCAGCCGGAAGTGACGCACATCAGCTATGAGGATTTGGAAGCAGCACGCGAAGCCATCACCGAAAGAACGGCTGCGGTTGTGGTTGAAGCCGTGCAGGGTGAAGGCGGAGTCTACCCTGCCAGTGCTGAATATTTGCAGGGCTTGCGCGAAATCTGCGACGAACGCGGCGCACTACTCATCGTGGATGAAATTCAAACCGGGTTTGGGCGTACCGGGCATTGGTTCGCCTTTGAGTACGCTGGCATCGTGCCGGACGTGGTCACGCTCGGCAAAGGGATTGCAGGCGGCGTACCAATGGGTGCGGTGGCATGGCGCGGCACACTGGGCCAAATGCCGCGCAGCGGTCATGGCAGCACCTTCGGCGGCAACCCACTGGCATCGGCTGCGGCGATTGCGGCAATTTCCGCCATGCGCGAAGCAGATTTGCCTGCACACTCTGCCGAACTCGGCACATGGTTCGTCTCTGAATTGGAAGCGCTGAATTTGCCGCAGGTGCGTGAGATTCGTGGGCGAGGCTTGATGATTGGTATTGAACTACGCGGACGAGTCACCCCGACTTTGATGGCGTTACAGGAACGCGGTATTCTTGCCTTACCTGCTGGCCTGAACGTCCTGCGCTTGCTCCCACCGCTGATCATCAGTCGGGACGAACTTCAGCGTATCCTCGATGCGTTGCAGGAGGTGCTGGCATGATGACGCAGACTGCCATCAGTACACAGACCGCCGAAGCCCTGCTGCATGATCTGGTTGCTACACCGAGTCCCTCACATGAAGAAGCCGCCGCCACAAACCTGCTCGTGAATTGGATGGCAAATCACGGCTATGGCGAAGCATTTGTGGATGCAGCCGGGAACGCTGTTGGCATCATCGGCAGCGGATCACGCGAGGTTGTTCTACTCGGTCACATTGACACTTTCGGCGGCGTTGTTCCGGTGCGCATCGAAGGCCGCACGCTGTATGGACGCGGCTCGGTCGATGCCAAAGGTTCATTGGCGACATTCGCGGTTGCCGCAGCACAAGCCAATTTACCCGCCGATTTGCGTGTTGTTGTCATCGGTGCGGTGGAAGAAGAAGCTGCAAGCAGCAAAGGCGCACGCTTTGCCCTCACCCAATATCAGCCGGATTTCTGCGTGATTGGCGAACCCTCGCATTGGGATCGTATTACCCTGGGATACAAAGGTCGTCTATTATTGCGCTGGCGTTGGGAAGGCGCACTCGCCCACAGTGCCAGCGATGTCGCCAGCCCGCCGGAACATGCCGTCGCCTACTGGCAGCGGGTACAGCACTATGTTGATCGCGTCAACGAAGGGCGGCAAGGGCTTTTTCCCCGCCTGGATGTGACATTACAGCAGATCAACAGCGGGCAGGATGGAGCATTTGGCTGGGCAGAGTCCGTAATTGGCTTTCGATTGCCACCGGATATTGATCCCTTCCAGCTTGCAACTGACCTTGCGCATCAAGAGGAAGCTACTGTCGTGTCCTATGGTCATGAGCACACCTACGTTGCAGATAAGAATAACGCCCTCAGCCGTGCGCTGCGCAGAGCGATCCGCAACCAGGGAGGTACACCACGCTTCGTCCACAAAACCGGGACATCCGATATGAACATCGTCGGCCCGGTATGGAACTGCCCGATTGTGGCATATGGCCCTGGGAATTCGTCACTTGACCACACCCCTAACGAACACATCTGCCTGGACGAATATTTGCAGGCGATCAACATTCTTGCGTCCACGCTCTCGAATCTGTAGAAACTGCTGGCGTGGTTCTTGTTATGACTGCGCCTCACTGCAACACCTGCTCTTTCATCCGATCAAGTTCACGGGAAAATCTATCTTGACATCGTCGCCCAGAACAGGTATCCCACAATACGGATAACCGGATTGAATCTATCTCCCCATCATTTAGCTTATCCGTTTTATTGCGACATCTGGAACAGGATGAAATCTGCTTCCGCAAGGCAAAGGAGAAAAGAAATGACATTTCGTGTAAAAATTATTTCGCCAATCAAGATTGATGAAGCTGATCTGCGTCGCCGCCAAATGCGGTATGGCGCACATGCCGGGTCGAATACAGAAGTTACAGTTTTTAACCTGCCGGAAGGGCCAACTACATTGGATACACCCGGCGATATTCTGTTTTGTGAACACGCTGTTTTTCAAGAAGGGATGCGCACCGACCCGGAAGAATTTGACGCAATTCTCATCGATTGTGTTTTTGACCCCGCATTGACTGCGCTGCGGGAGCAATGTCCTGTGCCAACTTTTGGCCCGATGAAAGCAACATTGCCAATGGTCATGCAGGTTGCATCCAGATTTTCATATATCGCCAGGGCAGAAAGGCAAACTCTGTGGCTGGCAGAAACCGCCGCCAAATACGGCTATGAACCCTATATGGCATCGGCGCAATTCCTGGGTATCACCTATGAACAGGCTCGCAATCCAAACACATTCGATGAGGCTATGATGCGCCAACTTCGCATCGCAATTGAAGATAAGGGCACGGAAGCAGTAGTGATGGGATCAACCACCATGGCACTATCCAAACAAGTCATTGAAACAGCATCCGGCAGACCCCTGTTTATGCCGGGTATGGTTGCGCTGCGGGTGATGGAACACTTGTGGATGGATGGTTTCCTCGCCTAGAGCCTCGTTAGCTGGTCACGGCGAGCGAAACCAAGCCGGTTTAGAGCCAGCAAAATCCTTCTTGATGTGGAATCAAAAACGAGGTACTGTGTGAGTACCTCGTTTTTTGCAGCCTATTTAATTTGGGTGGATGACGGGATTTGAACCCGCAACCACTTGAACCACAATCAAGTGCTCTGCCGTTGAGCTACATCCACCATATGCAACTCCCAAAAGTGTAGCATCCCCTGCATACAAATGCTAGTGGCAATTTTCGCAGTCCATACACAAAGATGGTTCATAACCGTCCTTAACGGGGCTTAGTCAACCGAACCAGATATACGAGGCTGTTGGGACAATTTTCCGTTATTGCTTCCACTACCAAGCCAGCTCCGCCGAAATAATCCTGCACATCAATCGCTTCATCACCGCGCTGCCCTGTAATCGTATAGAGCCATTCAATGAAGCGATGCAGCGGGGTTTGCCCCCGAAGTACGCCACTCATCACAATGACTGCACTGCCGCCCGGTTGCAAGACGCGAAACATCTCCTGTAGGGTTTCATCCGCCGTGATGAAACTCGTCGGGAAGGTGCAGACAATCGCCGCGAATTGCTCATCCGTAAAGGGCAGATGCTGCCCCTCACCACGAACTAGATGCACAGGCAGGTTCTTCTTTCGGAGCTTGCGGGATGCAATCCGCCCCATCGCTGGCGACAAATCATAACCGATGGTGGTATACCCCGCTGCATGCAAATCAAGCTGAAGATTGCCTGTTCCGTGTGCTAATTCCAGGATGAGACCCTCATTCGCAGGCGGCAGATGCTTTAGCGTGGTGCGCTGCCAGCAGCGCCATTCCCCCAACGAAACGACCTGACTCACCCAATCATAGGTGAAGGCCATCTCGTTGTAGAGTAAGCGAAAGCCAAAGCGCACCAAGCGCCACCAAAGGGACATCAGGATAATGCCTTCAAGATCACATCTGGCTTATCTGTGATGATACCCTGCACACCCATGAGCAGTAATTGGCGTGCGCGTTCCGGTTCGTTGACTGTCCATGCATTGAGGACGTGTCCACTTTCCAACGCCCAATCGACCCGCTTTGGATCAACTAACGAATGGTGCGGATGCTGTGCTTCGAAGTCAGAGAGCAAAACCATCGGTTGAGTATTTTCCTGCATCGTGTTTGAGGAAGTGAGATACCCCAACGGCACATCAGGCGCAATGGCACGGAATCGCTTCAACACAATGGGATTAAACGACGAAACCAGCACACGCTCCTGCAAGCCATACTTCGCAATAGCTTCCGCAACAACTTGCTCAATGCCGTTATCTTCTGGTGAAAACCACTTGATTTCGACGTTGAGAATCAAGCGCTGTCCCAAGGCCTCAAAGACTTCATATAGCGTGGGAATGCGTGTTCTGGCGAATTTCGCATCGAACCAGGAACCAGCATCCAGCGCCTGCAATTCGTCCAGCGTCATCTCCGCCACTGCACCGCTGCCATCGGATGTAGCATCAACCGTGAAATCATGGATCACAACCGGAACACCATCTTTGGAAAGCTGCACATCCAATTCAATACCGTGTGCGCCCTGTTCAGCAGCCAGTTCAAATGCTGGAAGGGTATTCATCGGCGCGTAGGCTTGCGCTCCCCGATGCCCATAGACCAGCACATTCCCATCATAGATTCGTTGCAGGTTCTCTTGTGCGCTCATGTTCCTCATTCTCGCTACCATGATGAAATCGCACAATAGAGTATACCTTAGATGTCGAGTTCTACTTGTAACTCTCCATCAACAACTCGCGTTTGAAACACCTGGATGGGCTGATAAGCGGGGGCAGAGAGCGCTTCCCCACTGCGAAGATCAAATGTTGCGCTATGCTTGGGGCATTCCAGGGTGCAACACCCCTCGACTTCTCCCCCTGCCAACTCATATTCTTCGTGGCTGCACATATTCTCTACAGCGAAGAATTGACCTTCGACGTTTAGCACCAGCACGCTGAGATGATCCAGATCAAAAACCTCACGCTGTCCAGGTGCGATTTCCTCCGCATTACAGAAAGTCACGAATTGCTGCGCCATTTTACTCCTCTGCGTCCTCAATCTGTTCCCACTGCCGCATGCCATAAGCGCCGACAATCAACGTCTTCAATCCCAACGTCGCGCACTTGACACGGTTGATAGTCAGCGGAATGCCGATCATATCGAAGATCATTTGCTTATCGAGCTTCTTCGCATCTTCGAAAGGCATCCCGACCAGTTCCTCACCGAGCATGGAGGCAGATGCTTGACTGATCGCGCAGCCATGCCCTTCCCACCCCACTTCGCGGATGATACCTTCTTCATCAATTTTCAGCGTCAAATGCAGATGATCGCCACACAGAGGATTGTGTTCTTCATGGTCGAAGTCCGGGTCTTCTACCAGCCCCCAATTGCGACCATGCTTTGCGTGATCGAGAATTAGCTCTCGGTACATATCTTCCATTGTGAATATTCCTCAGAGCATGAATGTTTTCTTGGCTTGTTCCAGCGCTTCCGCCAGCACATCGATTTCGGCAAGTGTATTGTAGAAGTAAGCGCTGGCACGGGCTGTTGCAGAAATATCCAACAAGCCATGCAGCGGCATCGCGCAATGATGACCCGCCCTCACTGCTACTCCGTGCGAATCGAGCATCTGGGCGACATCGTGGGCATGGATACCGTCTAGGGTGAATGCTGCCAGAGAGCCGCGTTGTTCCGCCGAGGGGCCATAAACTGTCACGCCGGATACTTCCGCGAGGCGTTCCATCAAATAGTTGGCAAGCTGCTGCTCATACTGGTGGATTTTTTCCATGCCGATGCTGTTGAGATAATCCACTGTCGCACCCAGGCCAATGCCTTCCGCGATACTGGGGGTTCCGGCTTCGAATTTATACGGCAGTTCGTTCCAACTGCTACCCTCGAAGGTCACGTTAGAAATCATATCTCCCCCGCCCATGAACGGCGGCATGCTTTCCAACACATCTCGCTTCCCGTAGAGAATGCCAATCCCGGTGGGGCCTGCCATCTTGTGAGCGCTGAAAACAAAGAAATCACAATCGAGCGCCTGCACATCAACGGGCATATGCGGTACACTCTGCGCCCCATCCAGCAGGATCAATGCTCCGGCTTCATGCGCCAGCCGCGCCATCTCCTGCACCGGGTTCACCGTGCCGAGTACATTCGAGGCATGTACTACAGCCACCAGTTTCACTGGATTATCGTGCAGCATTTGCTTGTAAGCATCCATGTCTAATGTACCATCTGGCAGCATGGGAACATATTGGATGGTGAAACCTTTTTCAGCGGCAAGCATCTGCCAGGGGACAATGTTTGCGTGATGTTCCATGACCGTTGTCAATAGCACATCCCCTGGCTCCAGATTGGCACGCCCCCAGGTTTGCGCAACCAGGTTGATTCCTTCCGTCGTACCGCGTGTGTAAATCACCTCACGGTGGCTGCTGGCATTGATGAATTTGCGCACCTTACGCCGTGCGCCTTCATAGGCTTCTGTAGCCTGTTCGCTCAATTTATGGATGCCGCGATGCACATTCGCATGATAATTATGGTAGTAGTCGTTCATCGCCTCAATGACGGCAGTCGGTTTCTGGCTGGATGCGGCATTATCCAGGAAGACCAACGGCACACCGGGATGATGTTCCTGATGCAATACCGGGAAATCCGCCCGAATTACCTCCACGTCATAGGACGTTGTCTTATCATCTGTAACCATGATGAAAAAATCCTTTACAGCTTCATGGCATTCTCAAGCAATTTGTCGCTTACCGGGAAACAAAAAGGCGTGCCTCATGGTAACAAGAAAGCACGCCTTTTCTCAATTGGACAAAGCTCACGTCACCCGACGATTTTCGCTTCGATTTCTTCCATCAGGCGTTCTTGCACCCGTTCAAAAGGAATGCGCTGCAAGAGTTCATCGAAGAATCCTTCGATCAGCATCAACTCCGCTTGCGGGCGCTCAATACCGCGACTCATCAAGTAGTAAATCGGCTGTTCTTCCAGCGTGCCGAAGGTCGCCGCGTGCGAGCAAGCTACATCGTCCGCTTCAATTTCCAGGCCGGGAATACTATCCATGCGGGCATCATCACTGAGCAGCATATTACGGCAGACTTGATAGCCATCAATCTTCTGCATCTGCGGCAGTGATTTAATCATGCCCTGCCAGAGTGTGCGTGCGGTATCCTTCGCTGCACCTTTGAAGAGCAAATCGCTGGTCGTCAGCGGTGCATTGTGATTCTGCTGCGTATCCAGGTCAAAGAATTGATCTTTATCAGCGAAGAAGAATCCACTGACACGCGCATTCGATCCCTTGCCCACGATGTCTACTTCGATGAAGGCTTTCGTCAGGCGGCTGCCCATCGTACCCAGAACCCAATCCAGATTGGCACTCTGCCCCACGCGGGCACGTTGGTGGCTGAATTCGTAGGTCTGGCGATTCCATTCTTGCAGCGAAACATAACGCAGATTGCCAGCATCACCAACAACCAGTTCTGTCGTGCTGAAAGCTGCCGAGTGCTGGTTGCCATCCGCAGACGCATAATCAATCTGTACCGTACCCTGGGCATTTTCTTCTACGACAATCAGGTTGTGCCCCAGTGTCGCGCCGTCCTTTGTATTATAGACGACAATGTGTAGGGGCAATTCCGCCACTTTGTTGCGAGGCACATAGACGAATACGCCATAGCTCCAGAGCGCAGCATTCAGTGCAGCGAACTTACCCTGGCTGGCATCGACTGCGGAGTGCATATGCTTTTCCACAATCTCGCCATGTTCCTGTACTGCCGTCGCCAGATCTGTGAAAATCACTCCCTGCGCGGTCAGTGAATCGGCAATTTCATAATGAACGACCTTGCCATCCACAATGACCAGTAATCCACCCTGCTGATCACCGATGAGAGGTTCCAGGTTCTTCTTTGGTACGACGGATTGATTCGCACCATTTGCTGAGACTCGCACATCTGCTTCTTGCCAGCGGATGCTGCGGTAATTGGTACGCCGCCATTCTTCTTCCAGGTGCGGCATCGGCGTGTTTTCGTAAATTTCCCAGGCGGCGAGACGTGCTTCGCGCAGCCACTGGGGATCGTTCATGTCATTGCTCAACGCTTCAACATCCGCACGGCTGTAACGCGGTTGTTCCACAGCGTCGGAGCGTCTTCTGATAGCAACCACCGCTATCTATCTCCTTGTTGATATGGATCGTGTCTAGCTCGGGCACGACATGTCGTGCCCCTACGGTAGAACCTGTTTTTTGTAGGGGCTGAACATGTTCAGCCCGCTTCAATAAGCACCTGACCCGACATGTCGCCCCTACGGTTTTCGCTTTGAATTACCCGATTGAGCCTTCAAGCTGAATCTGGATCAGACGATTCATTTCGAGTGCATATTCCATGGGTAGTTCCTTCACCAACGGTTCCAGGAAGCCATTCACAATCAGCGCGTTAGCTTCATCTTCGCTCAAGCCACGGCTTTGCAGGTAGAAGAGCTGATCTTCGCCAATCTTACTGACCGAGGCTTCATGTCCCATCGTGACGTGCTTCGCGTCAATTTCGATGGTGGGGTATGTATCTGAACGGCTGCGGTCATCCAGCAGCAGCGCATCACAAACCACGTTACTCTTGACGTGTTCGGCATCTTCTGCGATTTTCAACAGACCGCGATAGCTGGCACGTCCACCGTCCTGACTGATGGATTTGCTGATGATCTGGCTGGTCGTATTCGGTGCAAGGTGCGTGATCTTAGCGCCTGCATCCTGGTGCTGCCCGTTGCCTGCAAAGGCGATAGAAAGCACTTCGCCATGAGCGCCTTCGCCTGCGAGTATCACCGCCGGGTATTTCATGGTCAGGCGACTACCCAGGTTACCATCAACCCATTCCATGGTCGCATTCTTTTCTGCGACGGCACGCTTGGTCACCAGGTTATAGACGTTGTTTGACCAATTCTGGATGGTGGTATAGCGGCAGCGCCCGCCTTCTTTGACCATGATTTCCACAACGGCGCTGTGCAAGCTGTCGCTGCTGTATGTCGGCGCTGTGCAGCCTTCGACGTAATGCACATATGCGCCTTCATCCACGATAATCAGAGTACGCTCGAACTGCCCCATGTTCTGGGTATTAATGCGGAAGTAGGCCTGAAGCGGCATTTCCACATGAACACCTGGCGGCACATAGATGAAGCTACCACCCGACCAGACTGCGGTGTTGAGCGCAGAGAACTTGTTATCGTTGGACGGAATCACCGTGCCGAAGTATTCGCGTACCAAATCGGGGTGTTCGCGCAGGCCGCTGTCCATATCCAGGAAAATCACCCCTTTGGCTTCAAGATCCTGGCGGATGTTGTGGTAGACGCTTTCACTGTCATACTGCGCACTCACGCCCTGAAGATATTTCGCTTCCGCTTCCGGGATGCCCAGGCGGTCAAATGTATCTTTGATCTCCGGCGGCACATCATCCCAATCGCGCTCCGCCTTGTCGGTGGCACGCATATAGTAGTAGATGTTGTCGTAGTCAATCTTATCCAGGTCACCACCCCACTGCGGAGTTGGGCGGTTCATGAATTCATGGTATGCCTGAATACGAATTTCAGTCATCCACTCAGGTTCGTTCTTGAGAGCGCTGATCTCGCGCACTTTCTCTTCGGAAAGCCCCTTCTCGCTGATGAAGGCGTATTTCACATCATCATCATGGAAACCATAAACTTCATCATAACCAGCGCGAACATCCTTCAGAGCGCTCTCGTCTTCCGTAAGTTGCTTATCACTCGGAACAAAATCGGTCATCACAGTACCTCGCTAATCTCTTTTTGTACGGATATGAGCTTTATGCATCCGGTTGAGCGTACTTCTCGCGCAGCCAATCGTAGCCGTTTTCTTCCAATTGCAGCGCCAATTCGGGGCCGCCACTCTCAACGATCTGACCATGCAGCATAACATGGACATAATCCGGCTTGATGTAGTTCAACATACGCTGATAGTGCGTGATGACTAACGTACCCATACTGGGGCCTGTCAGTTGGTTCACGCCTTCCGCGACGATACGCAGCGCATCAATATCCAGCCCGGAGTCCGTTTCATCCAGTACTGCAATTGTCGGTTCGAGGACAGCCATTTGCAGCACTTCGGCGCGTTTCTTCTCGCCACCACTGAACCCTTCGTTGAGGTAGCGCCCTGCAAAGCTGTGGTCAATGCCCAGGCTGTTCATCTTCTCGCGCATCATGCGAGTGAATTGCGGAATCGGAATACCCTTGCTTTCCGGGTCTTCGGCCTTCATGCGGGCATTAATCGCATGACGTAAGAAGTTTGCAACCGTTACACCAGGGATAGATACCGGATACTGGAAAGCCAGGAACAACCCGGCACGGCTGCGCTCGTCCGGTTCCATATCCAGTACGTTCTCTCCATCCAGCAAGACCTCGCCTTCGGTCACCTCATAGGTAGGGTTGCCCATGAGGACATTGGCAAGTGTGCTTTTGCCAGAGCCATTCGGCCCCATCATGGCGTGAATTTCGCCCTGATTGATCGTGAGGTTGACACCACGCAGGATCGGTTCGCCCGTTTCTTCGACCTGCGCAAAGAGATTCCGAATTTCCAATTTCGCGCCCATCAATTGCGCCTTTCTTATCCCGTTTTAATGTTGGTTAAATTCTAGGTGTGCCTAGTGCGTAAACATGGGTCAGTATATCAGTCAGCAACGGGGATGTCAATAATACTGATGAACGTCTTCAAAAATCCCGTTTTCGGTTCTATACTGGCTTGCAAGTACCATCAAACATTGGCACACTGTAAACTGTAACTGGTTAGGATAGGAAGTTATTCTGGCTGTGAGGTCACGGAGGAAAGTAAAATGAGTACAGTTGCAAGTAAGGAAGATGGGCTGCGTGAAGCATTGCGGAGTGTAATTGATCCTGAGATTGGGATGAATATCATTGAACTGGGTTTGCTGCGTGATATTGAAATTGAAGAAGACCGCGCACATCTCATCATGATTATGACAACGCCCTTCTGCCCCTACGCTCCACAACTGCTGGAACAGTCGCGTCGTACGGCGCAGAACTATCTTGGTGTCCCTACAACCATTGAAATGGGCATGGAGATGTGGGATCCCAGTATGATGGAAGAGGGCGCGGCAAGCGATTGGGGTTTGTTCTAAGCTCTGAATGAGACGGTATTTGCCGTCTCAAAAAGTTGACCACCTCATGGTAACATCATGGTAACAGACGTTACGCAGTAGGTATTTCAGCCCTACTTCTGGACTAGGATGATCACAAACGATCAGCAACCTGTTCAATTTTGCTAACACATGCGTAGCGTCAGATGGTAATATAATCTAGACTTGGTCAACGCAGGAGATAGAACCTTATGCTTCTAAGACGGGCGCTACCGTTTATCTTGATTTTGCTTGTTGCCGCGGGTTGTTTCCGCCCCGCTGATGATTCGTTCGACACAGTCGATAGTGAGGGGGCGCAGATCATCCCCTCAGAAACGCCTCTTGCCGCCGTAACAGTTATCGCGCCTGGCTCCGAACCCGGTGAGCAGCAAGCAGAAGAAACGCAAGAAGTCATCGTGCAGGCAGAAGTAAGCGAAACGCCTGTTCCCACACAATTACGCATTATTGAATCGACCAATACACCACAGCCAATCCCCACAACCGACGAAGACACTGCCTTAACCGTGCCGACAGCGACGCAGCCGAGCATCATCACACCGCAAGCACCACCGAATCAGCAGCCCATCGCTACAGCAACGCAAAGCGCCGAAACAACGGCTGAAGTGATTGACGGTGCGGGTTTACAAGCCACTCCCACAGAAATCAGCGATACAACGAGTGAATGCGAGTATATCGTGCAATCTGGCGACAATGCCTTCCGCATTGCGTTGAACAACAACGTCACATTGGATGCACTGCTGGAAGCGAATGGTCTGTCGCCTGAACCAATTTTACAGGTTGGTCAGGTATTGATTATTCCTGGGTGTTCCGAGGAGGAGGAAGAAATCCTCGCGCCAACGAGTGAAATCAGCCTTGAAGGTACTGAAGAAACTGCCGCACCCGGCAATGATATTATCCATGTGGTTGCCTCCGGCGAGACGTTGCTGACAATCGCCCGCCGTTATGGGGTCACCGTCAATGACATTGTGAATGCGAATAATCTCGCCAACCCAAATGTCTTGGATGTGGGGCAAGAATTGATTATTCCTCAAGACTCTGAATAACCACATCTGATCGAACGTTCTCCAAGAGTGTAGCACTGCTGCACTCTTTTTTAATACCTCTGCACCCACAAGCTCGCATTTTAGAGGAGGATGCAATGGCAGAAGCAATCCGAATGACAAGTACATTGCTCGGTTTATATGCTGGCATACTTGGTGCTGCGCATGGCTATTTTGAATGGATGCAAGGCGCTGCTGCCCCCTCTGAAGTTACCATCTATGCGATGGGCGATCCCTGTGTGGCGGGAACAGTCTGGCATGATTGCTTACCCGCCATCACATTGCTCCCAGCCTTCCGCGCAGCCGGGATCGCTACATTAATCTTCAGCACTGCAATCATCCTATGGGCATTATTCGGGCTGCATCGTCAGCGCAGCGGCTGGATCATGATCCTGTTGGCTGTGGCGATGTTTGTCTCTGGCGGTGGATTTGTTGCCCTCTTTGTGGGTATCGTGGCGGGATTCAGCGCAACTCGGTTGCACAATCCGCTGCGGCTGCCACGGATTTTTGCGGCATTCTGGCCTGCGATACTTGTGATCTACATCATCTGGATCCCCGCGCAGTGGTTGCTGGGCTATTTCTTCAATGAGACGCTGCTGCAATTCACCGGAATGGCTTTCATGTTCGATATTGCATTGCTCTTGCTGACGGCAATCAGCGCGGTTGCTCACGATTTCCAGCGGAAAACAGATGCACAACCAGCCATTTCGGGGTAAAGTCGCGGGTAAGTATGGCTTCTTTCTGGAAAAGATCACTTATGACACCCGAACAACAAGCCCTTTTGCAGAACCTCACCCTGTATTTGCAGGAACAAACAGGCGAGACAATCACCATCACGGATGCAAAACCGCTGGCTGGCGGTGCTTCGCGGGATACCTGGCGCTTCACCGTACAGCAAGGCGATGGAATCCGCGAGTATGTTCTGCGGCGTGATCTTCCCACGCAGATGTTTGAAGAAGCCCTCACCCGCGAACAGGAATTTCGCATGATGGATGCAGCCTACAAAAGCGGTGTGAAGGTCGCCCAGGTGCGCTATCTTTGCACGGATGAAAGCATCCTTGGCAGCCCCTTCTTCATCATGGATTACGTCCCCGGAATAAGTATCGGGCGCAAGGTGGTGACGCTGCCAGAACTGACCCAGGCACGGCAGAAGCTCCCCGGTCAGATGGCACAGGAACTGGCGAAAATCCACGCGCTGGATTATGCCGCGCACAATCTCGAATTTCTGCGCAAACCAACCGATGGCAAATCCGCCGCCGAAATGGTCATTGAAGAGACCTATTCCATCCTGGATGAATTGGGCGTGAAGAATCCGGTATGGGAATGGACGCTTCGTTGGGCGCAGATGCACATGCCTAACCCCAATCCGCTGACCTTTGTTCATGGCGATTTCCGCATCGGCAATTTGTTGGTAGATGAGAATGGCCTGACCGCTGTGATTGATTGGGAGTTCGCGCATGTGGGTGATCCTGATGAAGAGTTGGGCTATCTCTGTATGCGGGATTGGCGCTTCGGTAATGGAAGATACCGCGCTGCCGGATTGACGAATCGGGAAACCTTTTTGACCGCCTACGAATCTGCCAGCGGACGCAGCGTAGATCGTCATTCAGTGGATTGGTGGGAGTTGGTGGGCAATATTCGCTGGGGCGTGATCTGTATGTCGCAGGCGCAGCGCCACCTCAGCGGAGAAGAACCCAGCGTAGAACTCGCCAGCCTCGGCAGACGCAGCGCCGAAATGCAGCTCGAAAGTTTGCGCTTGATTGAGATGTTCGGGAAGCAAGCGTAATGGCGATTGCTTCCCATTTTTATGCTAGAACACTTTGCGCAGCACTGCCATCCGAATGTTGTGACGTTCGCCATCAATAATGTGCTGTTTTGCTGCCATCAGCCGCGCACGTAGTTCGTCTTTTGCTTGCTCCGGGTCGTCACCCCATACTGTAACCTCGTTCTTCTGTTTCTGGATTCCGTTGTTGTCTTCAATGACGTAGCGGATTGCATACCTGGGCATGTGCAATACTCCTCGCCCTACTTGAACCTAACAGCGTTCTGCTGGCGATGGAGAATGTGTGGCAGAGGCAGAACATCTGTTTTTACTGTATACCAGTGAGAGATTATGCAATAGTACCGTTTGTACCAGCACAAAAGTGATCTGCGACGAAAGCGTATACCTCGGTTTCTATTAGTCGCAGTCAGTTCGTTTCTAGTCACTATATGGCGATTCTTACACTCTTAATGCAAGAATAGGCCGAGCTTTATTCCTGTACAACAGAAGAAAGTTTGAGGGTGGATATGTCGGCATACATCGTCTTCTCGTACACTGTAACTGATCCCGAAAAGTACCAGGCTTATCTAGAAGCCGTCAGCCAGACGATTGAGCAGCACAATGTCCAAATTCTTGCGGTAGGGTCACAGCATAAAATACTGGAAGGTACCCCTGCCCAGAACACAGTCATCTTGAAGTTTGAGAGCAAAGAAGCTGCCGAAGCCTGGTATAACTCGCCAGAATATCAAGCAGCCGCCAAATTACGCCAGGCCATTTCTACAGAAGAATCGTGGGTTGTCCTGGCTGAGGGGCGCGAATCAGACTAGGTGAGCGAAGCGAATATCTTGATGCCCACTGCAAATTGGAGGTGTCGAGAAACATCCGCTGCCCCATCCTCGTGCTATACTGGTCTCGGATTGTGAGAACATTTATGCGAGAACAGCAACGATGACGAATGAATACGGCGAAGAAATCATCATTGAAGGCTACTGTATGCGCGACCGGGAGACGGTGGAAATGGAAAACCCCGTCGCAGTCTGGACGCGCAAAGGGCAGCCAGCCACACGCGGTGAATGCCCCATCTGCGGTGGAACTGTCTTCCGCATGGGCAAGACTGAACTTCACGACGAATCGCAGCGCCCCGATCCAATCAAGATTGGCGATGGGGGCGATAAGCGCACGGCTCCCAAGTTGGCACGGGATACGGTCTATTTGAATTACGCCGAAAATGATGAAGAATTTGCGCAGCAGTTGGCGGCTGATCTGGAGAAAAGCGGCCTCGCAGTCTGGATGCATGAGGTAAGCAGTGAGGTCAATTGGTCGAGCGGGGTGCATCCGGCGCTGAAGCAGTGCAGCCATATGGTGCTGGTACTCTCCGCCGAGTCGTTGGGAGATGCAGATGTCGCTGCGGCCTGGGAATTTTTCCGCGATAAGCGCAAGCCCATCCTGATCGCGCAAGTTGCGCAGGTTGATCCACCAGATCGCATTCGGCGCAGCCCACGCTATGATTTCGCGGCAGATTTCAAACCAGCGCTGCGGCAGTTGGTGCGCGAAATGGCACGGTAGATTCCCGAACATCGCAGGTGTAGGGGTTTCGATCAAGTCGAATCTATTAATAGATGGTAGAGGGCGCGTCGTGGACACGCCCCTACAGAAAACATGACTTTAGTGTATATCTGCTGTGGTGATGATTCCATCCGGGCTGCCCCGGCGGATTGCCAGCTTAACTTCACCAATGGCGCGTGTCACCTGGATTTCACGCGGGCAAGCGGGCGTGCAGTTGTAGATCGTGCGGCAGCGCCAAACACCGTTGGGTTCTGAGAGCGTATCCAAACGTTCCTGGGCAGCCTGATCACGAGTATCGAAAATGAAGCGATGTGCCTGCACGATGGCAGCCGGGCCAACATATTTGCCATTTGCCCAGTAACTGGGGCAAGACGTGGTGCAAGCTGCGCAAAGAATGCACTTGGTGGTATCGTCAAATTTTTCGCGGTCTTCCTGCGATTGCAGACGTTCGCGCCCATCTGCCGGAACCGGGTCATTGTTAACGAAGTACGGCATCACCGAGCGGTAATGCTCGAAGAACGGCTCCATATCCACAATCAAATCTTTGATAACGGGCAAGCCCAGGATTGGTTCGACGGTAACATACTGACCAACATCCTTCATGAGAACTTTGCACGCCAGTGCATTCACGCCGTTGATGCGCATGGCATCGCTGCCGCAAACTCCGTGTGCGCAGGAACGGCGCAGTGACAGCGTGCCATCCTGCTCCCACTTGACGCGATGCAACATCTCCAACAGGCGGTCAACAGGTTCTACATCCTTCAAACGAAATTCTTGCCAGTATGGTTTATCACGCCCCGGTACTTCTGGATTCTGGCGTTTGATGCGAATGGTAACATCCATGAAAATTCAGTCCCTCTGAATACGAGTTTTCACAATACGGTTTCACGTAGGGGCGATTCGGTGAATCGCCCTCGGCTCAGTTCTTAGTAAACACGTTCTTTCGGCTTGAAGCGTGTATCTTCTTCCGACAGACTCAAGTCCACCTTTTTATTGGTATTCACTTGATACTGCGGGTTCAGCGGATCATCGCTGCCCGTGCAGATTAGCGTATGAACCATCCAGTTTTCGTCGTCGCGGTCTTTGTAGTCATCGCGGCTGTGAGCGCCCCGACTTTCAGTACGGTTCAAGGCACTGATTGCAGTGACTTCTGCAAGATCAAGCAAGCAGCCCAATTCCCAGGCTTCCATCAAATCGGTGTTGAACGTGTAGCCGTCGTCATCCACGCTGATGTCTGTGTAATAGCGTTTCTTGAGTTCAGCCAGTTCATCCACCGCTTCGCTCATGGTTGCGTCTGTGCGATACACACCTACTTTGCGCATCATCAGATTTTGCATTTCTTCACGCAATTCGTAGGGTTTGGTTTTGCCCTTGGTGGTACGCAGACGCTTGAATTCACTTTCGATCTGCTTGCCAGCATCAGCGGGGAGTTCGCCCCAATCCATGTGCTTCGCGTCTTCCGCAATCTTCATGCCACCACGACGACCAAACACAACCAGATCAAGCAGGGCATTTGTACCCAGGCGATTCGCGCCGTGAATGCTCACACAGGCTGTTTCCCCGGCTGCGTACAGCCCCGGATAGACTGTCCAGTTTTCATCGACCACGGCTTCTGCATCGACATTGGTGGGGATACCACCCATGGCGTAGTGCGCCGTTGGCTGCACAGGCATCGGCTCCTTCACTGGATCAACACCGAGATAGGTGCGGCAAAAATCCAGGATGTCGGGCAATTTCTTCTCGACGTAGGTATCATCAATGCGGTCGGTGCGACCTTCTTGCTCAAAGTAATGATTGACTGTTTCCGGGCGAATATCGAGGTGAACATAATTCTTACCGTTGATGCCCCGCCCCGCTTCCACTTCATCGTAAATTGCACGGCTGACGACATCACGGCTGGCGAGGTCTTTCACGCTCGGCGCGTAAGTTTCCATGAAACGTTCGCCGTTATTATTCAGCAGTACGCCGCCTTCCCCGCGCACACCTTCTGTGATGAGGATACCCATCTTGTAGATGCCTGTCGGGTGGAATTGGAAGAACTCCATATCTTGCAGCGGGATACCCTTGCGCAGCACCACCGCCGCACCATCACCCGTCATGCTGTGTGCATTGCTGGTCACACTCCAGGCACGTCCCCAGCCACCAGAAGCGAAGAGAACCGCCTTGCCATGAAAGATGTGAAATTCGCCAGTGCCGATAGATACCGCAACTACACCCACTACACGATCCTGATTGACGATCAAATCAACAACCTGGAATTCATCGAAGAAGTTCACCTGCTGCTTGATGCACTGCTGGTAAAGCGTCTGCAAAATCATGTGACCAGTGCGGTCAGCAGCATGGCAGGCGCGGCGCACCAGCGCTTCGCCGAAGTTGCTGGTATGCCCACCGAAACGGCGCTGGCTGATGCGACCTTCCGCCGTGCGGTCGAAAGGCAACCCCATATGTTCCAGTTCGATCACAGCATCAATCGCGTTTTCTGCCAGCACCAACGCAGCGTGTTGATCCGTGAGGTAATCGCCACCCTTTACGGTGTCGTAAGCGTGGAAAATCGGTGCATCATCATCTAAGTTGCCGAGAGCCGCACTGATACCACCCTGTGCTGCCCCGGTGTGAGAGCGCGTAGGGTACAGCTTGCTGACGACCGCTACATCTGCACCGCCCTTACTGGCGTACAGCGCAGCCATCAAGCCAGCACCACCCGCGCCGACGATAATTGCTTCGTGTTTATGAATATGCATACTACCAATACCCCTCTACAGATTTGTTGCAATATAACGGTGAATTGTTTGGAGAAGATGAAAGGGGAAAAAGCATCACTGCCATTCCCCCCAATCAACAGCTACCGACACTAACTGCCGATCAACAATGCGCGAGCAGCTTCTTCTGCGGCTTCGTAGAAGGATGGTTCAATCGTGTACAACAGCGCACGACCACCCGTCCAGAACAAGACCAGGGCACCAATGATGGTGAGATAGGTCATGGCACGGCGCAATACCGGATTTCCCATGGTGTAATCGGTGAGGACATAGCGCAACCCGTTGAAACCATGTACGGTAACCAGCGCCAGCAATGCCACATCGTAAATCTTCCAGATAGCGATGCCGTTCCAGAGGTAGTTCCAGCGATGTGCCACAAATTCCACAGCACTTCCACTCTCATTGATGAGATCCGTACCAACGACAGCATGACCGGCTGCCGTCAGGTCGAACACACCCTGGATGACATGCATCATTGCCAGATGCCCAAAGACCAGTGGAATAATCAAAATGCCGCTAACGCGCATAAACGACCACCAGAATTTTTCCAGTGCGCTGCCCTGCTGTTTGGCGCTAACAGCTTCGCTGTTATTTTCACCACGAACTATACCCACAATGAAGCTCAACACCAGAGCCACAATTCCGGCAATAACCATCCCTGCCAGGAACGGAATCTGTTCCAGCAGAACTTCACTCAACGGTTTGACTTCGGGTGAGTGACTGTAATACTCAAAAACATGCCCAAGCATACCGATGAATACCGGAACCAGAATAACAGCCGTTCCAATGAGTACATAATATGCAGCCTGCTTCTGGAACTGCCACCATTCTGGCTTGAAATCGAAGATCGCAATCCGCAGCCCGTTCAGCGCATGGTAGACCACAGCGAAAACCAACGCAAATTCCCCGATGGTGAACAACGGAGTCTGATAAGTGGCAATCGCTTTTTCATACAAGTCCGGGTAGAACACTGACCATGATGTATCGATTACATGGAGAACAAGGAATAAAACAACACCCAATCCGGTCAGACGATGCAGCACCCAACTCCACTGCCCAATCGCACCACGATAGCGCAACGTCTCCCGAATGGTGAGAACTAGTGAAGACACAGCATTCACCTTTCGACTAAAAAGATACAGTATGTATGGAATCTAATACAAACCATTCACACGTTGCATTATAACATGCACGCTGCGCCCTGCCCACGACAAACAGAGTCCAATGTGACAGATTTCACACAAGACTGGTTTATCAACTCGTTACCACCTAAAAACCCGAAGTACCCAAAATCAACGTATCGGTTATACTATGCAATATTCCAGACAAAAAACCTCTCCAGAATGTTTGGTTTGTAGATCATAACCGTCTACTGCCGCCAAACTTCGCTGAATTGCATATAATGAAGGAACTAGTTAGTTGCCCACTGCATGGGAGCATACGAGGCATGTCACAGCCGAACAATCCATCCCCTGTCACTGGAACCATCCAGGAACTGCGTCAGGCGAAAACCCTGGTTGAACAAGTGGCGGCTGCACTCAAGAGCCAGAAGGAGATTCTCAAGCAGCGTGGCTTGAATCTACCACCGATGGTACTGACCGAATTGAGCAGCGTACAATCGAGCTTAAACCAACTTGAAACCGTGCTGGTTGAAGAACAGGTTGAACTGAGCCAGTTACGCGCACTCGGCAGTATGTCAGCAGAGATCACAACGACGCTGGATGTGGATACCGTTATTCGGGAAGCGATGGAAATCGTAATTGTCCTCACGCATGCGGAACGGGGCTACATTGCGTTGATTGATCCGGTCAGCGGTGATGTCGATTTCCGCGTCAGCCATGATGATTCACTGGGACGCGGTGCATCTGCCAACGAAGAACCGCAGATTAGCCGCACAATTCTGAACGAAGTCTTCACGACACGGAAAGCTTTGCTCGCAGATAACGCTTATAAAGATGAACGTCTACAGGGCAATGAGAGCATTGTGGGGTACACACTGCGTTCGGTACTGTGTGTTCCGTTGATGTACAAAGATGCCCTCCTCGGCGCAGTGTACGTCGATAATCGCTTACAGGCCGGGTTATTCACAGAGCGTGAGAAAAACACGCTGACGGCGTTTGCGAACACGGCTGCTGTCGCACTGGCAAATGCGCGATTGTACGAGCAAATCCAGGACATGCTGAGTGAAATTACCCGTGTGAAAGACCTGATGGACAACGTCTTCAACTCAATGGGTAGCGGTATCCTGGCAACCAATGCAGATAACTTGATTACCACCTTCAACCCCGCCGCCGAGAACATCCTGGAAGTTCCCATGCGCAGCACAATTGGCGCTCCGCTGGATAGCGTGCTGCCGCGCATCAACCTTGACCTGAGCGAGTTACTGCAAAATGTACTCCAAAAAAGCGAATTACAAGTACTCGAAAGCGAAATGACTCGCAAGGATGGCGAGCGTATTGCTGTTCGCTTGAAGTTATCGCCCTTGCGCGATTCGTTTGAGAAGACCAGCGGTGTTGCGCTGGTGCTGGATGACATCACGGCAGAACGCCAGCGCGAACAACGTCTCCACACGCTGAAGACCTACTTGCCCGAAGAAATGGTCGATAAAATTCACGAAATTAGCCAGATTGACCTGGGTGGGGAACGGCGCGTTGTCACCTGCATGTTTGCTGAAGTACGTCCATTGAGCAGCTACAAAGGCGTGAAGCCCACTGAGATGATGGATAACCTCAACCATTTCCTGGCAGTCGGTAGCGAGTGCATTCACGCTTCCCAGGGCATCATTGACAAATACATGGGTACGGAAATCATGGGCATGTGGAATACTCAGTTACGCCCCACAGAAGATCACGCAGCTTTTGCACTGGAATGTGCGTTGCTGATGCGTGATCGTTTCACAACCCTCTATAAAGAATTAGGCATTGATCCCAACCCACATTATTATCGCATCGGCATTCACAGCGGGGTTGCAACGCTAGGCAACGTCGGCAGCCTCACCCGCCGGGATTTCACCGCAATTGGTGATACGATCAATCTGTCCAAGCGGTTAGAAGAGAATGCAACAGCGGGTCAGATCATCATCAGCGAAGATACGCGAAACCACCTGGAAAAGAACAGCAACGGTGCAGCCGAACAGTATCGATTTGCCGAACTTCCTGCGATTCAGGTGAAGGGTCGCCAGCAGCAAACGCGAGTATACGAGGTATTCAAACAAGATGACTAACGAGACCCCCATAACCCCAGGCAGTGCCAGCGCAGAAAATACAGTTTCTGCTAGTGAATTACAGAGTACAACCAAGCGACTCAATGATGTGTTGGGCTTGCTTCGCGCACAGCGTGAGATCTTGCGTAAGCGTGGTGTAAATTTGCCATCGGGTGCGCTGGAAGATCTACGGACATTAAAACAACGCATGGATATGCTGTCAAAATCTGTCGGTGACAGCCATGTCGAACTACGCTCGCTGCGGGCGCTGGCGGATACAACCGCGCTGATCAATTCGTCGTTGAACACACACGAAGTATTGAATCAAGTGATGGATACCGTCATTGCGCTCACTGGTGCGGAACGAGGGTACATCGTCCTGAAGAACAAACGCAGCGGCGAACTGGAATTTCGGGTTGCCCGCGGAATGGAACAATCGACCCTGGATGAAAGCCAGGGCATGATTATCAGTAAGACAATCGTCAACAAGGTGGCAGATACCGGAAAGCCAGAGCTAACCGATAACGCCAGCATGGACGAGCGTTATCAGAGCCAGGAGAGCATTGTTAACTTCCAGCTTCGCAGCATTCTTGCAGTTCCACTCAAGGTGCGCGATGAAGTCATCGGCGTAGTCTACTGCGATAATCGCTTTATGGCAGGGTTGTTCAAAGCTACAGAGCTAGAAGTCTTGACAGCGTTCGCAGGTCAGGCAGCCGTCGCCATCGAAAACGCCCGGCTCTTTGAATCGGTACAACGCCGACTGAATGAAGTTACCGAAATCCGTGACCGAGTGGATAATCTCTTCAATAGCATCGCCAGTGGGGTCATCACTATTGATAATGACCACAACATTCTGACGATCAACTCCGCAGCAACCAACATTTTCGGCATCGCAGAGGTCATTGACCAAGGAATCGCCGAAGCCCTCCCCTTCCTGGGGGAGAATTGCATTACGCAAGTCTCAGATGTACAGCAATCCGGACAGCAACGCACCTGGGAATGTGATGCCATCATCAATGACCAGCGGCGTAATCTGGCCTTTGTCGCTAGCCCGCTACGTGATGCGGAAGGCACGCAAGGTGTAGCAATTGTCGTGGATGATCTAACGGAACGAAAACTGCGTGAGAAACAACTGCTCGAAGTGCAGGTCTATTTGCCGCCAGCCTTCGCAGATGTGACTCCATCAGAAATCAGCATTGAAGAACGAGAAGTCACTGCCCTGTTTGCAGATGTTCGCGGCTTTACCAGCTTCAGCGAGAACCTTGAGCCGGAAGAACTAATGACTGTCATCAACAAATATCTGAGCCTTGCGAGCGATGCCATCAGCTTATTTGAAGGTTTGGTCGATAAATACATGGGTGATGCCGTGACAGGCTTGTGGAACACACAGTTGAATCCGCAGGATGACCATCCAACCCGCGCAATCCAGGCTGCACTGCAACTGGTGCTTGACCTGCACGCACAACATGAAGTGCTGCCAGAAGACCAGAGGCTCTTCTACGGCATTGGTATCCACACAGGGCCAGCGGTTCTGGGTAACCTCGGTGGAAAAACACGCCAGGAATTTGCCGCATTAGGGGAAGCAACTGACATCTGCAAATATTTACAGGAGCAGGCAGGCCCTGGTGAGATCATCATCAGTGAGCAAACATTGCTCTACGTGCAAGACATCTATGAGTGCGTACCGATCACAAAACTGAGCCGCCCAAAACCGGGTTACGATCACATCAAATGTTTCAAAGTCACCCGACGCAAACAAGGTACAGAAGCACCAGACTTATTCACATCGCCCTTCATTGATGATGAACTGCGTGCCCTACTCGCAGCAGAAAAAGGCCAGTCTTCAACCTGATTCGGGAACAAAACAGCCAGATTGGCAAATTTATGGGTTGAAAGTCCAAGACAAAATCGTACAATACAACTTCTGGATGGCTCCGTAGCTCAGTTGGCAGAGCACCTGACTTTTAATCAGAGTGTCGTAGGTTCGAGTCCTACCGGAGTCACATAGTCCGACCTGAAGTGAACATGCAGCGGTCTTCCCGCTGCGTT
>CAYVVZ010000006.1:50566-157579 GCA_964455365.1 uncultured Anaerolineaceae bacterium | reverse complement strand
GGAAAGCGCAGGCCGCTGTTCTTGATTGCGGCTCTCACGCGCTCGCGGCTCTCGCGCACTGCTGAATCGGGCAGGCCAACGATGGTGAAATAGGGGATGCCTGCTCGTGGATTAAAATCAACCTGTACTTCGATGAGATGGCCTTCCAGCCCGACGACAGCGCAAGTATGAGCAATGGATAGCATGGAATACCTTACATTGTTGAATGGGCAATATCTAATAGTATAGAGTTGCTTACGTCATCTGGCACATAAGATGGCCTTGTTTGGATATTCATACGAGTCCAAACAAGGTTGCCAGAATGCAGTTATATTGAACATGTGTTCGTATTTGTGGAGAGATTTTATGTCAAGTGAACTGGCGCAGTTTTTACGTCGCATACCCCAGTCAAACCAGGATGCACAACCTCTCGATGTGGTACTACCGGACGTGAACCCAGAATTTTTGCGTGGAGTCGCATCGCTACTACAAATACTTGGCGCAGTGAAGATGGATGCTGAAGGGCGCGTACAGGCATCTTCGCAGACGGCGAAATACTTCCTGATGTCTCTGGCTTCTTATGTTGAAACAGAAGTTCCCATTGTCGATGACTGGCGATCTCGTGGGGTCTACCCGGACGGCACGCAGAATCCGCTGCAAAATGCTGCAACTTTGCTGCACGCCATGGAAACAAGACGCAGTAATTTATTACATGCTGCACCAGCCGTGCGGGATGAGCAGGTCGCGCAGGTACTCATCAAGCGCACCAATCCGCAGACAGGCGTGGGGGAATTGCTCTTTCAATTTGATGCCAACGCAAAACAGTACCAACTCATCGGCGGCAGGCGTAAAGATAGTGACCCGGATTTGCGCTTCACGATGATCCGTGAGATTGAGGAAGAACTTGCTGATGATCTACAACATGCGGTGCATTACCAATTGGAATGCATCATCACGGGGTTGCAACTCCCGCCAATCATCTCACCGACGTTCGGCGCGTTGACATCCTACCGCTTTGAAATATTCCATATGACCGGGTTACAGCGTTCGCTCAAATTGCAGCCTGAGGATGTTTGGGTTCCGATTTCGCAGGTGCTGGCAGGCCACGTTATTGATGACACAGGACAGAAAATTCCGTTCAGTGCGAATGATCTGTATCAGTTAATGAACAATACATTGCGCAATGGTTTCCAGGGATTGGCGAGCAGCTTCGTCGGCAACTAGTTTGAAACAGCGTCATTCCGCGTTACAATCACAATTTCCGATGTGGGATCTGTTTCAGAAAGAATCGAACCTATGCAAAATTACATCGAAGGTAGCAGCCCTTTGAGCCGTGATATTAAATTTCTCGGTAATTCCCTGGGCTTAATCATCAAAGAGCAGCACGGAGAAGACGCGCTGGAACTGGTCGAAGAAGTGCGTAAGTCAGCCCGTGCCAGAAGGGTCCCTGTACCCAATGCCGCCGAACGCCTCGAACAGCGCATTCGGGATACGACGCTTGCTCAGAAGAAGATTCTCATCCAGGCGTTCAGCAATTACTTCCAGCTCACCAACATCGCGGAAGATCAGCAACGCATTCGCGTGCTGCGTGACCGGGAACGCGCAGGGAAGCTAGGCGAAGATATTGCACAGGCTGTACGTACCCTACGTGAATATGGCCTCACCGCAGATCAGATGCGTGATTTGCTGGCTCGCTTGCGACTGCGCCTGGTATTGACTGCGCATCCCTCGGAATCAAAGCGCAAAGAGGTGCTGCTGAAACTGCGATCCATCACGGACATGCTGCGGCGTTATAACCGCGAGGCGATGATCCCACGCGAGGTGGACGACTTGCAGCAAGAGTTGGCGGCAGAGATCGAAGAATTATGGCAGACCAAGCCCATTCGCCCGCAGCAGACAACCGTCGCTGACGAAGTGGATTTTGGCCTGTACTTCATGACGAACGTTATCATGGAGACTGTGGTTGATATTTATGACGACTTGCAAACTAGTCTTGAAAAAGAATACCCTGATCATAATTGGGATGACATACCGCCTGTTTTGTATTTCGCTTCCTGGATTGGCGGAGACCGCGACGGAAACCCCAATGTGACGGAAGAAGTCACCTGGGAAACGTTGAAGACCCTGCGCAAAGCCGCACGCCATGTTTATCTCCAGGAGATTGATGATCTGCGTTCGCACCTCACACAGTATGTCGGTGAAGGTGATGAACAAGCCTACCCGGAATTCGCTGACCAGACCGGGAAATTCACAGGCGAACCCTACCGCAAAGCCATGCATGTCATCTGGAAGAAGCTCGACGGTGACAAATATGCAACAGGGGCAGATTTGCTAGCTGACCTGCAAATGGTGTATGACAGCCTGATGGCAAACAATGGTGAGCGGGTGGCTGAACAGGTCATTCGCCCGTTGATGCGCAAGGTGAAAGTCTTTGGCTTGCACCTGACTCCGCTGGAAATCCGCGAAGATGCTGGCTTACACGCGGCAACGATTGATGAAATCTTCCGTCTATACCAGATTCATTCGGATTACCTCAACGCGGATGAAGAAACGAAGACGGATTTGCTGACAAAAGAAATCCTCAATCAACGTCCGTTATTCCCGCCGAACATTGAAAAGCTCTCAGAATCGTCTCGCCGTATTGTCAGCACCTGGCAGATGATCGGCAGGGCACATGACAAATTCGGCACTGCGGTGATTGATACCGTGATCGCCAGCATGTCCAAGCAGCCCAGCGATGTGCTGGCGATGCTGTTATTTGCCAGTGAAGTCGGCATCAGTGAACATGTGCAGATTGTGCCGCTGTTCGAGACCATCCAGGATTTGCGCAACGCACCAGATGTGATGACGCGCCTGTTCTTAAATCCGGCCTATAAGCAGTACCTGGATGCACGCGGCGATCATCGCCAGCAGGTAATGATTGGCTATTCAGATAGCAGCAAAGATGGCGGTTACCTGGCCTCAAACTGGAATCTATTCAAAGCGCAGGATCAACTCTCTGAAACTTGTGCAGAACAGGGTGTTGCGCTGGAATTCTTCCATGGTCGCGGCGGCAGCATTGGGCGTGGTGGCGGCCCCACCAATCGTGCGATTCTATCCCAACCGCCGCGTTCGCTTCAGGGTGGCATCAAGATCACCGAACAGGGCGAAGTCATCGCCTACCGTTACAGCAATGCCGAGATTGCCTACCGCCATTTGCAGCAGGTGATGAACGCCGCCCTTCGTGGTCTGAGCAGCGATGAAGATCATAAGGTTCGCCCTGAATGGGTGGATGCGATGGAGAAAATGGCAGAATACGGGCGCGAGGTGTACCGCGATTTTGTGTATGAATCTGAAGGATTCATCCCGTATTGGCAGGCCGCAACGCCCATCAATGAATTATCGCAACTGAGGATTTCTTCGCGCCCGGCGAAGCGCTCTGCAAAAGGTGGCTTCGCCGCAATGCGGGCAATTCCCTGGGTTTTTTCCTGGATGCAGAGCCGCGCCATCATCCCAAGCTGGTTTGGGATTGGCAGCGCCTTTGAACGATTCTGTGATGAAACGGACAACGCAACGGACATCCTACAGACGATGTATCAGGAATGGTCGTTTTTCCGCAATGTGATTGACAATGCGCAGCTTGATGTTGCCAAGGCCGATATGGGCATCGCGGAATTGTATGCCATGTTGGTAGAAAATGAAGCCGTCCGCGAGGAGATGTTTGGGCGAATCAAAGCGGAACACACCCGCGCCTATAACATGATCTGCGAAGTGACCGGGCAGCCCCAATTGCTGGAGAACATGAGCGCGATTCGCACCTCCATTGAGCGCCGCAACCCCTATGTCGATCCGCTGAATTATATACAGGTGGATTTGCTGAAACAGCTTCGCACTATGACGGAAGAGGATGACGAATACGAAGAAGTGCTGGAAGCAGTACTGGCGACCATCAACGGCATTGCTGCGGGGATGAAGACCACCGGGTAAAACAATCTGCTGTGACTCGTAGGGTCGATTCATGAATTGACCCTACAAGCCCATGTTACCTCGCGCTTTTGTCCCAATTGGCATCCAGGAAACGCTGGAACTCCAACAAATAGCCATTCGGGTCTTTGACGAAGAAATGGTAAATGCCATATTCTTCGTTGAGCTTTGGCGCATTTTCGCAGGTGATGCCCTGTGATGTGATCTTCTGATACCAGGCATCCACCTCCTGCGTAACAAAGGTGAAAATGACCCCTTCTGCTGGACGCGCATGCTGGCGTTCACAAATGCCGAGATAGGCTTTGCGTCCGCTGATATGGTAGATCCGGCAGCCCCCTTGATCCAGCGCCAGTTCCAGACCAAGTATAGTCTCATAGAACGGCGCGGTTGCTGCCATATCTTGTGTATACAGAAATGTGATCTGCTCATCAATCGGCAGGGACACTGGCAATCTCCTTTTCTTGTTTTTCCCGGCGGGAATCTGCGGCTGTACGAAATTGCAGCACGGTTGCTGGCAATCGATACACTGCCGTACCGAGCAGGGCAGCCCACAGCGGCATCATTTTCAGCACACCAGCATTCCCTTCCCACAGCGCAGCAATCACCGCAATGACCAACCCCAACAGCATCGAAGCGCGTACTCGGCGAACATCCAATTCATGGCCTTCAAGATCACAGCCCACGCGCATCTGACGAGTTGCGAGGATGGTTGCGCCATACGCAGCGCTGACCGCCACAACAACCAGCAGATAGGGCAGCGTCAGCGCACCGGGTTCGCCAATATCCCGAATGATCATGCGTGCCACGATAACTACAACCGCCAGCAGTGCAAACAGCAAATTGCGCCGGGCGGGTTTGCTCATCACACCATCTAGCAGAAAAGCCAGCACCCCTGCGAAGGCTGTCACCCAGATGCCGAAGAATGCCACCGCTGTTGTAGCAATCAACAGAACCACTGAGTCGATGACCTGGGTTGGCGGCCCCACAATGCGGCTGACGATGCGCAAAATGGCGACTGAGAAGAACAATGTCAGCACAGCAGTATCCAGCAATCGAGGATTTTCTTGCAAAAGCATATTGCGCTGGATCAGGTAGAAGGCTATCAGTGCCAGTGCGACAGACAGAAATGCTGACCAGGGATGATCATGGTCTGTTTCACGAGCGAGAATCCAGGTGAGTATGGTGATAATCCCCGCAGAGAGTCCGATGCGGGCAACCATGCCCAGTTCAAATCCACTCGCCAGCGCAAAGCCACCCGCCACTCCACCGACCAGCGGTGTCAGAATCAGGATGAGCAAGTTGGTGAAATGACGCGGATCAATCGGGCGACCCAAGGCCGTCATCTCATACATACGATCAAAGGCTGAATTCATAACCAGCACCTTCTGTTCAGAGTTTCACAAATCTAAGTGTAAGTGTAGCCAAGAGAGCTAAACGCGAGATGATAGCTATCACGGATCTTCGATATTTGTGGGGACGATCTCCGGGTTGCGCAGGAAATTTGCACGCGTTCCGCTCGTAGCCGCGAGTTGCTCTGGTGTGAACAGTGACCAGAATAGCGCTGGTGTGGCAATGGCTCCATCCCCGGCCTGGGCGTAATCTGCCAGTAGATCAAAGAATTCTTGTGTGCCGATGTCTTCGCGCAGGTTATGTAGCATCTGCACCCCGCGCAGGTACACCGCGTTGATATAATCTCGTGCCGATGCATATTCGTAGACGTTACTATCGACATCACCCTGCGGGTTATACCAGGCTACCCGGAATGACCACCACCAATTCTTCAAATCAGGGTGAAATTCTTCATACCAGATGTATTCGCTGTAGGTTGCCAGGGCTTCATCCAACCAGGGTGCATAGGCTGCATCATTGCCGACACGCGCATACCACCACTGATGCGAGATTTCATGCACGGTGATGAGCGTCAGGTAATTCTGCACACCGCCTTCAAAGGTGTAGAACCAGTTCGTGCTGACGAAAACCATTCCGCTGAACTCCATGCCGTCCGGGAAATCACCCTGCACAATCAGCATACGTTCATATGGATATGCGCCGAAGAGCGAGCTATATTGCTCAACGGCTTGCACCGCGACTTCCAGCACATGAGCTGCGCCGTTCACCGTGCTACCATCCGAGGTGGAACGCACCACATCGCCAAAATGCACCACTTCAATCCGCGTGCCATCTGGCGCAGTTTGTGCTATCGTGCGGTATCCTTCGCCCAGGCTCAAGGAAAAATCTCGCGCTGCGTTGTGAATCACACGCCAGCGATTTTCACCCAGTTCTTCGACTTCACCTGGCATTGCCACTTGCAGCGTATCTGGCGCATTCTCTACCGTGAGCGTCACATCCCAATCCGCTTGTTCCAGCACCGTCTGTTCACCAATTGGCTGTGGTTCATGGATCAACCAGCTATTGTTGAAACGCGGTGCGGGGGTTGGCAACCACAAAGCCAGGTTCATCTGCCGTTGGTTGTAGCCAAAGTAGCCTTTGAATGAACTGAGGCCGATCCCCATCTGCGGTACGTTGATGGTGAACGTCAGTTGCAGTGTCACCGCGCAGCCAGGATTCAACGGTGTTGGTAGGGCAATGGTCAATTCATTCAGGTTGAGCGCATACGTAGTTGCATTTCCGGCGCGGGAAACTCGTTCGAGCGTGAATGCGCCGTCCCAGGCATTGGCCTGCACATCCAGCACCAGATCACTGAAAGCCACATCGGTGCGATTCAAATAGGTAATTTCCTGCGCAACCTGTACCGTCTTCGCCGCGTAATCAAGTTCAGCAGCAACACGGTGCTGAATGTGAGAATGATTCCCTTCATTCAATCCGCAAGAATAGGGTGATACAGTGGGGGCTGTTGTCTCGGTCGGTGCAATGTCAGTCGCTGTGGGCAGGGCATGCATGAGGCGCGTGGCGCTTGGTTCCGGCTCCACTGTGCTGATTTGGGCAATGCTGAGGTAGGCCGTTGTCGGAGGGACGACGGCAACCGGGGTAGCCTCTGTTAGGTTGCAGGCCGCCAGAACGAAAATCAGCAGCAACGAAGATAGTGAACTGCGTCGTACTTTCATCATGCCGCCATCATAATTTTCGCTGTCACACTTGCCAAGCGGCAATTTCCGCATTGCGCATCTCATCTATTGCTTATGTGTTACTGCACTTGTATTTTCTTCAGAAACGATCAATGTAGGGGGATTTTATGTCTGAAGGGGTCACCACTCCGATTAAAGTCGGTATCCTTGTCAAAAGCCGTGCGTTGATGCGCCTGACCCGCTGGCGTGAGCACGTTCCGTATACCGTCCCGCTGGTTGTATGTGGCGCGATGTTGGCGGTGCATCTGGATGGCGGGCAATTAACATGGCAGTTGCTGCCTGTTGTTCTGGCGAATATTCTGGCGATGGCCTTCGCTTTCATGATTAACGATATTGAAGATGCCCCGGATGATGCAGAAAGCGCCTGGAAAAAAGAACGCAACGTCGTCAGTTCTGGCTTGCTCACGCACACCGAAGCTACCGTTGCAACCGGGCTGGTTTTCGTGCTTTCACTGGCGCTGTATGCCTTCGGGGGCTGGAAAACCTTCGGCGCGGGTGGTCTGACGCTGGTACTCAGCTATTTGTATTCCGCACATCCTTTCCGCCTGAAGGCGCGTCCGGTGGTGGATATTCTCTCCCATATTCTGATGCTCTCCGGTTTGCTGATCTTCAGCGGTTACTTAATTTACGCGACCTTCCCCGGTGTGGCATGGCTGCCGATCATCGCTGTGACGTTGATTTCCATGTATGGGCAGTTGTATAACCAGATTGATGACTTTGAGGTTGATGAAAAAGCGGGTCTGAAGAACACCGCAATTCTACTTGGTGAGGCAAAATCCCGCGTGCTGCTGTTTGCGACGCTGGGGACAGCTATTGCCTGCATTGTGTTGGCAGCCGTTCTCGGGGCATTCCCGGCATGGTTGGGGCCGATTGGGATTATCATCGTCTTCACCCTTTCGATGTTCGATTGGAACACGGATATGCGCGGCAACGAGACGGATGTTTCCGGCATGTCGCAGAAACCCAGCCTGATCGCGTTCAACATCCTGATGCTGGTGTGGCTGGTTGCTGAACTCGGTTTGCTGACCTCCATCACAACCACAATCTAGTACCTACTCATCGAGCCAGTGCCGGGAATGTGATACAATTTTCCCGGCTCATTCTGGTTGGTTCGTAGGAGTACTGGTACAAAACATGTCCGACCTTCACAATATCCTCTTTTTGATGCAAGCGTTGTATTCACTGATCCTGGGCATTTACGCCGGGATTCTTGGCGCACAGGAAAAACCGCTCTCTGGCAATTTCTGGGGTTCGGTGGCAGTCTATGTGATCCTCAATCTGGTTGTGCTGGGTGTGGGTGTTTTCCTCTGGCTTCAAGGCTTCACCATCGCTTCAGAGAACCGCATCTTGATCTACTTCCTGTATATGGCGTTCTTGATTGTGATTATGCCGGGATTATTCAGCATGCTGCGTGGACGCGATGATCGCAGCGCCGCGATTGCCTTCGCTGTATTGGCACTGTTCAATGCTTCTGTGTCGCTCAGTATGGCGAATCGCGGTCTGGCTACCTGGCTGCCACCGACGGCATAACATCCCTATGCGACGTTTCGGCTGGTATCTCAGTCTCATCGTACTACTGGCAGCCTGCGAAGCCGCAACAACTCCGGTTGCACTGGTGACGAGTACCGTAGAGGACTCCGCCAGTGCCGCCGCAACCGCCACGCAGACCCCGCTGCCAGCCTTACGCTATGGTTTGCTGGGTGGTGCGGTGCAATATTTGCCGGATGATGCAATCTTCGCCAGCGCCGAGGTTGTTCCCGCTGGGGCAGACCTCAGCATGTACGATATTGTAGCAACCTATGGCACTGTCACCGATTGGCAGCAATCGCCGATTTCGCAGCATGTCGCCCTGGTACTCAACCCAGCAGCCATACCACTCTCTGAGGAGACAGTCGCCGCGCTGGTACGTTCGGCGCTGAGTCCGCGTGATTTGTTGGCTGCGCTACAGATTCCCGGTGTACTCCCCGGTAGCGATCACACGCGAGATCCGCTGGCAGCGCGGGTGGCACTGGCAAATCTGGGCTATCCCGATGGCCTGACCCTCACCCTTACTGCTGAAACGTTCCCCGGAGTAGAAATTGTTATTGAACAGTTGGCAGAGAGCAATTTCCAGATCGAACATCCAGAGCTGTTCACAACTTCCTCGATTGACGCATTTGCCGACAATCAAGCGCATCTGCTGCTGATCCGCTGGTTTGACCCCGCACAGCGGGACGAGTGGGTGGAACGCGCAGGGGCAGAGAATGTGGTGGATCTCTACACCTTGCCCATTAGCTACCAGGCGAATCCTGACCTCTCTATCGAATTCAGCGCCGAAGGTTGGCCTATCCCTGCATCGCGTTGAATAACTGGGCTATACTGGAAATCTAGTTACAGGTCAGGGGATAGGCAATAAAAGCGCGTGGAAGTGATTTTCACACATCAAAATGCTGATTTTGACGCGGTGGCTTCGATGCTGGCAGCGCATAAGCTGCACCCGAATGCTGTTCCAGTGCTGCCTTCTCGCCAGAATGCCAACGTCGCAGATTTCCTGCACCTCTATGGCAACGGATTACCCTTTGTTCCCTGGGATGATTTTGCCCCCGAAGAACCGATCACGCGCATCATCCTCACGGATACACACAGCCGACAGGATTTCCCCGGTGTGGAGGCCAAAACGCCGACGATCATTTACGAACACCACGCCCTGGAACGTAAATTGCAGCCGTATGAAACCTGGGTGGGGGAAGACCTGGGTGCGGTGACGACTTTGTTGCTAGAGCGTATCCGCGAAGAGCGCATCCCGCTGACATCGCTGGAATGTACGCTGATGGCATTGGGCATTTATGCAGATACAGGCATGATGACTTATGGCGGTACCACGCCGCGTGATCTCCAGGCGGCGGCATGGCTGTTGGATCATGGCGCGGTGCTGGATACGGTGCAGCGGTTCACAACCGACCCGCTAAACAGCCAGCAGCAAGACTTGTTTGAGTTGTTGTTGCAAGATGCTGAAAGCCGCAGTATTCAGGGCTTCACGGTGACGCTGGCAAGTGCAGTCGTGAACGAAGTCATCGCGGGAATCAGCACGGTCACAACCGCATTGAGTGATGTGCTGGATAGTGATGCGGTTTTTGTGCTGGTGCAGATGCCGAAGAATATGCAGCTTGTCTGTCGCAGCCGGGAAGATGCCATCGACGCGGGTGAATTGGCGCGGGAACTTGGTGGCGGGGGACATCCACGCGCCGCCGCCGCCGCAATCTACAAAGGTGAACTGCCCACGATCACAGCTCAAATCTGGGATTGGTTGCAGCAGCATATCCAACCAGCGGTGCGTGTGGGTGATTTGATGTCCTATGGTGTGCAGACGGTGAATGCAGACGAAGCCATTGCCGAGGGCATCGCACGGCTGCGGCGCATTGGGCATGAAGGCTACCCCGTGCTAGAAGCGAATCGCGTGGTTGGGTTGCTGACCCTGCGCGATGCGGATAAAGCGCTGGAACATGGTTTGCAAGAAGCCACCGTCCGCGATGTGATGCTCAGTGGAACGATTACCCTCACGCCGCATGATTCAGTCGCACGGTTGGAAGAAGTCATGGTTGAATCCGACTGGGGACAAATTCCGGTAGTGGATGAGCGCGAGCAACTTATTGGCATTGTGACGCGCACGGATCTCATCAAGCATTGGGCGCAGAAGCATCCTATGCGAACGCCGGAGATTCCGCACATCGACCTGGCGGCTGCCGAGCGTATCCTCGGAGAAGCCAATGTTGGTTTGATCGAAACCATTGCTGCTTTTGCCCAGGGGAGAGGCTTGCCGCTCTATCTGGTTGGTGGTGTGGTGCGGGATTTGCTGCTGGAACGTCCGAATTATGATATTGATTTTGTCGTAGAAGCCGATGCCATTGCTTTTGTGGAGTCGCTGGCGGCAACCTATGGCGGAGATGTCCACAGTTATCGTCCTTTCGGCACGGCAAAGTGGCTTCTGAATGAAGCTGTTGCCGAAAATATCGGCGTGACAATCAATCAACTACCCGATCACCTGGATTTTGCCACAGCACGCAGCGAACTCTACGAGCATCCCACCGCATTGCCAACCGTCTACACCAGCGGGATCAAGCTGGATTTGCGGCGGCGCGATTTCACAATGAATACGCTGGCAGTTCAGCTCAGTCCGCCAGGGACAATGTGGCGTGTGCTGGATTTCTATGGTGGGTTGCATGATCTGGAACGCGGCGTAATTCGCGTGTTGCACAGCCTGAGCTTCGTTGATGATCCCACACGCATTGTTCGCGCCGTGCGCTTTGCTGAACGCCTGAATTTCCAGATTGAGGCGCGTACTGCTGAACTGATTCAACGAGCGCTGCCGATGCTGCGGCGCATCACCGGGGAGCGCCTGCGCAATGAATTGGCGCTGCTGCTCAAAGAAGATCAACCATTGCAAGGATACTGGAAGTTGAAGTCAATCGGCGTACTCCGTGCTATCCACCCGTCATTCCGCCTTGCTCCGCATTCGGAAAGTGACTTTCAACGGCTGGCGGATGCGCCAGAATGGATTGAAGATTCGATGGATTTGCGCTGGCATTTACTGCTAGCGCGTCACACACCGGAAGAAATCGCGGCAATTTGTGACCGATTGCTATTCAATCAAACGCTGACCAAATCCATTCAGCAAACCTCGCTTCTACTGCACGACTCGGAACTCTTACGACAGGAAGAACCACGTCCAAGCCGGGTCGATGCATTGTTGCGTGGTGTTCCCGAAATGGTGCTGGGTGCGCTGGTCGTTATGCTGGATGATGATACCGTGCGCGAGAATGTGCGCCGTTATCGGGAAGATTGGCAGCAGCGTAAACCCTATGCGAATGGGAACACCCTCAAGCAGATGGGGATTCCACCGGGGCCAAAGTATGCGGAAATCCTGGAACGGCTGCGAGTGGCTGTTCTGGATGGCGCAGTGAGCGATGCGGCAGCCGAGCGAGTGCTGTTAGAAGGTATCATTGCCGAGGTGATGAATGGTTGAAGAGCGAGTCACACAATTTACTGCATCGCTGGATTTTACGATTCGTCCAGCGCGGAAAGAAGACTTGTATAAATTGGAGTGGTACGGAGAATATGAAAGGCTCCGCAGCCTGTTCGCTCGTTCCTATCGGGAGCAATTGCGTGGTAGGCGCTTGATGCTGATCGCTGAGACCAATGCTTTCCCAGTGGGGCGCGTGTTTTTGCAATTCGAGGGCAACAACGAGATTCTCGCAGATGGTATTGAGCGAGCGTATTTGTATTCTTTCCAGGTGATGGAGATGTTCCGGGGGATGGGTATCGGTACGCGGTTGGTGGAAGAAGCCGAACACATCATCAAGCTGCGTGGATTCCGTGTGGTGACCCTGGCAGTGGCACAGGATAATCTACGAGCGTTACAACTTTATCACCGTATGGGGTATCGGCGATTTGGGGATAATAACGGAAGTTGGGAAAATCCAACCAGATTAGGCTATTTGCTTCCCTCTCATGAACCGTGTTGGCTCTTAGAGAAAGAACTTGCTCCCGGAAAACGCCAGCCCTAGCGCCTGTTAACAACCGTGTGATTATGGTTACAATTCCGACAGGTAGGCGTGAATTGCTTGACAGAAGGACTAAACTCCTATACAAAGCGCAAGGATGTATCATACGTTCGTTACAAGAAGGATCGAGAATTCTATGGCAGTGAAGGATGCAACCATTTCCATCCGCCGCTGGCAAGGCAGCCAACACCCCTCTATGCAGACTATTATGGGGATGATGAAAGACCAGGGTTTGCGACCCTACATGTGGATGAACAAGGCGAACTATCGCTATGCTGTCCGTACCCACAATTACGATAAAGTCCTCTATGTGCTGGAAGGCACTGTAGAAGTAACTTTCCCGGATTTGAACCAGAGTGTGCGCTTGCGTGTGGGAGATCGTATTGATATTCCGGCAGGTGTGCGGCACGGTACAAATATCGGGCGCACTGGCGCAAAATGTGTGGAAGCCTCCTTACAAAATCGCAGGCGGCGTTCCCGCTAATGCACAGATGGTAAGACTTCAATGGGAGAGCGCACGTTCTCCCTGCTTTTTTCTTCCCTTTTCCTGCTTCATTGAGAATCTATTCTGCTGCGATGATCTGGAGTGCTGCAAGATCGTGAATTTCGATTCGCTTGCGGTAGGTTTGCACGATGTCATTCTGACGAAAGTCGTTCAAAATCTGGCTGACAGTCTCGCGGTATGTCCCCAGGATGTCTGCAAGGTGCTGGTGTGTATAGCCCCGCAGGACACAATCTCCGTCGTGTTCATCCATCAAGCGCAGCAATAAACCTGCCAGCCGTGCAGGAACGCGCTTGAATGCCACTTCTGCAAGTTGATCTTCCACCTGTGTGAGGCGGTCGTTCACAGCCGCCAGGAAGCGTAGGGCGACTTCCGGCTTCTGGCGCAGCAAACGCTCCACATCGTCCTTGCTCCAGACGCAAATCACACAGTCGTCTACAGCCTGCGCATAGGTGTTATGCAAGCCCTGCCCCGCAATTGCCATATGCCCGAAGATGGCTCCGGGGCGCAAGATCGCCACTATTAGTTTTCGCCCGTCCGGTGAGATGCGATATAACTGAACACGACCTTTTTTGAGGATGAACAGCACTTCTGCCTGGTCTTCCGGCATGTAAAATAGGTGTCCGGGCTGGTGGCGGACGAGGTGGGTTTGCTCATCTACAGAGGCGAGTTCTGTTTCCGAGAGGTCTTGCAGCAGACGAACCGCGCTGAGGTACTGCGTTTTTTCCGTCATGCGGGTGATTTTCTACCAATGTCCAATGCGTAGCCAGTATTGTAGCATGATGTGTGATGAAACACATTGACCTGACACGATATTGTAAGAATTGGACAGTATAGTAACGTCGTAGTCGTATGAACCGCAGATAAGTAACAGAGAGTGACGCTGTATGGAAGATATAACATTGGGCCTGGCATTTGTCGCCGGGTTGCTCTCCTTCGTCTCCCCATGTGTATTGCCCCTGGTTCCGGCCTACATCGGTTATATGGGCGGGCGCATGACCCGAGACATCGCCCTTGAATCGGGCAAGGCAAAAATTGATACCCCCACAAGCGCCGCCGCGGATCGTGCCGGGTTGCTCTTGCATGGGCTGTTTTTCGTACTGGGTTTCACGGTCGTATTTGTTGCGATTGGTATTGCAACCAGTGCGCTGGTGAGTGTGCTTGGTGGGGCTGTTACCGTCCTGACGGACATCATCGGGCGTGTGGGCGGCATCGTGATTATCTTTTTTGGCCTGCATTTCATGGGGGCGCTGCGCAGTATTTTCGGCTGGTTGAAGGCGCGTCCCGGCTTGTTGGATAACTTCCTCACAACCATTGTTGTTGCAGTCGTTGGATCGCTGATTCTGTTATGGGCATTTGTCCAACCGATTCTTGCCCTGCCAGCAATTGCTGCCTTCATTCTGTGGATGTTCCTGAATGATGCCTTGAGCCAACCGGGTGAGTTCTGGACGGATACGCTCGACAGCCTGGAGACCTTGCTGTACAGCGATACACGTATGGAGATGGAAGGCAAGAGCAGCAGCGGCCTGGGTGGATCATTTGTGATGGGGATTGTGTTTTCCGCTGGCTGGACACCCTGTATTGGCCCCCTGCTTGGAACAATCCTCACGGTTGCTGCGCAAACGGGTGAAATCGGTGTGGCAATCCCCATGCTGACGGCCTATTCGCTTGGCCTGGGCATTCCCTTCATGCTGACCGCTGGCCTCGTTGAAACCGCTCAGGGTGTGCTGCGTCGCTTGCAGAAGTACATGCACCAGATTGAAATCTTCAGCGGTTTGCTGCTGGTGGTTATTGGTGTAATGGTAGCATCCGGGCAACTACAGGCATTGAGCAGTTCGCTTTCTACTGCTGATATTTCATATCGTATCGAAGAATGTGGCCTTGGGTTCTTTGAGGGCGATATTCACTTCAACCAGATTGGTTCCTGCGTAGGTGGCACACTCGTACCGCTCGCAGTTGGGCAAAGCTCCCGCGCCGAATTGACCGCCGAAACAACTGAACTGCAATTCGTCTTCCATGCAGAAGAAGAAATAGCAGTGGATGTTGAACTTGGTAATCTTGTGGAACTGGTACCCTTCACACTGGTGTTGACCAATGCTGACGGCGACGAGATCGCTCGCAGCAGTGATGTAACGCTGGTTGAAGAGAATGACTATCTCGGCATGAATGATGTCATGCTGCCAGCCGCAGGGCAGTATACTGTAACGGCAATTCTGGACGACACAGCCACCGAAACCAGCTTCCGCATCAAAATTGTGGAAGAAGAGGCTCCCGCGCTGGATAGCTCCGAAGGCGTTACAGAAGAAGTTGGCACAATCACCGGGCTGGCAGAAGAAAGCGGCGCACCTGTCGGGCTGGAAATTGGCAACCGTGCGCCCAACTTCACTGTGACGACGCTTGATGGGGAAGAAGTCTCGCTGGATGAATTGCGCGGGCAGGTGGTGCTGCTGAATTTCTGGGGGACGTGGTGCGTCCCGTGTCGCCGGGAAATGCCGGATTTCCAGCAGCTTTATGAAGATCATGCAGACGATGGTTTTACCATCCTGGCGCTGGCAGTGAACGATACCGAAGCGGCTGTGCTGGAATTTCAGGAAGAGTTCGGCCTGACGTTCCCGCTGGCAGTGGATGAGGACAACGAAATCAATGACCAGTACGCCATCGTCAGCCAACCGAGTACCTTCATCCTTGATCAAAATGGTATCATCATGAGTCGCAATTTCGGCATCATGCTCGAAGAGCAGGTGCTTGAAGTGATTGATCCACTGTTGGATAGTTGAGACCAATCCCATCAACGTGATTTGTCGATTCTTGGGGACGTGCTTTTGTACGTCCGAATGCATGTCTAAAGGGACGCTTAGACATGCATTCTGATTGATAACCCCTTTAGTGGGTTTTGGACTTTTGTAGCCGGGGATTTTAATCCTCGGTGACTTGAATTGACATTTTGCCTATTATTCGTCAATGATGCTTCGTTTGCTGCCTGTTTTTTATGTCTCGCATCCTCACATTCTTCACCGGAATTGTCTCTCTCTTCGCCGCGCTGTGGATTGTTGTTAGCGCTGGTTTGCCGCAGCGTGCGGACTACACGGGTGAAACAATCACCGGGCTTGGGCATGTTGCGCCGGAAATGGGCTACTTTGCACCGCCATTCACGGCAGATACCCTTTCTGGCGAGCCGTTCAATTTGCTGGATGCATCCGGCGAATCGCTTGTATTGAACTTCTGGGCGACGTGGTGCATCCCGTGCCGTACCGAAATGCCCGAATTGCAGGCACTGCATGAAAGCGGTCAAGCGCGGATCATTGGTATCAACGTAGGTGAAACGCCAGAGCAAATAGCGGCGTGGGTCACGGAATACCAACTTAGTTTTGAAATTGTGCTTGATCCACAGCAGACAATCACGCACCAATATCGTATCCTGGGGCAGCCATCTACATTTCTGGTATCACCCGATGGTATAATCACGCACATCTATTATGGGGCAGTTACTCTGGATACTCTGCAATCCGCACTTTCAACCCATTGAGGAGCCGGCATTCCGTGACGAAGGCATCAAACACTGTGAACAACACGCGCCTGCGCATCAATCGAACGCTGTTCTGGGCAACGAAGAATTGGCTGCGAATTGTGTTATTCTTCGTAGGATTGTATGCAACAATGCCCTTCGTTGCGCCGACGCTGATGCAGCTCGGTATTACTGGGCCGGCGAATATCCTCTATACGTTTTATAGCCCCATGTGCCATCAATTCGCTTTTCGTTCACTTTTCTTCTATGGTGAGCAGACATTTTATCCGCGTGAGATCGCTGGCACAGATTTGCAGCCTTATGAAAGTTACGCGGCTGAAATTGACGGATTGAACCCCGGCACATCCCCGCGTGATTTCACACCGGATTTCTTCTTCCCGGCACGCGAATTTCGTGGCAATGAGGAGATGGGGTACAAGACCACACTCTGCGCCCGTGATGCGGCAATCTATCTGGCATTGTTTGGTGGCGGCTTGATCTACGCAATTCCCTATGTGCGGCGGCGTATTCGTCCCCTGCCGCTGTGGATTTACGTCATTGTGGGATTGGGGCCGATTGGTCTGGATGGGTTGAGCCAATTGCTGAGTTATGCACCGTTTTCGCTGTGGCCTGTACGCGAGACTGCGCCATTCTTCCGCTTAACGACGGGAGCATTATTTGGCTTGATGAATGCGTGGCTGGCATTTCCGTATCTGGAGCGCTCCATGTGGGATGCACGCCGTGACCTCGCAGATCAATATCTGGCGTGGATGAACAACGGGCGCGAGTAAAGACATATCGCCGTAGGGACGATTATGAGTCGCCCCTACAACCGGGTATTCATTTATGCCTCTTCTATGCCTCTTCGCCATCCTTCGGCGGTTTGCTCAAGCGTGCCAGACGTGCTGATAGATCATCATCGACCTTCCGCGAGTCCACCGTGTGGGTTACAGAACGCGGTTCTGCGGGTTCTTCTTTAGCGCGTGCTTCAGCGGCTTCTCGTGCTGCTGCTTCAGGATCACCGAAGTCATTCGTGACGGTACGTGTATAGCTGGAAATCAACTCGCTCAAGCGCTGCCGCGTATCATCCAACTGCTGCACAATCTGCGAACCAATGGTATCTGCGGATTCGCCACTTTCTGGTTCTTCTTGCTTTGCGGTTTCTTCCGGCTTTGCCTGCTCAATCACGCCTTCCATCGTATTCACCTGGGAGATTAAATCCTGGGTGAGATATTGATGTTCGCGCAAATCGGCTTCGGTCATTTCAAGTTCGCGCTGTGCCTGCTGCATACGACGAATGGCATAGCGGGCAGCTTCTTCCCGGCCTTCATTCACTGCCTGGTCAGCCTGTGCATCGTAATCACGGACTTCTTTGTACAGGGTATTCACCCGTGCCTGCAATTGATCCTGGTAGGCCAGTGCGTCGTCAATGCGCTGACGCAGGGTCTTCACATCATCCTGCAACCCGCGCCGAATATCCTGCCGTGCCAGCGCTTTGCGCCGCGAACGGCTGGTATTCTCGTCTATCGGGTCAACAATGTTGTTCACATGCGCCCGAACTAAGGTGTTCAACTTGTCGAAAAAGCTGTTCGGCATCTCGTTTTCTCCGTCTACATTCTCACTATCAGTATACCGCACTCAGCCGTCACAAGTTGCATCCCAGGCCAATTCATACAGCGTCATGTTCTCGCGCCCCATGTTCAGCGTCACTTCTTCGCCTGTGGTGAAGATGGGGCATAGTCGCGGATCGTCAGGGTTTTCACCAGGGAGTTGATCCGGGAATGCCAGCAAGTAACGGGCATCGCGCTCCTGCATCAAATCCCAGAGCGCGTCCGCATTTGCCACAATGGGAATGACTTCCGGGCTGACCAACCCGGCAATATCCAGCATAGGGCGTGAGGCAAAATATCCCACCGCACCGATGTCATGAATGGCGAGCAATTCATCTTCCGGTAGATTGTCCGCAATCCATTCTGCGGATGCTACCATCTCGCCGTTGATGACCCGTACATCAGTCACATAGGCCAGCAGCCCCTGCGCGACGAACAAGAGATACAGCGCTGCTGTAGATGCTGCCAGCACCCGCGCCAGAGTCCGCAAAATGAGCGACCCTTTTGCCCACACCAGCAGCCATCCTGTGCCAATCACTCCCATCAGCACCAGGGCAGGCAGCGCCGGAATTACATAGCGTCCGTGTTGATAGGACGCGGGCAACCGCAGCGCATAGAGGGTGATGAGGCCGAATGCCCAGGCCAGCGGCAGCAAATAGAATAAAACCTGCTTCCAGTTGGATCGACTCGTCACACCATAGCCATAGGCGAAAATCCCTGGCAGCAGCAAGAACTGCCCACCCGCAAGAATCGCCAGCAGAAGCTGTCCAAACCGCTCGAAGAAGTTGAAGCGTTCAATCAGGATGGCGTGCTGCTGGAATTTTGCGTCAGCGGTATTGGGCAGCAGACCGCCTGTGAGTTGCAAATTGAGTAGCAAATAAGGCGCGATGACAATTCCAAATGCAATTGCTGCGCCGATTCCCCACACAATGACTTTCTGTAGATTGCCCTGCGGACGCGCCAGCAGCATCACCAGCGCACACAATCCACCGAGTAAGATTCCTTCGGGGCGTGAGAGGGTAGCTAGTGCCGTCACTGCACCGAAGATTGCGCCGCGCCGCAGCAGGGCAGATGCGCCTTGTGGCAGTTCATCCAGTTCGCGCCACGCCAGCCAGATCAGCAATAGGGTGAACATGCTGAACAGCATCGTCTCCATGCCAGAAGCTGCCGCCCAGATCAAATGCCAGGTCAGCAGCAGGGCGAGGCCAGCAATCCAGCCGATCCATTTCGTATCTGGTGCGGCTCGTTCTGCAAGTCGTGATCCGAGCATAGCAGCAAACGCCAGCCCCAGCGCTCCGAGAGAATGCGTCCAGAGCATATACGGCAGGCGCAGAAAATACCCAATTGCCAGCAGCACGGTATACAGCGGAGAGGTAGAGGCCGCACTTGGCTGACCCGGTATAAACGCCCATTCGCCGTTCAGCGCCAGATTGCGCCCATACGTCTGATGAATCCAGCTATCATCCAGCGGGAAACCCCAACCCGCCGCCAGTGCATACACTGCGACCAGCGCTGCCGCTAGCAGCAAGAAAAGTAAATCGCGTCTAGTCACGCTCGAAAGCATAGAGTTGCACTCCCGCCAAATTCGTGTCGATAGGTATCAGGAAATCCGGCGGTGTATCAAATTGCATCGGTGTTGTGATGCCGCCTGTTTCCAGGAAGAGGTAATCCACGTCGTAGCGCTTTGCAATTTCCAGGGCAACTTCTGGCGCTTCGTTGGGAAGTTGTACCCCCTGCAACCCGGTGAAATAGTACAGCCGCGCCGGATCATTGAGCATGACTCTCGCATCTGCTGGTAACAGGTCAGCTAGCAGCATCATTTCTGGTAGTACTTCTCGCTCCGTCCGCCCCCCAATTGCCAGCGCCAGACTCAGCAGCACAATCAGCGCAAAAATCCCGCCGGAGAAAACACGTTTTGCTGGCGCAGGTTTCCAGGTACGCCGCCGCCGTGCAATCCATTCTATGGCATCATCTAAGCCCACCAGCCCCAATGCCATCATCCAGGGAACCAGCGCCGCCGCTGCATGGAATAATCCCCCGCGCACCCCAGGAAAGGGAAACACCAGCGAAAATGCTGCGTAAATCCCCAGTGTGAACCAGATCACCGCCCGCAAAAATGGATCGTACCGCCGTCGCCAGAGCGCAATCAGGATGAAGGGTGTCAGTACAATCACGCCTTCCAGCGCGACGAAATTTACCAATGCGCCATTTGCACTGAAGAGCGCCCATACCCGACTCTCGATGAAACGTTCTGCACCATCGGCAAAGAGGGTTTGTGGGCTGGCATCCGGCGGATAGCCAAAGAGGTCATTGTATTCACTGTACCAGATGGCTTGCGTGCCACCAGCCGGGAGGACTGCGCCGATCACATTTTGGTTGCGCAGGAACCAGGGCAGCATGGTCAGGGCATAGGCTGTGGTGAAAATCATCAGCCATATAAGACGCTGCTTCCAGGGGATGTGATTCCCCGAAGGCCACAGCAGCGCCAGCCATCCGACCAGCAGCAGCAGCAAACCATCATTGCGCACCAGATGACCCAATCCAGCGAAGATTCCTGCCAGCAGCCACCAGCGCCACTGCTGTTTTTCTGCGGTGATCCCCAGCCCGACGAAGGCCAGACTCAGCGAACCGACCAGGGCATAGGGGGCAAATGTATCTGTTTGCCCCCAGACGCGCAGATAGAAACCGCTGAAGATCGTCAGCAAGCCGACCATCCAGGCATGGCGTGAAGTCTTGCCGAGTTTCCAGCCGAGCCAGTAGCCAACGAATGCCGCACCCCACAGGCACAGCGCGAAACCAACCTGTGCGGCTGCGTAGCTGCTGCCGAAAATCATCATGCCGAGCGCAGCAACCAGGGATGTCCCCGGCATCCAGTACGTATACGATGGTGCGGGGATGGTTTCCGGCGGCGTGAAATATAGCCAGACGTATTGATCGACCAGGCCGTTACCGCCGGCGAGTTGTTCCGCCGCGTTGTAGTGGTAGAACGAGTCGGCAAAGGCTGGCTGCTGATTGAAGCCAACCACAACCGCGAACGCCGCAACTAGCGCGACGATGCTGAAGATGATGTTTCCGCGTTGGTTCAACCGGAGTTCCTCTTCCAAACGATGCACTCCCGCATCATATCACCGCCTCAGCCTTCTATGCATTAATTTGCTCGTTGTTACGGCAATCAATCCGGGAAGTAGTTTTCATCAACCTGCTTGATGACATAGGTTTTTTGCACACTGACACCGACATTATGTTCAATCATCAGCTTCGCCAGTTCATCACCATCAATCAGAATAACCTTCAGGTTTTGGAGCGATTGTGCATATTGAATGGCTTGCTGCGAGAAATACGAAGTCGTGATGAAAACACCTTTGTTGGCTCCCAACCCCATCAGGCTGCCAACAAATCCTTGAATTTCTGGTCTGCCAACGCCGTTGGACGCGGCATAACGCTTGGCCTGAATGTAAATCGAATCCAGGCCGAGTTTGTCTTCACGGATAATTCCATCCACGCCACCATCACCGGAACGCCCAATCGTCTCACCGGAGTCAAGTGCGCCGCCATAGCCCATAGCCAGCAGCAAATCAACGACCACACGCTCAAAGAATGCCGGAGACACAGAAATCACGGTTTCCAACAGATCGTCTATCAACCCCTTGCGAAGCTGTGTGTAGGTAGCGTCCATACGTTCATCTGGAGTTACAACTTCTTCAGATTCAACTGTTAGGTCTGATATGGCTATATTTACATTTGGGCTAAGAAATTCTATATATTCTGAGTACTTGCGAAGATCTTCGTTTGTGATTTCGCTGGGATTAGATGCAAGCTCCTCGTACCCTCGTTGGGTTATTTTGAAGAATCCTCGTCCAGTGCTTTCAAGTAATCCCGCCTTCAGCAAATGAGACTTTGCCCAATGTATGCGATTGTAATATCTTGTCTGTTTTCCACTTGGAATGAGTTCTGTGAGTTGATCTTCTGTCAGTTGCAGATGTTCTGCAATTGCTTCACTCGCATTGCGAACATGATGCTCTTCCCCATCCGAAGCATATTGCAGCAGCGGCAGCATTAATTCGTTGTATTTTGGAACGGACACTTTCGGATACTCCCCACTAAGAATTAATCAATCTTCTTGAGCAGACTCTCTGCCTTGCCTGCGATGAGGCCGTCTTCGTATTCTTCCCATTTGTGCAGCAGACCCTGCAATCGGGTTGATTTCTTGACAATATTCGCGGTTTCTTCATCGCCACGCAGGACGTTTTCCAGCGCAAGCAGGGCGTGATAGATCGCATCTTTGTCAAACTTCTTGTGCTGCGCCAGAACCGTATCCAGCAGCGGCTGCGCCATGATGTGCGCCTGTGCCTGACTCAGCGCATAGAACAGGCTGGCAGCATCCTGGGGACGCTTCTCAATCAACGTTGCCAGATAGGTCGCCGTGTCGCGCTGGCGGTTCTCGTCCAGTGCCAGCCGCAGCAGTTCACGGGAGAGCGTTTCTTCGTAGACATCGCTCTCCTTGGGGATGTTCGGATTATGGCGCTGCAAGATCAGCCCGATTTGAAACAGGGCGAATTGCCGTTCGTCAAAGTCGGAAGAGATGGCTTCGCGCAGCACCGCTTCCCAGGCTTGCATGATTCTGCTCATCAGATGGCCTCAAGATTTAGCATTTCAGATTGTCGATGGGGCAGCGTACAAGGAGCCAATGTACGGCAAATAGCCAGGCTCATCTACAAAAGCTGTGATTCTTGACATTTTCTGTAAACGGCGCAGCCCGTTGCGCCCCTACAAACCACACTTTTTACACATGAGCCAATAGCTAAAAGCTGATAGCTTTCGCTACCTCACCAGCGGTGATGCACTTGCGCACGGATGGACTCGTCGTAAATTTCTTGGATGCGCTGCATGGTTGCATCGCTCAAGGGCGGCAAATCGGCAGACGCAGCATTGTCGCTTGCCTGTTTCGGATTCTTTGCACCCGGAATGGCACAGGTCACGGCATCGAACATCAGGATCCAGCGCAGCGCGAACTGCGGCATAGACGCGCCTTCTGGCAGCAGCTTCTTGATTTCGTCTACAGCATCCAGCCCGGTATCATACGCAACGCCGGAGAAGGTTTCTCCCACGTCAAAGGCTTCTCCGTGCCGATTGAAGTTGCGGTGATCGTCTGCCTCGAAGCTGGTTTGGCGTGTCATCTTGCCCGTCAGCAGACCACTCGCCAGCGGAACCCGCGCCAGGATGCCAATGTTACGCTTCTTCGCCTGCTCGAAGAACAATTCCGAGGGGCGCAACCGGAACATGTTAAAGATGATCTGCACCGTTTCCACGCCGGGATACTCAATCGCTTTCAGGGCTTCTTCGGCTTTTTCCACGCTCACGCCATAATGCTTGATTTTGCCCTGCTGCTTGAGATCATCCAGCACGCCGAACGTCTCCGGCATGTAATAAACTTCGGTGGGTGGGCAGTGAAGCTGCACTAGATCAAGCGCTTCTACATCCAGATTTTTCAGGCTGCGTTCTATGAAGGAAGTCAGGTTTTCTCGGTTGTAACCGTTTGCCACATGCGGATTCAGGCGGCGGCCTGCCTTGGTAGCGACAATGATTTCTTCTGAACGTTCTTTGAGTACCTGCCCAATCAGACGTTCGCTGTGTCCATCACCATAAACATCGGCAGTATCAATGAAGTTCACGCCTTCATCAATTGCGGTGTGCAGGGCTGCCAGCGAGTCATCATCCTGCACAGTACCCCAGGAGCCACCAATCGCCCACGCGCCAAAACTAATCTCCGAGACGTTGTACCCCGTCCGGCCTAATGTGCGATATTTCATGTCAAGCACCTTTCATATGAATCATTATGCCTGCATTGTAACGCAGCCAGCGCTTTGTTTCACTGCCCACTCATGCGCAGGACTTTGCCCACAGTGCGCAGGAGAATATCAATATCCAGCAGCAGCGATTGATGCCGGATGTAGTAGAGGTCGTATTGCAGCTTCACGAGCGCATCTTCGTCGGTTGCACCGTACTTGTAGCGCACCTGCGCCCATCCGGTGAGGCCGGGGCGGATCACATGCCGGGTGCGGTAAAAGGGGATTTTCTGCTGTAATCGCGCAACATGGTGCGGACGTTCCGGGCGCGGGCCAATCAAGCTCATCTCGCCTGTGAGTACGGTGAATAACTGCGGCACTTCATCCAGGCGAGTCTTGCGCAGGAAGCGTCCTACTCGTGTGATGCGCGGATCATTTTCCTGGGCGAATACCGCACCCGTTTTCACTTCTGCATCTGGGATCATGGTGCGCAGTTTGGTGATGCGGAAGATGCGCCCATTCAGCCCGACGCGCTCCTGACGGTAGAAGATTGCCCCCGGTGAATCGAGGTAGAGTGCAAGAGCGATGAAGGGCAGCAGCAGCGCGAAGATCAACAAGCCGAGCGAAGCCAGCATAATATCCATGATGCGCTTGATGAGTGGAGTCAGATTGAAGACCGACGTTCCAGCAATCGGCAGCACCACCGCCCAATCATCCCCGACATGCTCCACCGGGACGCGCTCCATGATGCGCTCATAGAGAATCGGCATGGGTGTAATCACCGCGCCATGCTCATAAGCATCCATCACGCCCTGGAAGACTTCGCCCGGTAGTTCACGGGTGGATGTCACAATCAGTTCGCTGATGCCTTCGCGCAGCACAATATCCAGCAAATCTTCTCCATCGCTGAGAATTGGTACATCGGATATTTCTTCGTCTTTGTCCCCTGTTTTGCCGACTACACCGAGCAATTCATAGGCGTTGGAAGCATGGTCACGCAGCACGTCAATCATGGTATGTGCAGCCCAATCTGTGCCAATAATGAGGACGCGGCGTGGCGCACTTGCCCATCCAATCAGTGCCGGATTCAGCAAACGGCTGAGTGCGAGCAAGATGAAGGAGGCAATGCCGTAGTACAGGATGAAAAGGCGTGGCAGTGCTTCACGCGGGGACAAAAAGAATACAATCAGGTAAACAACCAATGATTGCAACGTGATTGCTAGCAGCCGCTGCAACGATAACCAGCGATCCGCCGCCAATGCCAGTTCATAATAATCATTGGCGCTTGCCAACAAGAACCACAGTAAGTTCAAGGCGAAGAACCAACTCAGTTGCGATTCCAGAAATGCCCGGTCAAAGCTGCGATCCCCAACCCAAGCCCAGATTGCCAGCGCAATGAAGATGGCGAGACAAACCATCATCGCATCTCCTGCCATCAGCACCAGCCGACGTTCCGAGAGCCGCAATTGCAGCCTCTGCTTGCGTGGTAGTGCAGGGGAAGCCAGGACTCGTATCTCGGATGTACTTTGTTTCCAGGTCATTTTTGGTATCCCATTCTGAGCGCATGCCGCAGCAAAGGCTTACTGGTCAGGAACCGCATAAACCAACACATCACCAGAATTGGCAACTACTTGCAGCGTTTCGGCACAGGCTGCGTCGCCCAGTTCTCGTTCATAGTCTCCAATGATGACATAGCGGATGCTGTATTTCTCTAAGAGTTCACTGCAATCTACAAGTTGATCGGCAGCAATACCGTACCAGTTCACGACCTCATCACGCTTGTCGGCAGCGTTCGGGGTTTCTGCATAATGCCCATATACGACCCTCGTACCTACCCAGGTTGGAACCCATAAGCTCACGAGAGGGGATGCGAGAATAACATCATCCTCATCAGTGAGTTCATCCAGAAGCTGAAATGCCGCAACATAATCGGGTTCCAGAGTCACACCGATTGACCAATCGTTGTAAATGGGAATCAGCGGTGCGAACAGCCAAACGAAATGACTTAACCCCAGGATGGGTAAGCCGACAATATAAATGAGATTGCGACGACGACGGCGCAAATACTTCAACCAGAAATCTTCCATCGCACGAGTTGCAAAATACGCGACGGGCAGCATCAGCCCTAGCCAGAAATAATGTTGATCGGGCAGCGGCGAATAGCCACAAAGCAGCATTGCCAGAAACCATAACAACATGAAGCGGTCACCATCTGCCTCGAAGTTGCGTACGGCACGCCAGAACCCCGGTAGCGCAATGAGCAAAGGTAAGCCCAGGCCAATTACCAGATTCGGCAGCGAAGGCAAAATGCCACGCTGTACTACCCAACTGGCGACACCAGGATTGTGAACCAATAGGAGCAAATCATAGGCAAGAATCGGCAAGGCAGGGACAAATAACCATAATCCCCAGCGCCATTCGCGCACGGTGACTTTTCGCTGCTGCGACCATTGTATCAATGTGCTGAAGAAATACGTGAGGGCGAGCGGCAGCAAAGCATCAGGATACAAAAAGGCCAGTGCCACGCCAGAGAAGAACAACACAATGCCACCATTATCTACTGTGGGCATTTCTGTCTCGCCGGGTCGGAAGACACGGATTACGGTGGAAAGCACCAGTGCGACTCCGGCGATAGCGAGTGGATAGTGTACGTTGGCGTTTGCGCTGTACAGTGGATATAACTGTGGCAGAAACAGATCCGGCAGCATCGTGCTGGTTGAGATGCCGAATAGGGCAACCAGCCAACTCAATCCCGAACCAACAGCCGCGAATAAGAAGAAGATGCGGCGCGTCCGTGTTTTTACCCAGATGCTGGCGGCAAGCTGGTAAAGTGTCAGGAACATCAACATCGCCGCTAGCACACGAATTAGATGGAAGATCATAATGGGTGAGGGCAGCGTCAGCCGGGCGAACTGACCGAGTACCGTATAAATGGGATGTATCAGTGCGCTTTCATACGGCTCAGGCGAATACCGCAGATCAACTAACCAGTTGCCCTCAATGCCCTGCTGGATGCGGGATAGGTTCGCAGCCCCGTCGTAATGGTCATGCAGCACGCCCATGAACTGCCAGTCTTCACCTGGTGGCGAAAATGCCGCCAGTAGCAAAAAGGGCAAAAAGGAGAACAGCAGCAGCGTCAGACTAATCCAGATAACCCAACGCCATTCGCTGCGTACTACATGCCCGGTGATTCTTGTCTGCATTCTGTACTCCCTGAACGCTGAATGTACCTTGCTGAGTCGAGCGAAGACAGGAACTGTGTAACGGATGGTTAGCTAATCGCCCAATGTCTAGTATAAAGGATGCGGATCAATGATATACAATGAGGAATGCGCAATCTCATGAATCAGGGCAAAGCACTTTATCAGCTACAGGTCGTAGAACTTCGTATTCGTTCCCATCAGCAGCGCATCGCTGAGATTGATGCGCAACTCCAGAACGATAATGCCGTTCAGAAAGCAATGGCTGTTGTGGAGTCTGCGCAGAAAGCACTGAACCCGGTGCAGACAAAACAGCGTGATCTAGAGCTACAAATTCAATCCGTGCAGGATAAGCGTCAGCAAACAGAAAATCGCCTCTACAGTGGCAGCGTCACCAACCCCAAAGAACTACAGGATATGCAACAAGAAATGCAATCACTGAAAAAACGGCATGATGATCTGGAGACGAGTCTGCTCGAAGTGATGGATGCGGTAGAAACGGCTGCGGCAGCATTGCAAGTTGCGGAAGACCAACTAACCAGCACACAGCAGCAGGTCGCGTCAGAGAATAAAGATGCGCTCAGTGAAAAAGAGGGCTTACAATCAGAGGTGAAGCAGCTCGAAAGTGAACGTCACACATTGCATGCGGAACTCACGTCGGAGAATCTACAGCGGTATGAGAAGTTGAAGCCGCAGTGCCACAATCGCCCAATGTCCCGCCTGGTTGAAGATGATATGTGCGAAGCCTGTGGCATCCAGCAGCTTCAAACCCATGCGAGAGAGATCCGGCAGGGGAAAGAACTGCTGACCTGCCGCAACTGCCGCAGGCTGCTGGTATACATGGGCTGAATAGGCACGAAAACCAAACGTTAGGAGGGGTGCAAATGGTGCAAATGAATTGGCCTAGTTTTGGTATAGGGTTCGGTGCAGGTGTTTTGACGACTGCCGCTGCCTATCGTGTCTGGCAGATTGTGCAGGAGATGCGCCAATCGGAAGAAGACCTGGCACGACGCTATACGGTGCGCAACGCAGACCCCGGCTATATGAAGGCGCTGGTCGAGTATGCAGAACGTGCGCACTTGTTCGGGCATCGCACGAAGTTGCAGCAATTACTTATTCCGCCAACCTTCCTCCGTGCGCCGGATTTACCGACTCCTCCTGGTGAAGATGATTCGCTGCGTGATCCGTATGAACTTGTCCCGATTGTCCATGATTACCCTGCCTTGCACACGCCATTCTTCCTGCGCACACTGGATATTGATGACCTGGGGCGGTCGGAACATCCGGTAGCCATTCTGGGAGATGTGGGTAGTGGGCGTACAACGGCGTTACTGAGTATGGCTTTGCGCGGGGCGGGCTTCCTGGATTTTCCCGAAGAAACGGATGTTGTTCAGGAACAGCTAGACGAGCAAGAAGCCCGGTTATCCCGCGACGAACAGGCGGCTCGTGTCAAGCAGCGTGTGGTGATGATGGAACGGGCGCGTCAGCGTTATGCAGATGAACTTGGCGAAACCGTCGATGAAGATAAATTGTTGGGTGATACCAGCGCAGGCCGTGCGGCATTGCAACGACGCGCACCGATTTACATTCATCTCGCGGATGTGCAGCTCAATGCGCGAGAATTGGGGCGGCGGGCTGATCCAGCAGAACCGCTGGTGCGTGGTCTACAGAAACAAGTCGGGCGTATCATCTCCATGCGGATGGTGCAGCGCATGTATAACTTGCTGGAATCAGGCAACGCCCTGCTGTTGATTGATGGCTACGATGATATTCCCGAAAAGGATCGTCCTGCTGCCATGGGCTGGATTGAGTCCGTAATTCAGACCTATGCCAATAATCATATCGTGATCGCAATGCCGTTGTATGGATATGGCAAGTTAATTGAGATGGGGGTCGTTCCCGTATTTTTGCGCCCCTGGAATGATGCAATGCGCCAGATGTCGGCGCAGCAGTGGACGGCAACCTGGGAGGACTTTGGGCAGGGCAAGCTGAAAATTGACCCAATGCTATTTGAGAACGAAGCGGCTTTTCATGCGCATCTGGCAGAGGAAACCCGCTTGCAAAATGCGCTGGATTCCACCCTCCATACCTGGACAACCCTGGATGGTTCGCCAGCAAATCAAAGCGGTGCGATGCAAGCCTACCTGCTGGAACGGCTGCCAGAGGCGGAAGACATGCTGCCGGATTTACTCTTCATGGCAACCAAACAACTTGATAAGGGGTATTTCAAGTTGTCACATCTCGTGGAACGAGCGCTGGCGGCAGAGGGTTTGAAGGCGTTGCCAACGGAAGAAGAAACGGATGAAGCCCCGGCGGAAGAATATGCCGACGATGACAACCTGCTGAATGCTTATTACGATGATGTGGTGGGGGTGCGCCAACCCGCTGCGCCAGACGAACCCTCTGTGGCGGAAGTCCCGGCTGATGTGCCTGTGGCAGATGAGAAAATCACGCGGCAGCGGCAGCGAGAAATCACCCGTGAGCAATCCCAACGCCTGCAAAAGTTGGTGGATGCCGGAATTCTGACGATGTATCGTGGTGGGCGCTATCAGTTCAGGCATAAGTTGCTCTGCGCTTATCTGGGATCGTTGTGGTTGGCGGAAGCTGAAGACGAAATGCTTCATGAAAAATACCACCTTCCTGATTGGGAATATGCTTTTCGCTATGCCAATCAGCATCGTGATCTGACTACGCTGGTGATGGAGCAGTTGCAGGTTGCACCGGATGTGCTGCATGAGCATGTATTATCGCTGACGCATTGGCTCCGTTACGTAGGTGAAGCGGCGCGTTGGCGCAGCGAACTGCTGAAATATATTGGTGGATTGTTCGTCGCAGAAGATCAGTACAGCGTTGTGCGTGAACGTGTCGCGGCAGCATTGTTATATTCTGGTGATCGCGGTGCAGGAGTGATTTTCCGCCATGCGTTGAAAAACTCCATGCCAGATGTGCGCATCCTGGGCAGTCTAGCAGTAGGCGTGCTGCAAGATCGTACTGTGATTGATACGCTGGCAAAGCTCGCCATCGAGGATGCAGTGGACGAAGTTCGGATTGCGGCTGCGCTTGGCCTGGGTGTGATGAATAATGAGGAAGCACTCCTCACGCTGGTGGATGTGCTGGATATTTCCGAAGATCGTTCGGTGCGACGCGCCGTTGCTGAAAGCCTCGCAGCGTATCCCGAAGTCGGGTATCTGACTCTGTACGATGCGGTGCAATCAAAAGACTATCTGCTGCGGCGGACGGCAGTATTTGGCCTGGGGCGGATTCAGAAAGATTGGGCGCTCATCAAATTGAATGAAGTATTCTTGCACGATGAGCAGTGGTTTGTGCAATCGGCTGTGCAAGATGTCTTCGAGATTCTTTATGCAGAGAGTGTCCGCAGCCTGCACCCCTATCCTCAACCGGAGCGCATTCACTGGCTTTCAGAATGGGCGAGGTCAGAAGCATCCGAGGATGAGCGCAGTCAGAAGCTGCCATTGCTGGAACAGGCTGTGCAGCAGGGCGATGATTTGATTCGTGCCTTGTCTTTGATGACAGCCGGGACGCTGTGCGAAGTTTCAATGCTGGATAATCTCTACAGCGCACTGCGTGATACTCATCCGGCAATTCGTGATGCGGCCTATCGTTCGTTAGCAGCCATGCAGCAGCGAATCGGGCAACCGTTGCCTGCTCCGGTAAATTAGGGCAGTTGTTCACGTCCTTCGGGGCAGGGAATGACGCTGATCGAATCGCTGTGGAAGGCGTAACGGGTATCCGCTGCGCGAACAACGACTCGGTAGCCATCAATGGCGGCTTCAGAATAGGGTTGTTCTGATGCAGGGCAGCCCAGACTGGTATCTTCCCAGGTATAGGCGCGGATGCTCACCAGCGACACCCGCCGCGTGGATAGGGATAGCTGGTTGGCTACCTGCCGCTGCGCGAGGAAGAAAATTTCCGCCGCAATAGGATCGACCAGCAAGAGAAGATCGTCCTGGAGCGGTTGTGTTCCGGGGCAGCGTAGGGTGGTGTTTTCTGTCTCGCGGTAGGAATACAGCGTATCCCCAACCAGCAGAAGATAGCTTCTACCTGTGAGGGGTTCTTCTGTTGGGCGTAAGGCTTCTGCGGGGTCAAGCATTTGCAGATTGCGGTACTCGCAGCCGAGTTGTGCATCGTACCAGGTTTGCTGTTCTGTGCTGACGAGCTGAATTTGTGAGGCCGCAATCCCCAGGAAATCCGCCAGATCATCTACCACGGCTTGTACCGCATTCATATCCGGCGTGAGTGAGGTCTGAATCACCGCGATGGGCGTACTGTTGCGATTGCGTGTAGGCGAGGGCAAAGGTGTTTGTGTTGCCGATGAAGTGGTCACCGTAGCGCTTGGCTGTGGCGTGGGGGTTTCGGTTGCTGGAATCAGCGTGAGTGTGACGGCGGCTCGCTGCGGCGTAGCTGGCTCGGCACAAGAACTCAACGCCCCGGCAAATACCAGGGCGCAAACGATCCACCAGCAATGCAACCCGATCTTGCCCATACGATCAGTTTTGCGGCATCAATTTGGATTCAACGGTCTCTGCCGTCATGCCTTCGACGCTGACGATTTTGTCGCGGGTATCTTGCCCTGCTACAATTTCAACCTTGTTGAGTTCAACGCCGAGGCGGTTTGCCAGGAAGGAAACCAGTTCTTCATTGGCTGCCGGGTCACCAGCAGGAGATGCTTTCAGGCGAATCTTCAGGGTGCCATCATCCAGACGACCTGCAATCTCAGTGTCTGCTGCGCGAGTCACAACGCGCACGCCAATAGCAGAACCCCCGCGTGCATCTGTGAATTCAAACTTACGATCAGTCATCGTTTAATCCTTTGGAATGATCGGGTATACAGCGATTTGTTTACAGACTAAACACTACCAGTATACCGGAGGGGCGATGTTTGTGCATATGGATTGCTGCCCCTCCTATCCGAATTCCAACTTCTTATGCAGGAAGTGTGGCGTTATAGCAGCGCGTAGAGCAAGCGCATAACCACCTGGATAGCAATGATGACGACCAGCGGGCTGAGATCCATACCACCCATGGAGGGCATCATTTCGCGCACCGGACGCAGCACTGGTTCCGTGACTTGTACCAGGAAGCGCACAATCGGATTGCTAGGATCCAGGTTCGGCAGCCAACTCATCAAGGCACGAGCGATAATCAGCAGGCTGTACACATATAGCACATTGGAGATGATCGATACAATTGTAATACTCATTGGGTTACTCCATAACCACTCAACTCAACAGTACGATTCGGACGAATGAAACTTGCACACGCTTCAATAGGCGCGTGCGCCAAAAATGGCAGTCCCAACACGGATGATGGTCGCCCCTTCTTCCACAGCGACGGGATAATCATTAGTCATGCCCATACTCAAGTCAGGCAATGATAATCCCAGGCTAGCACGCAGCGCCTCTTGTAATTCTAACATGCCCGCAAATGTAGGGCGGGTTCGCTCCATATCATCATAATACGGTGCCAGGGTCATCAGGCCGCGCAGTTCCAGGTTCGGTAGTTTTGCGATGCTGTGCACTTCATTCCAGAAGTTTTCGCGCCTTTCGGTATCTCGCTGCCAACCCTGTACGGCGAAACCGTGTTTTGATTCTTCGCCCGATAGATTGACTTCCAGCAAGATCGGAACGTGTACCCCGACTTCTTGCGCCAATTCGGAGAGCTTCTCAGCAATCTTTTGACGATCTACCGATTGCACGACCTGGAATAGTGGCAAGATATGCTTCACTTTGCGGCTCTGGATGTTGCCGATCATATGCCAGGTAATCGTTTCCGGTAGGTGCGGGCGAACGTTGGGGATTTTTTCGCTGGCTTCTTCTACGCGATTCTCACCAAAATGTTGCACTCCCGCTTCTGCTGCTGCCACAATTGCCGCGATTGGCTTCCGTTTGCTCACCGCAACCAGTGTCACGTCGTCCGGGTTTCGCCCCACACGCGCACAGGCCGCTGTAACAGTTTCATGCAGCCGCTGGACGTTATCTGCAATCTGGTTCATAAGGACATCACCACGCCAAAACGCCCGGTTCGGCCTTTTTCTGCCCGGTGCGAATAAAAGTCATGGGTGTTGTCATACGTACAGATTCGCATGACTTCGATGTTTTCTACCCCGGCTTGCTGAAAATCCAGTGTGTTGGCTGACCACAGATTGAGATAGGCTGTGTCGTCGGCTGGGTCGCGCTGGATGAGTTCATCCAGGTTATGGTCGCCATAGTATTGACGTGTAGCCTCCACAACTTCTTCCCCAACTTGATAACGCTGCGGGGAGATGCTAGGACCTATCACAGCTTCGATATGTTGGGGATGGCTTCCATACGCCTGCTTCATCGCCCGCACCATATTCGCTGCCATACCCTGTACGGTTCCGCGCCAGCCTGCATGCCCCAGGCCGATTGCTTTCACAACCGGGTCATACACCAGCAGCGGTACGCAGTCTGCATAGCGCATCACCAGCGGTACACCCGGTTGGTTGGTAATGATGCCATCGGCACGCGCAACCCAGCGCCGCCCAGAGACGGGACCGTTCGCATGTACGACATCCACACCATGTACTTGCCAGGTGGTGCAGGACTGCTCGGCGTTTACATCCAGTACTTCGAACATCCGCCGATGATTTTCGCGCACAGCTTCCACATCATCCCCCACCGTGCCACCCGTATTGAGTGAACCCCAGGGCGCAGCACTTGCGCCACCATGCCGGGTGAAAATGGCATTTTTCACCTCATGCCATCGCGGATTATGATAGTAATGCAAGCCTTGCTCTTGCTTGCGCTCCATGTCGTTTCCTTGCCTCTTGCTGCTGATACGCCCTCTGTCGCTGCATATTGTAACGGGCAGGCCGTAAGAATCCAGCAAAGAAAATCTTGCGATTGTGTAAAATCGGTGTCATGGGATGGTATTCTACGGGTAGTGCGGTACGGTTTGATTGTCAGGTGTCTACGATACGTGCTATACTCCTAGCAAATTCAAGGGGTTCATACACTTTTTTCATCTTTCCGATAACAGACAGATTTGTTTGCTGTCTCAGCACTTCCCAGAAACTGACATGTCTATGCCATTTGTACCAATTATCTAACCATAGACGCAGCAAACGAAAGGAGACTCGCGGGTTATTCATGTGTCGAAACATGACCGCGTTGTGATTATGGGAAATCTTTCCATCAAAGTCATGATTGTTGATGATCACCCACTGTTTAGCTCAGGCATCCAGAATGCACTGGGCAGCGGTGCGCAAGATATTGAAACAGTATCGATTAAGAAGAGCGGCGAAGAAGCGCTGCGTGCCATTGCACAAGCTGCGCCGGATATTGTCTTGCTGGATATTAACCTCCCTGGTATGAATGGCTTACAAGTCGCCCGGCAGATTAAAGCCGACCATCGGCAGGTGGGAGTGATTATTCTGACCGCGCATCATGATAACGAGCAGGTGCTGCACGTAATGCGTACCGGTGCTGCGGCATATTGCCCCAAAGACCTGGATGCTCCAACGCTCATAGACACCATCCGCGATGTTGCCAAGGGATATTTTGTGGTGGATGGGCGGCGTATGACGGAACGTGAGATGCAAAGCTGGCTGTCAGAACGCATCGAAAGCTCAACCGGACCGTACACCATTGATGCAGAAGGTCACTACATCCCTCTCAGCCCCCGCGAAATGGAAATCCTCGAATATGTGACACAGGGGTTAATCAACAAAGAGATTGCGAAGAAGCTAGGGATTAGCCAGCAAACGGTCAAAAATCACATGACATCCATTCTGAAGAAACTCAATGTCAAAGATCGTACTCAGGCGGCTGTTGTAGCCTTACGTCGTGGTTGGGTGCGCATTGACGATACAGAAGAGGAGTGAAACCGATATGGAACGCGATGACGTTGGGCAGATTTCGCCCAAAGATGAAATCATCACTATGGTGATGCAAGAACTCAATACATTGCGTCAGCGCATTGCAGAGATTAAGGCGCAGGTTGAGAGCATGCAAAACCAGGTGGAACGCGAGCAAGGTCGCTATTCCAGCATTGTCACGGAATTGCGCAGCATCAAAGATAATCTGGATACAACGCCCCGCGAAGACATCCGCGATAAATATGACGAAGCACTGGAAGTCCGCTTTCGTTTGGCTACGATGCGAGGGCAGCTCGAAAAGTTTGAAGCCAATTACGATAACCTGACGCAAGAGCAAGAACTGCTCAATAAAGTTGTCAGAAGTGTGCAGGGAGCCGATTTCGGCATTACGGATGGCAAGGCAAGTGTACAGGGCAGTGGAATGCTGGATATAGTCGGCATCATCCGCGCCCAGGAGCAGGAACGCCAGCGCCTCGCCCGTTCCATGCATGATGGCCCTGCCCAATCCCTGACTAACTTCATCTTACAAGCGGAGATTTGCCAGCGACTTTTTGACCGCAACCCGGAACGCGCAGCCGAGGAACTCAACAACCTCAAGACCAATGCCAGTAAAACCTTCCAGAAGGTGCGTGATTTCATCTTTGATTTGCGTCCGATGATGCTAGATGACCTGGGTGTTGCGCCGACGGTGCGCCGCTATGTCGAGTCGTACCAGGAAAAGAATGACATCGAAGTGAGATTGCAGCTCTATGGTGAAGACCGCCGCCTGGAAAACTACCGCGAAGTGATGATCTTCCGCGCAATCCAGGATGTCATGAGTGGTGCGCGAGACTATTCGGCTCCGACGGAGATGTCCGTTACGCTGGATATGTCGTCGGATACGGTGCGCATCGTGGTGGAAGACAATGGTCGCGGGTTCGATACGGAACAGATTTTTGCCAGCGACGACGAAAGCTATGCCGATGCACGGGTAGAAGCACTGCGAGTGCAGAAGGCACGCTTCGAGTTGATTGGTGGTTCAATTGATGTTCGCAGTGACGAAAATAGTGGTTCAACGGTGCGCTTAGAATTGCCTGCAACGGATTAACTGTTGGAAAAGGGAAACCTTACGCTGTAGTACGATGCGCCCGTTTGACAATTAAGTGGCTTGCAATACACTAGGTTTAGTGTATATCTCGCCTTAAGCAACACATTTGGAAATTCACCACCTTTATTATTCACCCTGCGAATGTGACGCAGGCACAATGTGTGGAGAAAACTATGTTGAGATACATTCTGGGATTCCTGATTGTCGCAGTCATCATTGCTGGGGGTGCTTTCCTGATCTTGCAGCAGCAGGGTGATGATGCTACGCCAGATCCAAATGGTGAAACGGCAGAATTGAACGAGCAAGAATTAAACCGTGCTGTTGATGCTACGCTCACAGCAATCGCGGCTGTTGAGAGTGAAGAGGCAACCGAAACAGAAGTTCCGGTGGTACAGGTCGTCGTCGCGGTTCAGGACATTCCGCGTGGTGTTGTCATCCGTCCAGATATGGTGGATACGACCTTCATACCGGATGATGTCGCACCGCTGCGTGCAATTACCGAACCTGAAGAAGTGATTGGTCAAATCGCCCGTACTGATATTTTCCGCGAGATGGTCATCCTGGATTCGCTGGTTGTGCCTGATTTGAGCCAGATTGGTTCAATTGGTTCGGATGCTGCGGCCTTGCTGGAACCGGGACGTGTAGCAGTCTCGCTGCCAATTGATGCGGTTACGAGTGTCGCGTATGCCTTGCAACCCGGTGACCGCGTGGATGTCATCGTCTCCATGCTATTTGTGGATGTTGATACGGAATATCAATCTTTGCTGCCCAATACGCTGCGCTTTGTGAACCTGGCGGTGAGCGCTGCGGGCGAAACAGGACAGTCTGAAGGTATCATCCTGGACTTCAGTGAATCCGAACGCGGGGAGCTGGCGAGCCGGAACTTGTTGTTGATTGGTTTCACCAATGATGACGAAGGCAATGTTAGCGTGAGCCAACCGCAGCAGGTCGCGCAGACAGTACTCGTCGTACCATCGGAAGAACAGCGTCCACGCCTGTCAACGCAGCGTACAGTTACCGATGCAGTTGTGCTGTATCTGGGTGAATTCCCGCGTGACGGTGTTATTTTCCGCGCTGAACCATTGGAAACAGAAATGCCCACTGAGACACCAACGCTTGACCCGGCATTGGCAGGCGTTACCCCGGTTGGCCCGCCGACTACAACACCCCTTCCGCCTCGTCCACAGTTGGTTACCCTGGCAGTTACCCCGCAGGATGCAGTTGTCCTTACCTACATGGCGGAAGCTGGCCTGCCGATTACCTTTGCGCTGCGCTCGGCTCGTGTCGCAGCACTGCCGCCAACGGAACCTGTGACGCTGCGGTATCTGCTGGAACGGTTCAATATTGATGTGCCGGATAAGTTTGGTTTCGCTGTTGAGCCTGCTATTCGCAGCATTCGTGAATTGTCGCTGGGGAATCGCATCGAGCTGAATCCGCAGCCAGAAGTACAACTAACTCCGACAGAGCAAAACTAAGCAGGTGAGAACTCATGGCAAACCCGAAGGGTGCTGAATCTGGGATTACAATTCTTCTCGTTGATGATATTGCGGATACGCGAGAGAGCATTAAGAAGCTCCTCGCGTTCGAGCAAGACTTCCAGGTCGTTGGAAGTGCGAGCAACGGGCGCGAAGGTGTTGAACTGGCGAAGGAACTCAAGCCAGATATTGTCATCATGGACATTAACATGCCCGATATGGATGGGCTGGAAGCGGCTGGTCTGATTACGAAGGCTGTCCCGACCACTGGTGTGATCATGATGTCGGTGCAGAGCGATCACGACTACATGCAGCGGGCGATGCTGGCAGGAGCGCGTTTCTTCCTCGCCAAGCCCGTGAATATGGATCAACTCTACAGCACGATTCGCAATGTCTACCAGCAATATGAAACCATCCGCGCCACCGCACAGCAGATGGCAGAGAGTTTAATCGCGCCTCCATCGACGGATGAACGAGAAGGGATGCCAGGTGACCGCGCTGGGTTTGTCATCGCGGTGTACAGCCCTCAGGGTGGTGCGGGTTGTACAACGGTTGCAACCAGTCTCGCATCAGGTTTGATGAGAGACAACAGCAAGACACTGCTGATTGACTGTGACCTGGAATTTGGCGATGTCGGTGTCTTCCTGGAAATGCGCTCGCAATCGACGATGACGGATCTGGTGGAGAATGCGGACGACCTGGATGTAGAATACTTTGATAGCATCGTCATGACGCATGATAGTGGTATGAAGGTTTTATTGGGGCCTGCACGTCCGCTCTTTGGTGCAGAAATCCGCGATACCCGTCCGGGTGCAATTGCCAGCATCGTCAAGCAGGTGCGTGGCTACTATGACTTTATCGTTCTTGATCTGGGAACATCCATTGATGCCGTTTCTGATAGTTTGTTGGAATTGGCCGACAAGATCATCCTGCTGACTGTGCCAACGCTACCGTCAATCAAGAACTCTAAGCTCGTTCTGGATATGTTCGAGCAAGCTGGGTATCCATCCGACAAGACAATGCTCGTTATCAACCGTGCATTGGAACAATCCGGTCGCACTGCACAGCGAGTCATCCCAACAGCAGAACGCATTCAGTCTTTTCTGAAGCGTCCGGTGGAAGGGTTGATTCCGGTCGTGGATGAAACCATCATTTTGAATGCAATCAATCGCGGTCTGCCGGTGATTGCGTCGGATCGTGATACCAGTAAACCACCTATCAAACAGCTACTGCAAATATCTGACCGCGTATTCACATCGTTGATTGGTGAAGAACTTTCCGACGTTGGAGAAGATGGTACAGACTCCAAGCCTTCAACATCACGCTTCCGTCTTCCGTTCGGGAACCGCTAAATGAAGTTGAGTTTTCAGGGGTTTTGGCATGTCACTTTTACGCCGTATGGGGAATACGCCACCCAAGAACGAAAATGAGGGTGGTGGGGATGATGAAGAAAAACAACGTCTTGCGCAGCGTCGTGCAGAGCAGCAGCGTCGTGCCGTACAAGGCCCGCGTGCGAAATCAAACTCTGATAGCTACGCTGACCTGAAGAACCGCATTCAGCAACGCTTGCTAGCTGAATTGGATCCATCGCTGGATATTTCCCGCAAAGATGAAGTGCGTCGGCAAATCCAGGATTTGTTCAATGCGATCCTCGCGGAAGAAAATATGGTTCTCTCTAAGGCGGAAAAAGAACGCCTTTTTGAGCAAGTCGTTGCGGATATTCTTGGGCTAGGGCCGCTGGAACCACTCCTGAACGATGACACCATCACCGAGATTATGGTGAATGGCCCCAAGATGATTTTCATCGAACAGAAGGGTAAAGTCGGTCTTTCTGGCACAACGTTTGAGAGTGATGATCATGTGCTGCGCATCATTGACCGCATTGTTGCGCCGTTGGGTCGTCGCGTGGATGAAAGCTCCCCGTATGTGGATGCACGCCTTGGGGATGGTTCGCGTGTGAATGTGATTATTCGCCCGCTGTCGCTGGTTGGCCCTACCATCACAATCCGTAAGTTCTCCAGGACACCGCTGACGGTGAAAGACCTCATTGGTTTCGGGTCAATGACACCGGAAATTGCACAGTTCTTGCGTGCCTGCGTGATTTCCGCGTTGAACGTTGTGGTGTCCGGTGGTACCGGTTCTGGTAAGACGACACTACTCAATGTGCTATCGAGCTTCATCCCCAATGATGAGCGCATCCTGACGATTGAAAATGCTGCCGAACTACAATTGCAACAGGAACATGTTGTTGGCCTGGAAAGCCGCCCGCCCAATATTGAAGGCAAGGGTGAAGTCACGATCCAGGATCTAGTCGTGAACAGCTTGCGTATGCGCCCGGATCGCATCATCGTTGGTGAGTGTCGTGGCGGCGAAGCGCTGGATATGCTCCAGGCGATGAACACTGGGCATGACGGCTCGCTGACAACGCTGCATGCCAACAGTCCGCGTGATGCCCTCTCTCGTCTGGAAGTTCTATGCCTGATGTCGGGTATGGATTTGCCGGTGAGAGCGATCAAGGAGCAGGTGGCGAGTGCAATTGACCTGATCATCCAGCAGTCTCGCATGCGCGACGGTACACGTAAAATCACCAACGTGACCGAAATCCAGGGGATGGAAGGTGAGATGATCACCATGTCCGACATCTTTGAGTATGAACTCACCGGGTATGAAGGTGGGAATATTGTCGGGCGTTTCCGCGCAACAGGTATCCGTCCTAAGTTCTATGAGCGCATCGAAGATTCTGGCATTAACCTGCCTGCAAACATCTTCAATCCTGGTCGCCGCTAATGAGTCTGGCAGGATTGCCGCAGAGAAAGCGTAATTTGATAGGAAGCGCGTACTGCTTGACGCGCTTCTTATCCTCTCTTTACAATACCAATGGGTTTGTGTTTATCGGAGATTCTGTGCTATGGCAGGACCAATTATTGCAGGCGTAGTCGCCGTTGTGGCCATTCTCGGCGGGATTGCCGCGCTGGTTTTTTCCCGGCGGGAAGAACGTATTCTGGATGAACGCCTGGAGAGAATCGACCAGTTTGATGACTTCGAGTCTTTCCTGGAGGATGGCAAAGAATCCGAGGCGGAAGAGGCGAATGTTTCCGTCCAGGAAGAACTGCGTAATTTCCTCGACCCGATTAACCGCTCATTATCACAGCGCCAATTCGGGCAGAATATGCGCAAGAAGTTGGCACGTGCCAATGTGAAATTGACAGTCGCCGAATATGCAGCCGCACATTTCATTTCCTCTGCCCTATTATTCACTATCGGGTATGTATTTCTCTCTGCGGGTAATTTGCTCACGGCAATTGCGCTTGGGCTAATCGGTTTCTTCTTGCCACGTTTCTTCGTTGGGCGTGCGATCAACAAGCGTCTGCGCGAATTTGAAACCCAGTTGCCGGATACCCTGAGCCTATGGGTGAATGGTCTACGTTCAGGGTACAGCGTCCTTCAGGCAATTGAAGCCATTTCGCACGATGCGCCGGAACCCACCAAGACAGAGTTTGAGCGCGTCGTCAAAGAAGTCCAGATTGGCATCGACATGGATGATGCTTTTGGGCATTTATTGGAACGTATTCAGAGCGAAGACATTGACCTGGTTGTGACGGCGGTGAGTATCCAGCGTGATACAGGTGGTAACCTCGCAGAAATTCTGGAGGTCATCAGCCATACCATCCGTGAACGTATCAAGCTCAAGGGTGAGATTCGTGTTCTCACTTCCCAGGGGCGCTACACCGGGTATCTCATCAGTGGATTGCCCATTGCCTTGACGCTCTTGCTGCAAGTGATCTCCCCGGGTTTCATGAACCCCATGTTTGAAAGCCGTGAATGTGGCTGGCCTATGATTGGGGTTGGCCTTGCGCTGATTGGGATGGGTGGGGCAATGATTTCCCGTATTGTAGATATTGATATCTGAGCAGATGAAGGTCTGACACGATGGAAATTATTCAGCTATTAATCGGCGTTGGCTTGATTGGCATCCTGGGTGCTTTGGTCTATGTAGGGCTGCGCGACAATAACAGCGACCGTGATCCCCTGGAAGACAAACTCGCCATGTATGGTGAGGGGGAAGTGGCGGTTGAGTCGCTGGAAGAAGTCGAACTTCAGCTTTCGATTGTAGACCGTATCATTAGCCCTGCGGTGCGCTGGCTTGCAGATCGCATTGGACGACTAACACCGAGGCGGCAGCTTGAACGCGCTGATCGTTTGATTGAACTGGCAAATATGACGATGGATCCGGCGACTTTCTTTTTGATGCGTATCGCTGCGACCATTGGTCTGGGGTTGCTCGCACTTGCATTCTCCGTACTGGCAATTGGTGCAGAGTCCTCGCAAGTTCTGCTGTGGACGGGCGGTGGTATCTTGCTGGGTTATATGCTGCCAGAGCTGAGTTTGCGCAGTCGTATCAGCCGCCGACAGCGTGAAATTGTGCGTTACCTCCCGGATGCGCTCGACCTGCTTGTAATCTGTGTGGAGGCAGGGCTTGGCTTTGATGCCGCAATGGGACGTGTTTACGAGAAGTGGGATAACGAAATTGCCCTCTCTTTCGGGCGTGTGCTGCGTGAAATCCAGCTTGGGATGCTGCGCCGTGATGCGCTGAAAGCGATGGCGGATCGTGTCGATGTTGCCGATGTGAACTCATTTGTTGCAGCAATCGTCCAGGCAGAGCAGTTGGGTGTGAGTATGTCCAAGATTCTGCGTGTGCAGTCGGATCAGATGCGTGTGAAACGCCGCCAACGTGCGCAAGAAAAAGCGCAGCAAGCTCCGGTGAAGATGATGATCCCGATGGTTTTGTTGATCTTCCCATCAATCTGGATTGTGCTGCTAGGCCCTGCAATTTTGCTTGTGATCAATTCTGGCGCGGGTGCCGCACTTGGCAATTAGCCCGGTTGTGCAGCAAGGTAGATGATTTCTATGGCAGAAACGACACAAGCCCGGAACGCTACCGGGCTTTTTTCTTCTTACAATTTGCGGCAGTTGGGCATTACTGTATTGGATTTGCTGTTTCCGCCGACTTGCCTCCATTGTGCGCGGGTTGATTTTCATCTATGTCCGGTTTGCCAGCAGCAATTGACCGCTATTCCGTTGCAGGTACTGCAATCTGAAGTGCTACCTTTGCATGGCATCGCCTCATCCGGGCTGCATACTGGCGTGTTGCAAGCCGGTGTGCAGGCGCTGAAGTATCACAACATGCCAGAAGTGGCTCGCCCACTGGGGATGCGTCTTTCATGGTTGTTGTCGGAACTGGGTTGGCAAGTAGATATGATTGTTCCTGTTCCGCTGCATGCCAAACGCTTGCAGGAACGCGGATACAACCAGGCTGAACAAATCGCCATTCATACAGCAGAGGCAGCAGGGATTCCCTGTGTGCCCGCTGCTAGCCAGCGCGTGCGCTTCACACAAACACAGGTGGGGCTGAACCGAGATGAGCGCCTGCAAAATGTGGTTGAGTCGTTTGCGGCGGATGCTGCCCTGATACAGGACAAAACGGTTTTGATTGTTGATGATGTAAAAACGACAGGGGCAACCCTGGCTGCTTGCGCCCAACCGATGCTTGATGCAGGCGCAAAAGCTGTCTTTGCGGTAACGGTAACAGCAGCAACGTGAAGAACATCACAAAAGCCTCAGTATAATGTTAAGCCCACAAATCCGTTGAAATACCGTATAATCTTAATGAAGGCGCATGGGCGCTGGAAATTATTGTTATTGGAGGCAATCGATGGACGTGAAGATTCACGGCAAGCAAATCGACATTACCCCGGAGTTTGAAACATACACGCAAGATAAGTTAAGCAAACTCAGCCGCTACCTCCCCAACATCCGTAGCATTGAAGTAGAAATGCGCGAAGAGAATAGCAATCGAGGGCGGCCTGTTATCTCGGCGCAGATCACCTTGCGCCATGAACGGGGTGCCATCTTGCGCACAGAGGAGCGTGCCGAAAAAGAGGATTATAATACGGCGAAAGCGGTTTTGCTGGCAGCGAGCGACAAAATGTATCGCCGCATTCGTCGGTTTAAGGGGAAGCGCCGTAGCAAGCGCATGCGAGAAGTATATAGCGCGACCCAGGATGAACTCGCGCTGGCGGAGCCTCTGCCAGAAGATTTGCCCGAAACAGCAGCATCTCCTCTCGATGATTTTGATATGTATGGGGAAGGCGAGTTCGAGATCGTTCGTCGCAAGCGTGTGCTGGCGAATGCCATGAACGAAGATGAAGCCATTGAGCAAATGGAACTGCTGGGTCATTCGTTCTTCTTGTTTTTCAACCCGGAAACGGACAGCGTGAACGTCGTTTACAAGCGCACGAACGGCGGCTATGGTCTGCTCATCCCTGAACTGGCCTAGTTTCTCTTTGTTATGGTCATCAACGCGGGATGCCTTCGGGTATCCCGTTTTTGTTTTTCCACATCTGCCCCAGCAATAATGTTTTGCGGAATTCATACCAGGCCATCAAAGCAGATAGTCGCAGTCCATGAAAGCCATCACGGTAGCCCTTCAGCGTGATAAAACGCCAGTAAAAATGGCGCAGCGGCTGCGTGAATGGCGTATACACCTTTGGCTTGATGCCCTGTTCGTAGAGAATGTGTGCTTCATAGCGTAAATATTTGCGCTGTTTTGCCCGGAACTGCGCAACATGCTCATAGTTGTAGTGAATGAAAGGATTTTCCAGCGTACCTTCTGCGCCATGCAGCAATACAACTTCGTGTACGGTGCGTTCCGGGTCATACCGTGCCCGACCAACTTTCAGCAGCCGCGTCTGATAATCGGGATACCAGCCCGCCCCTAGCGTTAGTTTTCCGAAGAGGTAGTTGTGGCGGGGTATGCGCCAGCCTGCGCAATTTTCTTCAGCAATTACCCGCAGCACTTCGTCACGTAATTCCGGTGTCACACGCTCATCTGCATCCACGAACAGCACATAGTCTGTCTTGTCTGCGACGGCATCCAATGCGGCGTTGCGCTGTGCGGCGTAATTCTCAAATTCATGCTGCGTGACTTCCGCGCCAGCTTGCCGCGCTAGCTCTATCGTGTCATCGGTACTGAATGAATCGAATACCAGGCGTGCATCTGCAAAAGCCAATGTTTCCAGGCAGGCGCTGATGTGTTTGGCTTCGTTGTACGTTAGCACAATCGCGGTGAGATGGGTCATGCTTGCGCCCATTCTCGCACAGTCTGATATGCTTGCACGACTTCATCCGGCGCGTGTTCTTCCCGTGCTTGCTGGATTTTGCGGCGCATCCCGGCAGCGACCAGCCATTTTGCCGCCGCCAGTTTCCAGGCCGGATAATGCTTCCTGTAGAGGATCAGGCGACTTTGCCATAGATTGCGGATGCTGCGCGGTTTGGCTTGCCCGGTACTTTGCCCCACCAGATGCACTACACGCGCCGTGGGATCACAGACGATGCGCCAGCCTGCTTTGTGGATTCGCCACTGCCAATCGACTTCTTCGCCGTACATGAAGAATTGCGGGTCGAACATGCCTGTTTCCAGGATGACTTCACGCCGTAGCATCATGGTTGCACCTAGCATGAAATCCACATTGAAGGGCTTTATACCCGCATAGAGCGTTCTGGGATAGCGTCCATTGAAGCGGCCTTCGATGAAGCGCCCCGGCGTGGGGAAAAATTCTGCCCACAATTGGCGCAGGCCAGGGAAGGCAAATGCCGAATGCTGGAAACTTCCATCGGCGTAACTCAATTGTGCCCCGGTCAGGCCAATATCCGGTGCGGAAAAGAGCGTGTTAAAAAGCTGGCGGGTTGCCCCTGGTTTTGTCAACGTATCAGGATTGAGCAGGTAAACCGCACGCGGCAATTCATCTGGTGGCACATCCTGCCCGAAGCCCAAGGCTCGCATTCCGGCGTTGTTGCTGCGTCCGAAACCGAGATTCTGCTCACTGGCGATTACTTCAACCTGGGGGAAGTGTTCACGCACCGCGCCGACAGTATCATCTGCGGAAGCACTATCTACAACAATGACTTTCGCGCTGAGTCCACTGCTTGCCAGGTCAGCATGCAAGGTGCGCAGCGCATCCAGCACAATCTCACGCACATTCCAGGTGACGATGATAACTGCCAAATCCAGCATCAATTGCCTACCTGTGTGAAGTCCAGCTCAGTTTGTTGTAAGAAGGCGGCAACCTCTGTGAAATCATCTGCCTCTGCTGCGATGAACTGCCCCTCACCGAAGAATTCTGCAAGCGTGATTGTACCAACCGCTTCTGTCGCTTCGGCCTCTGGGGTTACTTCTGCTTCTGGTGTGACTTCCAGCGCCAAGCCATCCGCTTCCAGTATGAACATCGCTTGGGTCAGCGTGTCGATTACTTCTAGTGAGACATCATAGGAGAAATACAGCACGCCATAGGAGAAAACTGGCGAAGTCGCCAGCACATTGATATTTTCCGTCAGCGTTTCATCCGCATCCAGGTAGGTTTCCCAGGCATGTTCGCGCAGCGCAATTGCATCACAGGAGCCATCTTGCAGCGCCGTGAACAATGCTTCCTCATCTTCGGCTTCGTTAATATCCGCGAAGTCCATGATGCTCAGGTCATTGGCACTCAACACAAGTGTTGGCAGCGTCCAGGAGTAGAAATCTTCCAGCGCAACGCGGCAGAAAGTTCGCTCTCCTAACTGTGATGTGATGTTCTCCGCGTCCTCGATGTCGGCTTCAAAGCTTGCCAGCAGCACCCCCGCTTCCCCGGTGATGCTATCGCGCCCGACTTCGCGGGTGATCTGAATGCGCGGTACGCCACAGTTTCGCATCGCAGCAACTCCGGCGGCGAAGTCACTCAGCCAGACCATTGTTGCATCGTCTGGCGCGGCGTTGCAGAGAGCTGTAAGTGCTTCTGCCTGTGAAGGCACAAATTCGACTTCGACAGCAACTTCAGCAATCTGTGAAATCTGTGCGGCGAGAGCATCAGCAACGCTCTGACCTGCTTGCGAAACCAGCACAAAGCGCACCGGATTTTCGGTATTCACACCAGCCGGGACAGCCGTCGCCACGTCGGGCAGTGCAGTTGAAATCGGCGTAGAGGTGCTGGTAGGACGCGGTGTCGTGGTCGGCTCACTAGCTGCACCGCCGCCACAAGCCGCCAGGAGAAGTATCAAAGGGATCGCCAGAATCCAGCGCTGGAATGCCATTGTGATCTCGCCTTTCTGTGGTAATGAGAACGAATCCACTATAGCATGCTAGCGCTGTGTTGTGCCGGAAGAATCGCCAATCGTGACTTCAATCGGTTCTACGAAGGAATTGGTCACGCTGATGGCGACTTGTTCATGAATCAAGCCTGCCCAGCAAGTCTGCGGATTGGCTGAGGGGTTGATGTCCGTCAGCCGGATTGCCCCCCAGACTTCTGCTGTGCTGTTCGGCGGCAAATACTGGAACTCGCGCCCGGTATCCTCGTCTACGATGGTTACGAGGTCTTCTTCTGCGCCGACAGCCCAACGATACGGGAAGGATGCTAGCGAGGTATCACATTGAATACCCACGCGCCACGCTCCCGGTTCTTCCAGCGCATTCACAGATGAGGCGAGCTGCCCCTGCTGATAAACCGTTCCCGGTGCGGGGCCTGTTGTGCGAATTGGGACATCGCTGTAATTGCTGACCGTCAGCCGGAAGACCAGTAAATCCCCCTGTGGCACGCTGATGGTATTCACATTGACCGTTTCGGGATATTCTGGCAGCGGAATTAACTCGCCCCGGATGTCGCCTTCGCTGAAGAAACGATCTTCATAGGGCATTGATACGTAGAAGACATCCGCATCCACAAACTGCGGCGCAATTTCGGCGCGGGGTTTCCCCCCAAGTGTGATCGTCAATTGGGATTCGCGGCGTGTGCGCTGACCTTCATCATCCTGTGCAATGGCAACCACGTTGTAGACCCCATCCGGCGGCGGGTCTTGCCCCAGGTCTACACCGCCAGCATAGTCGAAGGTGTGTCGGCGTGCATCATCCCCTTGCGCGACAACTGTTTGTTCTGCAATGGGGTACTGCTGCCCGTCTTCTGTTGCCAGGTAAACGCTCAAATCCGCTTCTTTTTCCAGGTAAATGTTAATCACCACGCGATCCGTCACACCATCCTGGTTCGGCGTGAAGACATCATTGCCCAGGGTGAAGCTGCTCATGATCGGCAGCGGAACATCGGCTTCGGCAATGGTCAGTGTACCGCTCGCTTCTTCGCGCTCAGTTTCATTTTCCGCGATCAAACGCCATGTGTAATCGTCGTTCGGGAGCAATCGCCGTTCTACAATGCCGGGGATGTCTTCACCAGGCAGCGTATAGCCATCCACCACACCGCTGAACTGCACTGCATAGTCGCGGGCGATGCGTTCTTCATTTTCCCGGAAGGCGTAGATTGTCCCGTCGCTGCCCTCGAAAAGAATCGTTACCTGGGCATTGCGTGATAATTCATAGCTGAAGGTGGTGATGTCATTTTCGCCATCAGCGTTCGGTGTGATCTGCGCATCATCAAACGTGGCTGCGAGGATCAACGGTTGATTTGGCCGCAAGAATAAGCTGCCGATTGCCAGCACCAGCGCCAGCCCGACTACCGCAGCGAAGATTGTCAACCAGATTGGGAAGCGCATAAACGTCTCACTCGATCATGTCCGAAAACGGCATCAGTCTACAAAGGGCATTTGCCCAGGGCAAGTGGCAACCCGCTTTACATTGATAGACGACACGAGTACACTACTAGCTTCAATTTTGTGAAAATAGCTCCCAATGTGTGACCTAACAATGACTGATGAAACAGGCACTCTCGCCTTTGATCGCATCACAAATGCGTCTCTTGACCCACAGCAAGAGATGATCTTACCCTTGCTGCGCGTACATGATGATGTCGTTTTGCCTTACTCGATTGCACCGCTGCCACTAAACGACGATGAAACTGCCAACCAGACAATCGCAGCAGAGGCGATTGCCAATCAAACAACAACACTGCTTCTCAATCCTGATTTTTCTCCATTGAATGGTACAACTAATCTGCCTGTAGTCGGGATAGAAGTGGCATTGATGAATCTCACCGAGCCATCAGAGGCTCCTATGCTCTTGATGGTGCAGGGACGGCGGCGCGTACAGATTTTGAGCATTGTCCAGGAAGAACCGTATCCGCTGGCGAAGGTTCGCTTGCTGGAAGAAACGGTTGACGATGTTGAGGAACTGACTTCGCAGCGTGCGAATGTACTCGCCTATTTCGAGGAATGGGTAGATCGCAACGATTCCTTTGATGAGGGCATAGTGGATTATGTCTTCATGCTTGACGACAACAGCGAATATGCGGATGTAGTGGCAGCCACTTTGCCGTTGACTCTGGCAGAACGCCAGGAAATCCTCGGCGAAGCCAACTTAAATGTCCGCTTCCAGCGCCTGACGAATCTGCTAGAGAAAGCACTCGGCGCGATGGATGTGCGCGATGATGTCAACGAACAGGTACAGGACGAAATCGCTCGTGCGCAGCGCGAGATGTACCTGCGCGAACAAATGCGCGTGATTCAGCAAGAACTCGGTGAGTTTGATAGCTATGAAGATGAACTGCGTATCCTGCGGGAACGCCTCATCGAAGCGCGATTGCCAGAAGAAGCGCAGCAGCAAGCCATGCGTGAACTCAGCCGCCTCAATAGCATGTCACCCCTTGCGCCGGAAGCAACGGTGATTCGCACCTATCTGGATTGGCTGCTGGATGTTCCGTGGCATCAGGAGACGCGGGATCGCCTGAATCTCCCTTATGCGGAGAAGGTACTGAACACGCAGCATTATGGCCTGGAAAAGGTCAAAGAGCGCGTCCTGGAACACATTGCGGTGCGCAAGCTGGCGGGCAAGAACATGAAGACCCCCATCCTGTGTTTTGTGGGGCCTCCCGGCGTGGGGAAGACCAGCCTGGGCAAAACCATCGCGGAAGCGCTCGGACGAGAATTTGTGCGTGTGAGCCTGGGTGGGGTGCGCGATGAAGCGGAGATACGGGGACATCGCCGGACATATATTGGTTCGCTGCCAGGGCGCATCATCCAGACAATGAAACGCGCAGGTACCGTCAATCCGTTGTTCATGCTGGATGAAATCGACAAACTCAGCGAAGATTATCGCGGTGATCCGGCAGCCGCTTTGCTGGAAGTGCTTGACCCGGAACAGAATCATGAATTCGCGGATCACTACCTGGAAGTGCCGTATGATCTCTCGAAGGTCTTTTTCATTGCCACCGCAAATGATCTTTATACGCTCCCGGAAGCGTTGATTGACCGTATGGAGATCATCGAATTCATGCCGTATACGGAAGAAGAAAAGCTGGAAATTGCCAAGCGCTTCTTGATCCCCAAGCAGCTAAAGGCACATGGTCTCACGCGGCGCGGCATCCAGTTCCAGGAAAATGCCCTGCAACACATCATCCAGCATTACACGCTGGAAGCTGGCGTGCGCAACCTGGAACGTGAAATTGCCAACGTCTGCCGCAAAATTACCAAGTTGGCAGCCCTGCGCAAAACCTACCCGAAGCGTATTACCCCCAATCTGGTGACAAAGTACCTCGGCGCACCCTATTTGCTGGATTCGCATCTGAACCAGATGGATAGCATCGGTCTGGTAACGGGCATGGTCTGGACACCCGGTGGCGGTGATACGCAGATCATCGAAGCAGCGCTGCTACCTGGCAAGGGCAGCCTTACACTGACGGGGCAGCTCGGCGATGTGCTGCAAGAATCAGCACAGATTGCCTGGAATTATACCCGTTCCCGCGCTGATGATTTTGATTTGCCACATGATGACTTTGAAACTTACGATGTTCACATTCACATGCCAGAGGGAGCCGTCCCCAAAGATGGCCCCTCCGCAGGGATCACGCTGGCAACAGCAATTATCTCGGTCTTTACAGAGCGTGTTGTGCGCAGTGACTTCGCCATGACGGGCGAATTGACCCTGCGTGGTTTTGTCCTGCCTGTTGGCGGTATCAAGGAGAAGTTGCTGGCAGCCCGGCGACGTGGGATCAAGAATATCATCCTACCGTTTGAGAATAAGAAAGACCTCACCGACTTGCCCAAAAATGCCCTGCGCGATCTGAACATTCATTTCGTCAAAGATATGCAAGAAGTGCTGGATTTGCTGCTTTTCCCCGCGCCGGAGGAACGTCAGCGTGACCTCGACCAGATGGATGAGGACGAACTGGAAGAAGTTATTGGCGAAGAAGGCGAAGTTGCGGATAATGATGGATAAGCATCCATGAAGCAACCAGAAAGAGCATTCTTGGTCATGACAACTGCTGCTGATATGCAGGAGCGAGTGAAACAAGGACGCAGCCTCAATTTTGAACCGCTGCCAGAAGATGCCGAGATCGAAACCATCTCCGAAGCCATGGTGGCTTTTGCGAACACACACGGCGGAGTCGTGATGTTGGGTGTGAAGGGCAAGCGTGCTGTGGGCGTGGTGGATCGCCTACAGACGACGGATCGCATCATCGAAGCGGCGCTCTCCACCGAGCCGCCGTTAATCATTCCGCTGCCTCGTTTGATTGTCCTGAACGATAAGGCAACTGTCGTGGTACAGATTCCGGCTGGGATGCCTCATGTGTATTCGTACAATGGGCGTTATCTCTGGCGGGATGGCAGCCACAACGCCCCGCTGCATCCGCGTGATTTGCGCCGCCTGATGATTGAACGCGGCGAAATGAACTTCGAGGCCAATGTCGCGGAAGGTACCACGCTGGATGATATTGACTGGGACAAAGCCCAGGAATATGCCGACAAATTGACAGGCATGGGGGAGCGTGATGCGCAGGATATTCTGCTGCGGCGCGGCTGCTTGTTGTTCCAGGGCGATACCATGCGCCCGACCAATGCCGGGATTTTGCTCTTTGGCAAGGAACCGCAGCGCTATATCTTCGGCAGCGATATGACGGCGGTGCGCTTCGCCAGCGAAACCATGAGCGATACCTTCAGCCGCCAGGACATCAGCGGAACTCTGCCGGATCAAATCCGCCGCGCAGAAACTTTTCTGGTGGATCATTTGCGCAAGGAAGTCACCCTGCGGGAGACGATGCAGCGCGAAGAATTTTATGAATATCCCCTGGAAGCGGCGCGTGAATTGGTAGTCAATGCCGTCGCACACCGGGATTACAGCATACGTGGCGACAACATCCGCATCTTCGTCTTCAGCAATCGCATGGAAGTTTACAGCCCTGGTGGTTTGCCGGGGCCGATGACACTGCAAAATCTACGAGAAGAACGTTTCTCCCGCAATCCCATTCTCGTGCAAGTGCTTTCAGACATGAACTTCATCGAGAAACTAGGCTATGGTGTGGATCGTGTGATTGATCTGATGACCGCGCAGAATCTAAAACCGCCGGAATTTGAAGAGCGCAGCGGTGGCTTCCGCGTAACGCTGCATAACGCAGCCGTGAAGCCTCTCCCCATTCGTAAGAAACCAGAGCAAGAAATCCGCTTTGATGGCGTGTATCAAGGCCATGAGATCAACCCGCGCCAGGAATCTGCAATTATCTCGCTTTATGATGGATCACGATCACGCATCACCAACAGCGACTTGAAGCAGCGTTTCCCGGATATTCACCCGGAGACACTACGACGTGATCTTGCGGATCTGGTGGAGAAAGACATTTTCGAGAAGAGGGGGCAAAAGCGCGGATCATACTATGTGCTGAAGAAAGCCGACTCGAAAACCTCTGAAGCCGATTCTGAGTGATGAAGTTCGTTTATTGGTTGGTGCTGGCTCTGCTGTCGTTGGTGGGATGTACATCATCCCTGCCAGCGACACACACGCCGCCACCCCCTGCGAACATCTGTGTAGAACAACATCCAGCGACGAACAACCCAGCCCAATGTACAGCGCTGAATACCCAGACAGCACAAGTACAAGCGCCTCCCGGCACGCAAGCCACCTACCGCACAGAGGATTTCAGCATCACATTAGATGGCTTGGTGGTGCTGCGCTATCAGGCGGAACAGGTGACAATCCGCGTAGAAGAAGGCAGCGCGGTACTGAGTATGGAGACACGCCTGCAAACGCTGCAAAAAGGCGATGAAGTTGTGATTGAGCAGCGAACAATACAGGCTGAACCCACTTCTGCGCTGACCACAATCCCACCGACACTGAGACCAGACAGCGAATGTGCAGCCCCGCCGGATTGGGAAGGAATCTACACCGTCCAGCGCGGCGATACTCTGGCGAACATAGCACAGCGGCATGATATGCTGGTTGCTGCCTTGATTGCCGCAAACTGCCTCGCCAATCCCAATGCCATCCAACCGGGGGATGTGCTGATTGTGCCGCAGAACCTCGCATCCGATGCAACCCCCACCAGCCCCTATATCGTTTTTATAGCGGATTCCTACGTGGTGAATGCTGGCGAATGCACGACACTGCGTTGGGAAGTCCCTGGCGCTGAGTCAATAACGCTCAATGGTGAAGCAATCCCTAACCTGGGATCACGGCCTCTTTGTCCTGATGCCGATACGGAGTACACCCTGATTGTGCAGTTACCCGGTTCAGTCACTGTCGGACGCACTATCAGCATCAGCGTTCGCACTTCGTAGGACAATCACGGCTGAAATTGCATAGGGTATGCTTCTGCGATTGTGGTATGCTTCTGGGCGTTTTCTACTGGATGCGAAACTTCTCAGGAGGATCAGCCGCAATGTGGAAACAGGCGGTTCTCATAACTTTGATGATACTGGCTGCGGGGTGCAATGTGGTCACGTCACCGACGGCGACTCCTACGCCTACCCAGACGGCGACGGCATCGAATACGCCGACGGCAGCCGCAACCGCGACGGATACTTCCACGCCGAGCGCAACGCCAACCAGCACCGATACGCCGACAGTCACGCCAACGGCAACCAACACCGAGCCGCCAACCATCACGCCGACTGCCTCGGTGACACCGCAAGAACCAGTGCTGTTCCGTTCGGATCAACTGGCGCTGGTGGATTTGCCTGCGGAAGTCCGTGATGGCATCGACAACCCGCAGATAGTCTTCACCAACAGCAACAATCAGGTGAGCATCAGCAACATTGCTACCGCACAGCCGGAAAATACCACCGAGGTGATTTACTTCACAGCACCGGGCAGCACCAACCGAACGCCTGTTGTGGAATTGGATTCATCCACCAATGGGCAAATCTTCCTGGCGGATAATGGCGCAGGCTTGGCGTACTTCAAAACGGGGGGGGCTGCGCCAGGATTATATATCCTGAGCATTGCGGGCAATTCTTCCTTCAGCACGCGCATATGGGCGACGACTACGCTAACGCAGCGCGGCATCTACAGTCCGCCAGCGTGGACGAGCGACGGCAATGCGCTGGCGGTTACCCTGGAAACAGGCTATTCGCTGGATATTTTCCTGTATACGCGGGATGGCAGCCAGCGCAGCAACCTCACCAATTCCGGCGCGTATGATATGTGGCCTGCGTTTTCGCCAGATGGTCGCTATATGGCCTTCGTCTCAGATCGTGCGACCTGCCCGACCTGGGTTCCGGGCGAACAAGGCTTCTGTGATGTGCTGGTGGAACCGCAGCCTTTCGGCGGAACGGTGCATCTAATGAACCTGGATACGGGCGAAGTCGAACAGCTATCGGATGTCTTCGTGACGGAGCCGCCGCGCTGGTTGAATAATTCGCTGCTGGTCTTCGCAGGGGGCGATCAAACCGATTTACTCAATCCGCAGCGGACACTCTGGCAGGCCAATATCGTGACAGACTCCGTGCGTCAGGTGCAGCTTGCGGGAGAGGGTGACAACGTACAATATTTGTCAGATACCTGGTCACCGGATGGCAGCGCGGTCTTATTCCAGCGAGCCACTACCAATGAAACCGAAGTCGTTTTGATGACCGTTGCTGGGGAAGTGATCCAGCGGCGCGGTGCAGATTTGACCTTTCCGCGTTTTGGCCTGCGTGCGGATTGGTCACCATTGGGAGATCGTATTGCACTGGGTGGGGTTGAGGGGCAGTGTCCTTTCGGGATTCGCGTGGCGGATGCTGTGACCTTTGATTGGGTCGCAACCGGAAACACCCCTAGCGCCTGCGATCCACAATACTCACAAGATGGGCAAAATCTGGCCTTCACCGGAATTACGTCCGAAGTCGATGGTCGCCTGGATGTTTACAGCGCAACGGTGAACGGCTTCGGTCAGCGCAACCTGACGGGCGATTTGCGCGGAACCATGAACTTGATTGGCTGGATTGGTGGGGCGCAACCGTAGCCTCATACAATCGAGAACGTTATACAGAATAGTATTCCGTGAATAGGGATAAATTGGACAAAGTAAGGAGAGAAACATGTCTGAATTTGCAGGGAAAATTGCCATTGTTACAGGAGGCAGCCGAGGAATCGGAAGAGCCATCGCCCTGGAATTGGGGAAACGCGGCGCAACAGTGGTCATCAATTACAACCGCAGTGCAGATTCCGCGCAGGCCGTGCTGGAAGAAATCAAGGCGGCAGGTGGCGATGGATTTGTAATCCAGGCAGATGTCAGCGACGAAGAGCAAGTAGACGCGCTCTTCAAAGCGGTCACAGGGGAATATGGCAAGGTTGATATTCTGGTGAATAATGCCGGGACGACCCGCGATAATGTCATCATGATGCTGAAGCCGGAAGACTTTGATACAGTCATCAACACCAATCTGCGCAGTGCGTGGTTATGCAGCAAAGCCGCCAGCCGCGCCATGATGCGCAAACGCACCGGACGCATCATCAATATCACCAGCGTGGTAGGGATCAGTGGCAACGGTGGACAGACGAATTATTCTGCCAGTAAAGCCGGGATGATTGGCCTTACAAAGTCGCTGGCGAAAGAGGTTGCTTCACGCGGTATCACCGTGAATGCGGTAGCTCCTGGCTTCATCGAAACTGCCATGACCGAAGACCTTTCAGAGGATGTGAAGGCGACAGCCCTCAGCCACATTCCGCTAGGGCGCATGGGTCAGCCAGAAGATGTAGCCAAAGCGGTAGCCTTCTTCGCCTCGGATGGTGCAGAATACATCACGGGGCAGGTTCTGATTGTTGATGGCGGCATGGTGATGTAACCGTGATATATTTGTGGGCGATCCGCCGGGTCGCCCTACCATGTACCTGCACGTTCGCCTCATCTGCGCTACAATGTCCCCGAAAATTATCAAATAAGGATTTGATTGATGGCCTACGAGACGATTCTTTACGATGTGTCTGATGGTGTGGCGACAATTACGCTGAACCGTCCTGACAAGTACAATGCCCTCACCATGCCCATGTACAAAGAAATTCAGCAAGCGCTCAAAGATGCCGAGCGTGATACATCAGTGCGTGCGCTGGTGCTGACCGGGGCGGGTAAAGGCTTTTGCAGCGGTGCGGATTTATTGGATTTGCAGAGCCAGCTTGGTATTGGCGAAGTCAATGTTGGGGATGTACTTCGGTCAGGGTTGAACCGAATTGCGGTTGCTATGCGGCAGATGGAAAAACCGATCATCTGCGCGGTGAATGGTGTGGCAGCCGGAGCCGGGGCTGGTCTGGCTTTGGCTGCGGACATTCGCCTCGCATCGGATCAAGCGAGTTTCGTCTTTGCGGCTTTCGTCAATATCGGCATCATCCCGGATGCTGGCACAACCTACTTCTTGCCGCAGCTTGTCGGGGTCAGCCGCGCATTTGAACTGGCAACTACTGCCGACGCACAGAATCGCCTTGTGCCGGAACGCGCCCTGGAAATGGGCATTGTCAATCAGGTACTTCCGCATGAGAACTTTTTGGATGACGTGAACGCCTATGCTCGCAACATGGCGGAAAAAGCCACCTATGCAGTCGGTCTGACGAAGCGTGCCATGTACAAAGCGGTGGAGCGTTCGCTGGCGGATGCGCTGGAAACCGAAGCGCAGTTACAAATTGCCACCTTCAAAACGCAGGACTTCCGCGAAGGCGTGCAGGCATTCATCGAAAAACGTTCGCCGAAATTCACCGGACAATAACGGAGGAGATCAATATGCCAACCATTTTCAGTAAGATCGTAAACCGCGAAATCCCTGCCGATATTGTGTACGAAGACGATCTTGTGCTGGCTTTTAGGGATATCAGTCCGCAAGCGCCTGTGCATATCCTCATCATTCCCAAGAAAGAAATCCCTACGGTGAATGATGTCACCGAAGCGGATGAAGCAGCCCTGGGGCGGTTATTCACTGCGGCGGCAAAAATCGCCAGGGAGAATGGGATTGATGAAAGTGGCTATCGGCTGATGGTCAACGTCAACAAAGATGGTGGGCAGGAAGTCTTTCATGTGCATATGCACCTGCTCGGTGGGCGCAGCCTGGGGCCTATGCTGGCGAAGAAGGATTAGTTTGCCCTTGTTGGGGCATGATCGTTCATGCCCCATAGCTGTCAAGTTAAGCGCTCTTATCAAAAATGCATGGCTTGCTGCCTTGCGCCTGACGTTCAAAACGTCAGGCTACACCAAGTTGAGCGTCCGCTAAAGGGACGCTGTACATTTTTCTATCTTTGGGACAGAAACTGTTTACGGACATCGTGCCGCCAAAAAAACAGGTGTGGGGGTTCGATCATGTCGAACCCGCTTTTAGGCCAGCGGGCGCGTCATGAACACGCCCCTACGAGAAACAACATTGCAATGGCACGATGTCTACGACACATTTCACGGTCGATGTCACTAAAATGTACACTGAGACAACCATTTCTAGAGAGCGCCTTGATAACCCCTTTAGTGGGTTTGGGCCTTTTGTAGCCGGGGATTTTAATCCTCGGTGACCTTGTTAAATTATTCTGCTGTAGCTTCTGCCGTTGCTTCTTCGTCCACTTCGTCCACCGCTTCAGTGGCTTCCGGTTCTGCTGCCATTTCAGTTTCTTCAATGGCTGCTTCTTCTGTGGATTCAACCGCTTCTTCTTGCGCTTCTTCTTCTGCCTGTTCTGCTTGAATGGTTCCCGGAACCAGATTCTCGAACGGACCGCGTGCATCAATTGCTGAGAGAATATCCGCGGCGGTGGGAAGTTGGGTCGGTGTGCCTACTGTCACGCCATCAATCTGAATGGTCGGGGTGCTGGTTACGCCTTCGGCTTGTGCAGCAGTGAGAACATCGCTAATCCGCGCACTGTTGAAGCAGGCATTATATTCTTCCACATCTAGCCCAAGTGCTTCGATGCCAGCCGTCAGCCGATTTCCCTGGAATGCGGTATTCACAAAGCGGTTATGCCAGTCGAACAGCACTTCGTGCATCTCCCAGAATTTGCCCTGTTCTCCTGCGCAGAGAGCAGTACGGGCAGCGCCGCCGGCGTTGGGGATACCGCCCGTTTGCAGTGGCACGTACACAAAGCTAATCTCACCACTTTCAATGCGGGGCAGCAGTTGCGGGAAAACATCATCATGGAATACCGCACAGCCGGGGCAAGAGAAGCTGGAATAATCGCGCACTTCGACTGGTGCGTCAGGATTACCGAGTACAGGATAGCCTTCTTCCGTGATACCCTGCCGTAAATTGCTGACGCGGGCAATAGCATCTTCGGGAATCGGTGCATCGGCGGGTAAGTTTGCTACGAGGAATAGGCCAGCTAACACCAGCGCGACAACAATGATGCCAGCTACAATGGCAAGCTGGCGATTGCGCCGACGTTCACGTTCGCGTTCGCGTTTGCGTTCCCGTGCGCGTGACCTGGATCGATCTGCCATAAGAAAATCCTCCTGAATAGGATTGCATCAAGTCAAGTGTTTTAGAAGAAACAGTTTACCGTATACCTGACCGTTCTGAAAATGCCCACCCCTCATTCCCATTGGCGCAAGAATTCCTCTGCATGAATATCTGCGTTGGGAACTTCGTCAAAAATGACCGGGTACTTAATGATTTTACCACCGTCATCCAGAAAATAGTTCGGTACATACAACCCCTTTGGGCTGGGTTCAGGGGCAGCTTCTGGCGGGAATAACTGGTTCGCAATACGGTTATGCTGGATCAATTCCGCGACGATGATGCGAACCTGCCGAATGTCTTCTTCTGTAACCGGGCGTACTGTTGCGCAGCACAGTATATCGTTCTGGTCAAAAACGAGTGTCACGCCGCCGAAGAGAAAAACCTCTACCTCATTGGAAAATTGTGCGTATTGTTCCCCCTCTAGCACGATAGAATGCGAGGAGGAGTAGGTCACAAAGGCGTATCCATCCGCGTTACGGTAGGCTCCTGCGGGAACGAGGTCGCTTGTATTTTCAAGTTGTAGGGCAGGAATGACCTTTTCTTCGAGAAATTGTGCTGCTGCGACCTGATGATTAATCGCATCTGGCAATTCTAATTTGGGTAGCATGGCACGTGCGCCGAGACATTCTGCCGTTTCTTCCACGCTCAACAAGTTGCGCTCTGCAAAGACTTGCGCGAGGATGGTTTCATAACGACTATCGAACAGAATCGCATCCGCTGCTAAGAAGGAGCGAGCCATATCGGGAAAATTAAATTCGCCAATAGGCCCTGCTTCAATTGCCATCACCAACAAATGCCCCAGTACATCCCGCGCACGATAGAGTGCTACGAAATCCGGCATACCTTCTGACTGGAAAGCCTCGTAAATTCCGACAAGAATGTCGTAGGCCGCGCCGCTGAAGACCCGCGAGTAATTGTGTTCCTGCCGCGAAAGCTTTTCCAGCGGTTCGTCCAGCGTATACGCCAGCGAATCGAAGGGCAGCAGCTTGAGTGTATTGAAGGCATTGCGCAGGTAGACTGTATGCTGTGCAAAGTATCGGCTGTTCAGTAATTCCTGCGTAGCATGTTCAGCAACTTCGGTGACGAAATTGCTCATACGCAAATTGCCCTCTGTCCAGTTCAGCAGTTCACGTACCAACACATCATCGTGCAGGGCAACCAGCATCGCCGTCATATCTCCGAAGCTCTCATGAAAAGCGCGAGGTCCCAGGCCAAAGGATTCGTTGTATAAATCGCGCAAGCCATCCAGCACCGCATGTGCCGCTTCATGGGTGACTACATCCGCACTTTGTGCCATGCTAAACGCCTCGCCATTGTTGGTGGCGAATGTGTGGAAGCCGAGCATTTCTTCTTGCTCATTGTAGAAAGCGTTCGTGAGCCTTCCCACATGCGGATCAACGGTCAGGCGCGGCTTCAAGAATGCCCAGGGAATGGTGCGCTTGGCGTAGCGTTCGTACATACGCAGGGTGAAGGTGGTGTAATAAAATGCATTCACCTGGTCAAACTCAGGCGTTCCAGGCCAGTAGTAATAATTGCCGTCTGCATCGGGCTGCGCGATGGGATTCTGGCTATCTGCAATTCGCACTCGCGCATTCATCAGCCCCGGTTGAATATCTTTCGCTACCATCGTGCGCACTTCCGGTTCCCCAACGAAGGGATTTTGCGGATAGACCACAACATACACGCTGCTGGTTGCTTCTTCTGGTTGTGGCTCCGGCTGTAGCGTGAAGTTGCTCACCGTGCGTTGGGAAAGAAAGGGCAGGCTTGCGCGGAGATGCTGCTGCATCTTGCGCAAAAAGTCGTAAGCGCCAGGGTTGTCTTGTGCTTCATCTGGGGAATTGTGCTGCTGCGAGTCACTCATCAAATTCATTCCTCTACGGTTTAATCTGCCAACCAATGCCGCCATTGATAGCGCAACACTTCGATAAACGCACTGTGTGCTTCGTCCAATTCACGACCCTGTCGCGCAATGACAATGGGTTCGCTGTACAGTGTCGGCATATCGCTGATATTCAACTGCACAAACTCGCCAGATTCAATGGGCGCACGAACGTAACTGCTCGGTAGAAACGTCACCCCCTGACCCATCATCACCAGACGACGAGCCATCACCATCGGCACAGCAATCACCGCCCCCCCGCTGCCCTGGCGCGAGTTCTCCACCACTTCATCAATAAAGGCGGACATCTGTGGGAACATTGACACCCGAAAAATTGTATGCTCGTACAAATCTTCCATCTGGAGCTGGCGATGTGTCTTTTCCGCCAGGGGATGGTACGTACCGACAATCGGCACAATGGGATCGCGGAATCGCAAAAGGTGCTGCATGCTGGTATCAAAGACAGGATGATAAACAAGGCCAAGCGTGAGGGCATTATCTGCAATCATCTGCACAATGGTTGCTTTGTCGCGCTCACGGATGTTCAAATCGACAGCCGGGTGCGACAGCCGAAAACGCATCAACGCATCAACCATATAGCTCAACAAGAGAGGGGTGGGTGCGCCCATCCGCACCTGACCGCTAACGCCAATGCGAAACTGCCGCACGGCTTCCAACCCGGCTTCCCGTAGAGAGAGGATACGCTGTGCATATGGCAAAAATCGCTCTCCTAGAGGGGTGAGAATCAATTGCCTTCCACGTCTATCAAAAAGCTTGCCGCCCAATTCCGCTTCCAGCAGGCTGATACGTGTACTCACAGCAGGTTGTGTTAGCCGCAGGCTCTCGGCGGCGCGTGTGAAATTTCCCTCACGAGCGACTCGCTCGAAGGCTTCTAGTTGCCCAATTTCCATGTTGGTTCGATAAATTCCTTTTATGGTACGGTAAGGTGAAATTAGCTTCATTTAGATATTGTACTGCGCTATGCTGTTTATGCCAGCGTTGGTGATCCAGTTTGCACGTTATTCACGCACAGCGGTAGCAGGTGTCGATAGTCCATGTGGATGATGATCGTGCCTAACACTGCGCCGGGTGTTACGGTACAATTGAGAACCGTTTCACATCAGGTAATCTCCTGTTTACACTACAGGGTTATTCGCTTTTCACATCGGTAAATTTGTTCTTCAGGAACCAAGAGGGAAAGCTATGTCTACACATTTTGGAACACGCGGCACATTTGCCACCGGGAGTGGGGATGCGGTGATTTACCGTCTCAGCGCTCTGGCAGAGCAGGGCATTGGCAATATTGAACAGTTGCCTTTCAGCATCAAAATCTTGCTGGAAAATGCCCTACGCAACCTCGACGGGTTGCAGTTCAAAGACGAAGATGTCGTCAACATTGCCAACTGGAACCCGGAAAAATACGAAGCGGTTGAAATTCCTTACCGTCCGGCTCGTGTGATCTTGCAGGACTTCACGGGCGTTCCGGCAGTGGTTGACCTGGCGGCATTGCGCAGCGCTATGCATCGCCTCGGCGGTGATCCGGCGAAGATCAATCCCCGTGTCCCCGTTGATCTGGTCATTGACCACTCAGTACAGGTGGATGTTTTCGGGCGCGATGATGCCATTCTGCTCAACAGCCAGTTTGAATTTGAACGCAACCGCGAACGCTACGAATTCCTGCACTGGGGACAGAAAGCCTTTGACAATTTCAAAGTTGTTCCCCCGGCAACGGGTATCGTTCACCAGGTGAACCTGGAATATCTGGCGAAAGTCGTCCAACTGTACGACGATCCGCAGGGTGGCAAGGTGGCGCTGCCGGATACATTGGTCGGCACGGATAGCCATACGACGATGATTAACGGCCTGGGTGTCCTCGGCTGGGGTGTTGGTGGTATTGAAGCGGAAGCCGCAATGCTCGGTCAGCCAATTTACATGCTGATGCCGCAGGTAGTTGGCTTCAAGCTCACGGGTCGTTTGCCGGAAGGCGCAACCGCAACCGACCTCGTGCTGATTGTGACACAGATGCTGCGTGAGCGCGGTGTTGTGGGCAAATTTGTTGAATTCTATGGCGGCGGTCTCAGCAGCATGACCCTGCCGGATCGTGCAACCCTGGCGAATATGGCACCGGAATATGGCGCTACCATGGGTTTCTTCCCGGTGGATAGCGAAACCATCAGCTACATGGAACGCACCGGACGTGACCCTGAACTGCTGGAATTGGTGGAACGCTATAGCAAGGAACAGGGCTTATTCCGCACCGACGAAACTCCTGATCCGGTTTTCAATGATACGCTGGAACTTGATCTCAGCACTGTAGAACCGAGCCTCGCAGGGCCGCTGCGTCCGCAGGATCGTGTGCTGCTGCGAGATTTGAAGAGCCGTTTCCAGGAAGTGCTGACCGCGCCGCAAGGTCCGCAAGGTTTCGCATTGGGTGAAGATCAACTAAAGTCTACCGGGACGTACAAGAACAATGGCGACACGATGGAATTGACGCATGGGGATGTTGTCATCGCGGCGATTACCTCTTGCACCAATACCAGCAATCCTTCCGTAATGGTTGGTGCGGGTCTGCTGGCGAAGAAAGCCGTTGAACGTGGCTTGCAGAGCAAACCCTATGTGAAGACCAGCCTCGCCCCTGGATCAAAGGTTGTCACCGAATACCTGAACAAAGCAGGGTTGACCGAATACCTGGATAAACTTGGCTTTAATACAGTTGGCTACGGCTGCACCACTTGCATCGGCAATAGTGGCCCCTTGCCGGAACCCGTTTCTGCTGCGATCAAAGAAGGTGATCTTGTCGCCACATCCGTCCTCAGTGGTAACCGCAACTTCGCTGGACGCATTGGCCCCGAAATTCGTGCGAACTTCCTGGCTTCGCCGCCGTTAGTTGTGGCTTATGCACTGGCAGGCACGGTGGATATTGACTTCGACACCGATCCCATCGGGCAGGATTCCGCTGGAAATGATGTGTTCCTGCGCGACATCTGGCCTACCCAGGAAGAAATCCTGGATACGGTGCAGAACAGCCTGAATGCGGATATGTTCAAGGAGCAGTACGGCAACGTCTATACAGGCAATCCGCAGTGGAACGAAATTCCCAGCACGGATGAAGCGGTGTATCAGTGGGATGAGGCTAGCACCTATATTCAGGAACCGCCGTTCTTCATCGACATGCCTGTAGAACCCGCTCCTGTGACGAATATTCAGGACGCTCGTGTGCTGGTTCTGGGCGGGGACAGTATCACAACGGATCATATTTCACCAGCGGGGAGCATCGCCAGCGACAGCCCTGCCGGGAAGTACCTCACGGATCATGGCGTGGAAAAACGCCTGTTCAACAGCTACGGCTCGCGTCGTGGCAATGATCGCGTGATGACACGCGGTACATTTGCCAATATCCGCCTGCGTAATCTGCTGGTTCCTGGCAGTGAAGGTGGCGTGACCTATTACCTGCCGACGGGCGAAGAGATGACTATCTACGATGCTTCGCTGAAGTACAAGGCAGATGATACACCGCTGGTGGTTCTGGCGGGTAAAGACTATGGCATGGGTTCCAGCCGTGACTGGGCTGCGAAGGGTACGCTGCTGCTGGGCGTGCGTGCGGTCATCGCAGAAAGTTACGAACGCATCCACCGCAGCAATCTGGTGATGATGGGTGTGCTGCCGCTGGTCTTTGAAGATGGGCAAAGCTGGCAGTCCCTCGGCCTGACCGGACACGAAACCTTCGACATCCCCGTGCCGCAGGATTTGCATCCCTTCCAGAAGCTCGATGTCAGCGCAACGGATGCAGACGGCAACGTCAAGAAATTCAAAGCCATTGTCCGCCTGGATAGCCCGGTGGAAGTGGAATACTACAAGCACGGTGGCATTCTGCAATATGTCCTGCGCGACATGATGCAGTGAGTTGTCAGTTGTAGGCTTTCAGTTTTCAGCAAAAAAGCGCCCTCAGAAATGTGGGCGCTTTTTCATTTTCGGTTGTGCGAATGGAATTATGCAGCAGGCAGGGGATTTTGCTCTTGCTCCGGTTGGCGTAGGGATAGAACCACCAGCGCAATCAGCAAGAACACTATGCTTCAAAGTCTGGGGTACGCTGTGATGCGATGTCTCTCCTCAATGATACTTTGTACCATTCAGCATACTGCCACCATGAATCTGCCAATCGTGATGCTTGTCCCCTTACTATGTTAATCTCCTGCTGCTTTTTCCAGATGGGGGATGATTTGTAGCAGTAGCCCGCGCAGTTCGCTTGCAATGGCCTTTGGTGGATCGCCCACCAGCGCTGTGGCAATCAATTTTTCTGCTGCACGATATTCGCCACATTCCAATGCCAAAACTGCTGCGCTGCGATGCAAGATGGAGCGCGACGGTTCAATGGTTGTAGGAACGAGTTGTTGAGCAACAATGAGTTCTTTCTCATAAGCTTCTCTGTACTGTTTGGCTGCTTGCTGAAGTTGTCCACGCATTTTTGCAAGATCAGCCTCTGCCGCGAGATTCATCGCTTCGTCGTGTGCCCTCGTCAATTCAGCTATATCTAATCTCATGATTTTGACTCCATCCAACTCAACGGGCGGCTAAATTCTACTACGAGAACATAGGCTTCTAATTCTGTTTCGTTCAGCCTAACGAGTTTCTGCTTCACTCGAGATCGTATCACCGATTCGTTGCTTGCATGTAGTATCCCAGATACTTCAAGCACTGCTTTTTCCTGCAATAAGTTGCTATCTCCGCTATCATTCCCTACCCAGTAATCAAAACCATTTCCTTTGCGAGCTTGTCGAATAATGGTGTAGCCAAGTAGGGCTTCTACGAGCAGGAAGGCGATGCCACAGGCTGCCCATTCTGTTGCGATAGTCAGATCGTTCCATGAATGAAGAGCTTGTTGGCTCAGGCTATCTTGCCACTGTAGGCCAAAATTTTCATTGTAAGAATCGCCTGCTACTTGTATTTCGATTCCAGACTTGTGCTGATGGTGCGCCAGACACACTAAGCAGGCTTCAGCATGTGCTGTGCCTACTGTTGGAGAGATCCCAACGAATCCGTGCTTGAGTCGATCAACCGCTAGAATATTCATCCAGTCACTTGAGGAATATCTCCTTGATCGAATTTCACTGGCGGCATTGGTTTGGTCTTCCCGTCTATCAACTTGAAAGGCTGTTCGGCGAATTGCTCCATGAAATCCTCAACAGGCATGCCTATTTTTTCGCGCTCGATCATCATTGCACCTCACTCAGACATTTCACTTCATGATAGCACAATCCCAATGGACTCATTGCCATGTGCCGCATTTCACGTTATGGTTTTGCGGTCTTCTGGTGAAAAGGAATTGTTATGTTCAATCGCGCTACCAGCGTCCGCCTGACGAATACCATGTTCGTCACACAGAGCTTCCAGACCGCTTCGCAAATTGCCATCTTTACCCTGTTAACCGTTGTCGCGGCTGATCTCAGTCAGAGCGAGAGCCTTGCCGGGTTGCCTGCGACGATGGCGACCCTGGTGCAATCGCTGATGGCGCTGCCGATGGGTATTCTCATGGGGCGGATGGGACGGCGCTTCGGCCTAATGGTGAGTTACTCTGTCGGCTTGATGGGGGCGCTGCTGGGGATTTTTGCCATCCTTCAGGGGCAGTTCTGGCTGCTGCTGCTGAGTTCAGCTTGCATTGGAGCAGGGCGTTCTGGTGCGGATCAAAGCCGTTTTGCTGCGGGGGATTTATTCCCGGATGGCGAACGTGCGCGGATGATCGGGCGAGTGGTTTTCGCTGGAACTATCGGCGCGATCTTTGGTCCGCTTCTCGTTGGCCCTGGTGGGCAGCTTGCCGAATCGTTTGGCCTGGATGTGAATATTGGCCCCTGGTTGATTGCTACCGGATTCTTCATCGCGGCGACACTCATCACCGCAACATTGCTGCGCCCGGAACCGATGAAAATTGCTCGTGAATTGGCTGGCGAAGAGAAGAAGAAAAAGAACGATGTGCCGGAAACGACACGCTCTATTCTGGAAATGCTGCGGATTCCCGGTGTACAGCTTGCCGTACTCTCGATGCTCATCAGCCAAGCGGTGATGGTGACGCTAATGGTAATTACACCTTTGCACATGGCGCACCATGACTACGGTACAGGTGATATTTCACTGGTGATTAGCGCCCACACATTGGGGATGTTTGGCCTTTCTGCATTGACAGGTCGCCTGATTGATCGCTTTGGCGCAATCCACATGATGATGATGGGAGCGCTGACGTTGATTGTTTCCGCTATTGTTTCACCCTTGTCTACAGATATGTTCTTCCTGCTGACGGGTTTGTTCCTGCTCGGTCTGGGCTGGAATTTCGGCTACATCGCTGGATCATCACTGCTTTCGGATGTGCTGCGCGGTGAAGAACGCAGCCGGATGCAGGGTGCAAATGATATGTTGGTTGCAGGGGCGGCGGCGCTGGGAAGTTTCAGTTCGGGGCCGTTGTTCAGCGTGGGGGGGTATGTTGCCGTCGCGGGTGTTGGACTCGTTGTGACGATACTTTTCCTGTGGATTATTCGCTTGCTGGCTCAGGCTGCACCAGCCCCACAACAAGCCTAGGCACTTGCATAAGATTGCCTTTGCAAAATGGACCGCCTCCCGCACAATACCCTTCTGTGAATTGTGGCTGACTCTGGAGACTGTGCGAATGGCAAATGGGGTGATCTATATTGCTACAGGTGATAAATACATTGAGGAAGCGCTCTATTCTGCCGCCAGCCTCAAACGACACATGCCACGTCTGCCCATCACCCTGTTTACGGATCGCAACGTGAATTCGCCGCATCTAGATGACGTTGTGTTGGTGGATGAAGAACACAGCGCAAAACGTGCCAAAATCCACTATATGAGCCAGAGTCCTTATGAGCGCACGCTCTTTCTGGATACGGATACCTACATTTGCGGCGATCTGACGGATACCTTCAACATGCTGGATCAATTTGATCTGGCAGCCGTGCATGAGAATGGACAGGAAACCTACCCCGTAGAGCAAGTGCCGGATAGCTTCCCGGAATATAACAGCGGGGTGATTCTCTTCCAGAATACTGAACGAGTCCGGGCATTTTTCCAGCAGTGGCAAGCCATCTTCGATAGCGAAACGTGGATTATCAAAGGCCGCCACTTCGATCAACCGTCTTTCAGGCAGGCGCTCTATAGGTCGGAGTTGCGCATTGCCACGCTTACATCTCAGTACAACTGCCGCTTTGTTGATGGGGGATGTGTGGCGGGGGACATCAAGATTCTGCATCGCCGCTCGAACTTCGATTTTCCCGTTGTGGAGCAAGTCTTAAACCAGACAACTCGCCCCCGTAGCTACATCGCAGATCGTGCTTACGTGACCAACAAGATCAGCGGGCTTGTCCCTCGCGTGGAAGCGCGTCTCCTGGGTGTTTTTGGTAAAACGCCGCTGCAACTGGCACGAGAACGCTGGCAGAAATATCTGCAAAAAGACGGTTTGCGTGGGACACTGAGACGTGCATGGCTGCGTTTGCGCCGCAAGGTCTAGAGGACTCACAGTTACTTTGACAATCTATCCCTTTGGATCTTCAAAAATGTGTTACCCTCGTTTGGTAGGTATCCATTTTATCTGTTTTATCTGTGGATGAGGTGCAATGCGCCTGGTTTATCTTGCGCTAGGATGGGCTGCCGGGATCATCCTTGCGGAACGCTTTTTCCTCTTGCCGCCGCTGCTGTGGGTGATCGCCCTGGGTGCGGCTGTTTTCGCGTTGTACATGGCCTGGGATACGCGCTGGCGTTGGTTATTTTTTGCGGTGCTGGCCTTTGCCCTGGGTGGATACCGCTTCGGATTTGTGCCGACAAGCAGTGACATCGCGCAGTACAACCAATACGGCAATGCTCGCATTGAAGGCATCATCGTCGCAGAACCGGACATCCGCGATGATCGTGTTCAGATTCGGGTCGAAGCAGAGACCATTTCTTTCGGCAGCACGGCCTATCCCACCAGCGGACTCATTCTGGTGAATGCGCCGCGCTTTGTGGATTTGCAGTATGGGGATCGCATAGGCGCAACCGGGCGCATGGCGCAGCCAGCCGAATATGACACATTTTCTTATGCGGACTATCTCGCTCGCAGCGGAGTCTTCAGCATCTTGCAGAATGCCTCGGTAGAAGTCCTCAGCAGCGGAGAAGGCAATCCCATCTACAGCGCGATTTTGCAACTCAAAGCGCATTTGCAGTCCCTCATTGAAGATGCACTTCCTGCTCCGCAATCTGCCCTGCTTACCGGGATTCTACTCGGTAACGAGCGTGGGCTTGACCCTGCCTTACAAGAAGATTTCGCACGTACCGGAGCCGCACACATTATTGCCATCAGCGGTTTCAATATGGCGATCATCGCAGGAATAGTCATGAATTCGCTAGGGCGTGTGATCCGTCGACCCTGGTTGGCTGCCCTGCTAGGGATTGCTGTCGTTGCGCTCTATACAATTCTCGTCGGCGCAAATGCGGCTGTTGTGCGTGCCGCGTTTATGAGCAGCTTGCTTGTGATTGCTTCGGCACTCAATCGCAAGGCTTATGTGCCGGCTTCGCTGGCTTTCAGCGTGATCGTCTTATCGTTTATCAGTCCGCTGGTGCTTTGGGACATCAGCTTTCAATTGAGCTTCTTTGCGGTATTAGGTCTGGCCTTATTCGCTGATCCCTTGAGCAAGCGTTTTGATGCTGCGCTGCGCTGGTTATTCCCTGGCAGTCTGGCACGAGTGATCGCGGGTTTGCTGAATGAACCGCTGATTGTTTCCATCGCAGCATTGATTACCACACTGCCCCTGACGCTTCTCTACTTTCAGCGCTTATCGGTGGTCTCACTCCTGGTGAATGTGCTGGTAGTTCCCGTGCAGAGTTATCTGTTGCTGATTGGCGGATTTGCTGTATTGGTAGCGTTGGTACTTCCGTCGCTGGCACAAATCTTCTTCTGGATTGATTGGCTGCTGTTATCCTGGTCAATTGGTGTTGTGCGTTTGTTTGGTGATTTGACTTTTGCTGATGCCGTGCTGATTGTAGACAGTCGTTTGATCCTGGTATTTCTCGGCAGCATCGTAGGAGGTGCAATCGTGTATGCCACTCGTCCGACATGGACACAGCGTTTTGCGCGTTTTTTGCGGCTGCGTCCGGTGTTTAACGCAATTGTATTCAGTGGAATAGCTGTTGCTGCACTGCTGGTTGCGATTGGCCTCAGCCGCCCGGATGGTCGTTTGCATCTCTGGTGGCTGGATGTAGGACACAGCAACGCCGTGCTAATTCAATCACCCGGCGGGGCGCAGATTCTGGTGGATGGTGGGCGCTTCCCTTCGCGCTTGCTGACATCGCTAGGGGATCGCATGCCATTTTACGATACGACGCTGGAATTGCTGGTCATCACGCAGCCGGATGAGTTCGATACTGCGGCGCTGCCCGCCGTGCTAGGGCGTTACGATACGTCTGTTGTTCTGGTGAATGGTCAGCCCAACCTGAGTCCGGGATATACCGTATTGGCAGAAGCCCTCAGTGCCGAACAGGTGATTGAAGCACGCGCTGGGTACGAAGTGCAGATGAGTGATGGTTTGCACATTGAAGTGCTGCACCCGCTGCAACAACCAACTCTGGAGGATAGTCTCGGCGATGTTGCGTTGGTGCTGCGCATAACCTACGGAGAAGTCTCATTCCTGCTAACGTCTGACCTTTCGCAGCAAGGGCAGGCATTGATTCTTGAAAATGGGTATTGGCCTCTGTCGGATGTACTGCACTTGCCACAGCATGGAACCGCCCGCAGCCTGAATGAAGATTTCGTGCTGGCAGTACAGCCACAGGTAGCGATCTTACAAAGCGATGCAGCGAACTTCCGAGGCGACCCCGACGCAAATACGCTGGCGCTGCTGGGGGAAACGCCCTTATTCCGTACCGATGAAATGGGCGCTCTCCACCTGGAGACAGACGGCAGCGCCCTGTGGGTTACGCCGGAGCGATCTTAATAGGTGAAGATTACCTGCATGAATTGCGGGTACAATGCAAATACACCCACCGCGTAAAGCAGGGCTACCAGCGTTGTCACGACACCGAGGATACGAGCGAATCCTCCCTTGTTCTTGCGTGTGCGAGTCAACCCTGCCGCCAATGCTGGGAAGATTGCCATCAGCAGGTGAATGAAAAAAGTGACGAAGCCCATATCGCTCACTAGAGATTGATCAAATGGCATCTGGATTCCGGTGCGAAGCAGGTCAAAAGCTGCCAGGAACATCGTGCCAAATAGCAGATAGGACGGGCGTTCATTTCCATCTGGCAGGAAAATCAGCGTCAGTAGAGACAAGAAGAAAATGCCATAGATGAAAGCATCTGCTATGGTCGTGGGGCGCAGGGCGCTGACAATATCCTGTATGAGTTGCTCCATTGCATACACTCCTCAATGAGTATCAATGATGCGCTCAGTATACCCGATTGCCTCAGTCTATGCCTACGCGGAGCAACGGCACATCACAAATCCCTGACACCTGTGTTACGATTGTTGTACACACAAGCTGATAATCCGGGTTGCAAAACCATTTTCTATGATACGAGAATTCCAAAAATTATTTCGTCGGTGGTGGGATCAACGTAGCCCCGGCACGAAGCTCCTACCGAAATATATCCGTAAAGCGATTTTCAATCATCTTCGTTCCGGCTCCGGGTCGCGGCTGGCGGCGGCATTAGCCTACTATGCGTTATTCTCTGTCTTCCCCATGGTACTGCTGCTAGCAGTTGCGATTGGCAGCATTGTGGAACCTGCTGTGGCGCAGGAACAGATTGTGCAGGCGCTCGCCTGGATTTTGCCAGAGATTGCGGTAAGTGATATTCAGGATATTCTGAGTGGGGCATTGCGCCAGAGTGGGTCATTCGGGCTGGTGGCGACGGCCTCGCTGATCTGGGCTGCGACTGGACTATTCACCAATATCACGCTGGCGCTGGATAATATCTTCGAAGTGCCATCGGTGCGCAGCATGTGGCGGCAGCGCTTACTGGCGATTGCAATGGGAATGACGCTGGTTGTGCTGTTCATGGCTTCATTCCTTACCTCTGGTTTATTGCGTTTAATTGGGGCGCTTTCGCTCGGTTCACCCAATTTGTGGATTTCGATCAGTACTTTGTTCTTGCCCTTTGGCCTGAACCTGGTGATTTTTGCGCTGTTGTTCCGCTATGTGCCTGCACGAGAGGTGCATTGGGATGCGGCCTGGGCTGCGGCGATTTTCGGTGCGGTGGGTTGGGAATTGGCGAAGCAGGGCTTTCAGTGGTATCTGACGAATCTAGCAAATTATTCACTGATCTATGGCAGTATTGCTACGGGTATTGTGATGCTCTTCTGGGCATGGTTAATTGCTTCAATTTTCCTGTTCGGGGCGCAGTTATGCGCGAGGCTCAACGAGTGGCTGATCGAGATTGAAGGGCAATCCCAGCCATTCCTCTCCGTGTATCGGCCTGAGTATATGCGTCAAGTTTCGTTGGATGCATTACCGGATGCCGAGCCATCCCAGGATGTTGGCTAAAACGAAAAACGCGGGAGAGTCGATACTCATCCCGCGCTTGTCATGCTGCTTTGGTAGTTCATCGTGCTTTGTCGTTCATGAGCTGCTCACCGAGTGCAACCAGCCCGCGACCTAACGCAGTACGGACGGTGTTGCGCTGCCGACGAACGGATTGCGCGAGTCTTTCATTCTCAGCACTGCGCATCATATCTTTGTAGCGTTCTTCGTTTACATGATATTCGTTGCTGTTCATCATGAGCGAATGCCCCTCGTTGTTAGTCCCTTGACGGGTTGATTTGTCAATTGGATTGTTATTTGCGGAATGCTCGTTCCGCACGGTATTTCGCCAGGAAACTGCGGCGTGGTGGACGCTGCGATTCATTGCTCAATAGATCGCTGTCACGCTGCCGTTTTTCCGCAAGCCGCTGCAAATCCCGACGATGTTCATCAGTCAGAGATTCTGCGAACAGTAGATTGCTCTGCATCTTGTGTTTCCTTATTGTGTATTTTGGTCGATCAGCCTGCGCTGTTCTGATGGACTTCCAGAAATCAGCGTTTTCGTACCCCTGCATACTGCCAGAGGTGCCTCATTGCTCGCGGATTGTTTTCGTCTATGAGTTGGCGGATTCAATGCGCCGCGAGTTCCGAACCTTCCCGCGGCTGCCGATCTTCCATAAGTGAGGAGGATTACTTCAGGGCAGAGAGTGGGAGTGGGATAGTGGCAAAGCAGATGGTTCTGCCATGCACGCCGATGAGTTGCAGCATTGACCTACTCCTTTCTCGTATACTTTCAGCTACTTGGTTGTTTTGCACAACGAGAAGATAGCATGGTTTAGGCAAAGTGTCAAGAGGTCTATTCTGTGCATTTCAACTCTTTGCGATGTTTAAAGAATCGTAAAGGGTCAAATGGGCGCGTTCTGATACGTGTGCGAAGGTCAGGAACGTACATTTCCAGTATGCAAAGATTAACTTATGATGTAGACTGTCTCCGCAATTTTGAACTCATCCCGTACAACATGTGAAGCTGAAACGTTCTCTATGACGGATTTCCCGGATTTTGACCCCGATGGGGAAGAAGTAGTAAACCGCGAGGTGATCTCGCACGAACAACCCTCGACAGACCGTAGCGTGGCGCGACGGTTAGCCCTGCAAGCGCTCTACGAAATCGACAGTGCGCAGCGCCAGCCTGGGGTTGTCCTCAGCCATTTTCTGGAAAGGTGGGAAGACGAGCCGCGCAAAATCCTGAATTACTTTGTGTTGCTGGTCAGCGGTATTTCAAAGCGGCGGAATCGGTTGGATGCGCTGTTGCAGCGTTATGCCCCGGAATGGCCTATCGCCCAGGTTGCCATTGTAGACCGCAACATCCTGCGCATAGCGCTCTATGAAATGGCTGTAGAAACCCGCACACCCGTCGGCGTTGCCATTGATGAAGCGATTGAGTTGGCGAAGCTCTTCGGTGCAGAAAACACAGCCCGTTTCGTAAATGGCGTATTGGGTACGGTCGCGGATAACCTCAGTGAAGTACGTTCCGTTCTTGGAACCAATGATGAAACTACCCCCGATGAAAGTGTGGAGTGAGGCCATCCCTTTTCTGTTCTGCATTGTCTCCTCGGGTAAGCCGATACTACGAACCACAAACTAAACGGACTCATTCATGTTCTGGAATTCTCGTCGGCGCAAAGCAAGTCAGCGGGTTCTGCTGCTGGGGCTGGATTGCGCCAGCCCGTCTCTCATCTTTGACGATTTCCAAACAACCCTACCCAATTTGGGCAGTTTGATGGCGGGTGGTACCTGGGGCATATTGCGATCCAGCTTGCCCTGCATCACGGTTCCGGCCTGGGCAAGCATGACCAGCAGCCGTGATCCCGGTGTGCTGGGCATATATGGGTTTCGCAACCGTGCTGGTTACGATTATGATGCCCTGACGGTGGCAGATGGTCGCGCTGTGCAGCATCAACGCATCTGGGATTATGCTAGTGAAGCCGGGAAAAACTCGCTCGTTTTGAATGTCCCGCAGACCTACCCGGTTCGTTCCTTAAAAGGCCATCTCATCAGTGGATTCCTGACACCGGATACTGCCAGCCAATTCGCGTTCCCGGCGATCTTTAAGCAAGAAGTATTGAAATCTTTCCCTGACTATGCGTTTGATGTGCGAGATTTCCGCAAGATGCCGCGTGAAACCCTCTTACAGCGCCTCTATGATTTATCCGAGGTGCAGTATCGCCTGCTGGAAAAATCGTTACAGAGCAAGGAATGGGATTTTGCGATGCACGTCAACATCGGTGTTGATCGGTTGCACCATGCCTTCTGGCGTTACCATGACCCGCGACACCGCTTGCATGAACCAGGCCATGCATTCCAGCACGCAATTCGTGAGTATTACAAATTTGTCGATGAATGGATCGGGCGTATTCTCTCTGTTGTGGACGACAATACCGCTGTGATTGTCGCCAGTGATCACGGTGTAAAGCGCATGGATGGCGCGATTGCGATCAATGAGTGGCTCTGGCGCAATGGATGGTTGAAGCTGAAACAAGAACCTATCTCCCTGATGAAGTTCTCGCATGAACTGGTGGATTGGAACCGGACGCGGGCATGGTCTACAGGGGGCTACTATGGTCGCATTTTTCTGAATGTGCAGGGGCGCGAACCGCAGGGCATTATCCCGGCAGATGCGTATGAAGCAACCCGTGACGAACTTGCTGATGCCATTCGCAGAATCCCCGATATGCATGGGCAATCGCTCGATACACGGGTTTTTAAGCCGCAAGAGGTCTATCAGCAGGTACATAACATCGCGCCAGATTTGATGGTGTATTTTGGGGATTTGCACTGGCGTGCTGTGGGCAGCGTGGGCTATGGACAGCATTACACATTGGAAAATGATACTGGCCCCGATGATGCCAACCACGCGGAAGAGGGCATGTTCATTTTGTATGATCCGCGCAGCAAAGGTCGCGGCAACGTTTCTGAGCGCCAGTTGATGGATATTGCTCCTACCGTGCTTTCCTTGTTGCGCTTACCAATTCCGCCAGAGATGCAGGGGCGTATAATCGAAGCAGGATAGGGTCGATTCACGAATCGACCCTACAAATACACTGCATATACTATGCCGCGCTTGGCTCCTGAACATATTGATTGCTAGCTTCACGGCGGTTGTAAATTTTTTCCAGTTCTACTGCGAACAAGACCACCGCGCCGAGCAAGAAGCTGATGAACATCTCCGTCGCGCTCAACGCAGCCGTATCGAAGCTGGCCTGCATGAACGGTACATACAGTACGATCAGTTGCAGGATGAAGGTCGAAATCACGGCCCACAGCAGCAAGCGATTGCTCTTGAAACCTGTGCGGAAGAATGATGCACGATCTCCGGCGTGAATACCCATTACCTCGAACATCTGCGTGAATGCCAGAATGGTGAATGCAATGGAACGCGGGATGCGTTCTGCCAGCCCCGTCAGTCCTGCACCTTCTTCGTGTGAGAAGGCTTCATCTTCCCCTTCGGTTTCTTCGGGTAGGATGACAGCAATACGTTCTTCCTCACTCAACGCATCCCAATTTTCAGGAACCATTTCCTGGATTTCTTCCTGCGTTGCTGCTGTGCGATCCGCGAACGCCAACAGTTCTTCATAAGTGAAGTTTTCCAGACCATGTGTATCTGAGAACGGATCGAGATTATTGTGGGCATACCCCCACAGATAACCACCCAGCGTCAAGGCGGCAATCAAGATGCCGATGGTGATGATATGACGACCAATCCCACCTGCGAAGACGCTTTCATCCTTCGTGCGAGGTTTACGCTGCATGACATCTTCTTCTGCCGGCTCGAAGCCAAGTGCAATCGCCGGAAGGCCATCGGTCACCAGGTTAATCCATAGAATCTGAATCGCCAGCAGCGGCACTTTGAGATTTGCCAGCAGTGCGATAAACATCACCAGAATTTCACCGACGTTGGAACTCAGCAGGTACTTGATGAACTTGCGGATGTTGTCGTAAATGGCGCGGCCTTCTTCAATGGCTGCGACGATACTGGCGAAGTTGTCGTCCGTCAGCACCATTTCAGACGCACCCTTGCTGACATCTGTACCTGTGATGCCCATCGCAACACCAATATCCGCTTGCTTCAGCGCCGGAGCATCATTCACGCCGTCGCCCGTCATTGCCGCGATATTGCCCTTTTCCTGCAATAGCCGCACCAACTTCAGTTTGTGTGAGGGTGATACACGCGCAAAAGCGGAGACTTCATCCAGTGCTTTGTTAATTTCATCGTCGGACATTTCATCAAGCTGGTTGCCCGTGATCGCACGTTCGTCTTCTTTCAAAATGCCCAGGTCACGAGCGATGGCTTCTGCTGTCAGCGCATGGTCGCCGGTAATCATGATCGAACGAATGCCTGCGTTGCGTGCGGTTTGTACAGCAGCTTTGGCTTCTGGACGTGCCGGGTCAAGGATGCCGACCAGCCCGATTAAGACTAACTCGCGCTCAATGCTTTCTTCCAGGTCTGAACCGGGGTTTTCTGCCAATGGGCGGTAAGCCACCCCCAGCACGCGCAGACCTTCGCTCGCCATTGTTTCGGTATGTTTTTGCCACTGCTGGCGGCGTTCTTCGGTCAGCGTAACGCGACCTTCTGGCAGGTGTTCCTGTGTCGCCCATTCGATTAAGCGATCCGGCGCACCCTTTGTGATAGAGATAAACTGATCCGTGTCGAATAGTTGCTGCGCATGTTCTCCAACGACATGATGCACCGTTGTCATGGCTTTGCGCTCGCTGCTGAAGGGCAATTCGGCGAGACGTGGTAAGTCTTTTTCGAGCTGATTGCGTGTCCAGCCAACCTTTTGCGCAGCAACGATCAAGGCACCTTCTGTGGTATCGCCTACCACATTCATCATGCCCTCATCGTTGGTTTGCTCCAGGTGGGCGTTGGTCGAAAGTGCCATCGCCTTCAAGAAACGACCCAGTGAATCATCGGTATGCGGATCAATGGGATCGCCATCTTCTTCTTCAAAATCACCCTGAGGCGTATAGCCAATGCCACTGATCAACACATCATCATGACCAGGCAGCGCAAGGTAGGTTGCAGTCATTTCGTTCTTGGTGAGCGTGCCTGTCTTATCGGAGCAAATGACGTTGACGCTGCCGAGAGTCTCCACAGCGGGAAGGCGGCGTATCAACGCATTGCGGGCAACCATTCTGCCTGCTCCGAGTGAGAGGCCAATGGTCACCAGGGCGGGAAGTCCTTCCGGTACAGCGGCGACGGCAAGGCTGACCGCAATCAAGAACATCTGCTGAATGGGAATACCCTGCACCAGCACACCAACCGCGAAGACAATGGCAACGATGATGATGGCTGCAATGGTCAAGACGCGCCCCAATTGCGCGAGGCGACGCTGCAAGGGTGTTTCGCCTTGCTCTACCTGCTGCAACATATTGGCGATTTCGCCCAATTCGGTCTGTAGACCTGTTTCCGTGACGACCATTTCGCCACGCCCATAATTGACCGCTGTACCCATGAAGACCATATTGCTACGATCTCCAACGCCAACGTTGCCACTGCCAGAGATGGGAGCCGTATCCTTGCTGACAGGTAGTGATTCCCCTGTGAGGGCGGCTTCTTGCACGCGCATGGAGTTACTTTCGAGGATGCGACCATCCGCAGGCACACTATCGCCTTCTTCGAGCAACACAATGTCACCAGGTACGAGGTCTTCGGCGCTCACTTGATGGACTTGCCCATCGCGCCGTACGGTTACTTTGGGAACCTGCATTGCGCTCAGTGCTGCCAGCGCTTGTTCTGCCTGATATTCCTGATAAATACCCAGCGCTGCATTGAGAATGATAATGATGCTGATGACAATCATATCCGTGACTTCGCCCAGCACTGCTGAGACAATGGCGGCGAAGATCAATAACCAGATCAGGGGATCGTTGAACTGCCCCCACACAAGTTCGAGCCAATTCACCCCCGCATCACGTGGAAGCGCATTCGGGCCATATTGCTGTAGGCGCTTCTCAACCTCTTGCTGAGATAACCCACTCTCTTGAGTACTCTGTAATTCTTGCAGAGCATCTTGAATATCTAACCGATAGTATTCAGGCATGGAGTCCCTTCCTTGTTGAATAGTGCGAAGCTCACTCAATTGTACTAGTGAATGCCAGATGAACGAATCTTGTTTAGCAAAGTGCCCGTTACGAATTATCCTGGCCTGAAGCCTGGTTGTTTTGCGTGAGACGTGGTTCAGGCAAACCACGCCAGTGGCTTCATTCTGCAAGCCTCATACGTAATAAGCCTTTGACTGAATTGGTTTATCTGGTCATGTTTTGTGTGTCAATTTTAATTTTAGGCCTGCAAAAATTTATAAGCACCCCCTAATATTTAGGGGTTTTCTCTTGCATAGAATCAACTCAGCCGCCCTGTGCAGAGCGGCTGTTGAATTGTGCAATGAAGGTTTCGTGAACTTACTTGAAGGATTGCATCACAGTGGCAAGTTGTTCACGAGTTGGGCGTGATTGTTCTTCACTGAGTGAAGACAGGGGGGCATCTCCCAGGTTGTTCAATGCTGCCAGAGTCGGGCGTGGCTCTTCATAGTAGAGCAACCCCGTCAGGAACAATCCTTCGCGCTGTGCTTCTTCCAGCACGCCAATGGCCTGTGCTTTGTTGCGCGGGTCATGATCCTTGTTGAGCTTCTTCAGGCGGATGTATGCGCCATTGTGCATGTCCACTTCAATGATTTCATCTTCCGGCACATCTTGAACGACGATTTCTTCTTGCTCGGCAACGAAGTCAGGTGCAATCATTTGAATTTCATGCAGCGGAATGTTGTTCTTCACACCATAGGGGAAGCTCTTCTGGGAATCCGGCGCATTGTTAAAGGTCACGCACGGGCTGATGATATCCAGCACGGCAGTACCTTCATGGTTGAGGGCAGCCGTCAGCAAGGACTGCACCTGATCTTTGTCACCACTGAAACTGCGTGCGACAAAGGTTGCCCCACCGATGATGGCTTCCATCGCGAGATCAATCGGCGGAAGGTCATTGCGCCCATAATGCTTCAGCGTCAAACCTTCTTCTGCGGTGGCGGAAAACTGCCCTTTGGTCAGGCCATAAACGCCGTTGTTCTCAATGATGTATACGAATGGAACGTTGCGGCGGATCACATGTTTGAACTGACCCATACCGATACTGCCTGTATCGCCATCACCGCTGACTGCGATGCATTTCAGTGAATGGTTGCCCATCAACGCGCCTGTCACGACCGAAGGCATACGCCCATGCAGCGCATTGAAGCCGTGCGATTTCCCCAGGAAATATGCCGGAGATTTGCTAGAGCAGCCGATACCGCTCATTTTCAACAGCTTGTGCTGCGGCATGTTCAGGTCGAAAGCCGTCTGTATAATCTGATTCGAGATCGAGTTATGACCGCAGCCGGGGCATAGGGTCGTCGGGCGGCCTTGATAATCGTCTTTGGTTGCGCCAATCTGGTTTATCTCAGGTTTCTTCGCCATGTCTCTTATTCCTCCTCAGCCCGAACTTTTTCTATGATCCAGTGTGCCGTCATGGGCAGGCCATCGCCCAATGCGAGTGATTTCACATGCTGAATATCTTCAGGATGTTCCATGCGAATAATCTGGTTCAACTGCCCATCATAGTTGTTTTCGACTACGTAGACCGTATCATGGTTGGCGATAAATTTGTTCACCTCGTCCGTCAGTGGTAATGCGCGTATGCGCAAATAATTGCTGGTGATGCCCATCGCTTCCAGTCGGTCTTGCGCTTCTTTCACAGCAGGTTCACAGGTACCGAAGGTGATGAAGCCAATTGTCTTGCTATCATCGTATTCGACAACAGGCTGCGGCAGCATCTTCTTGGCAGTTTCCATTTTGCGCATCAAACGCGCCATATTCTCCAGCCAGACTTCGCTGCTCTCGCTATATACGGCGTATTCATCATGCCCGGTACCGCGTGCGAAATACGCTGCCATGGGGTGGTCTGTACCAGGAAGCGTGCGATAGCCAACACCATCACCATCGACATCTTTGTAGCGTCCCCAACGCTCGTACTTCTCAATGAATTTGTTCAAACCCTCAGCATCCAGGACTTTGCCGCGATTCATGGGTTCACTGGGATACTCAAAGGGTTCTGCCATCCAGTTATTCATACCGAGATCAAGATCACTGAGAACGAAGACCGGAGTCTGGATTGCCTCCGCAATATCAAACGCACGCCAGCCAAATTCAAAAGCTTCTTCTGGGGATGCAGGCATCAAGCAAATCTGGCGGCTGTCGCCATGACCCAGGAAGTGAGTGAAGAGCAAGTCACCCTGGCTGGTGCGCGTCGGCATACCGGTGCTTGGCCCCATACGGGTAATATCCCAGAACACGCAGGGGATTTCCGCAAAGTACGCCAGACCGCTGAATTCTGCCATCAAGCTGATTCCAGGGCCGCTGGTCGCGGTCATGGAGCGTGCGCCGCTGAAACCTGCACCGATGATCATCCCGGCTGCGGCGAGTTCATCTTCTGCCTGTACAACTGCCAGCGTGTTGTTACCGTTCTCGTCCTGGCGCAAGTGCTGGTAAGCTTCGATTGCATCAACAACGCTGGTGGAAGGCGTGATGGGATACCAGGCCACGAAATGAACACCGCCAAAGATCGCACCAAGTGCAGCGGCTTCATTGCCTGTGATGAGGATCTTGCCCTCTGTAGCGTTCATCTGCTCAAACTTGAAGGGGTCTTCTTTTGTGAGGTTCTCCGCTGCCCAGTTATAAGCCAGCTTGATTACATCCATATTCATCTTGGCGGGCTTTTCTTTGCCGCCGAAATTTTCCAGCAGTGCTTCGTAGGCAATATCCATATCAATGCCGAAAAGCTGCGCCACAACACCGACGTATGTCATGTTCTCTACACGCGACTTGAACTGACGCGGGACATCGGCTTCTTTCATGAGCTGGCGTACAGGAACCGGGTAGTAAGTCACATCTTCGCGGCGATCCCGTGGGATCTTGAGATCATCGCGGTAGATGCATACACCACCTGGCGGGATGTTCTCAATATCCTGATTTACCGTTGCTTGATTATAGGCAACGATGATTTCTGTCGTGTGACGGCGGGCTACGTACCCATCTTTGCTCACACGAATCGTATACCAGGTGGGGAGACCCTTGATGTTCGACGGGAAAAGATTCTTACCGTTAACAGGAATACCCATTTTGAATAGCGATTTGACCAAAACATTGTTCGAGGTCTGGCTACCAGAACCATTTTCTGTAGCGACTGAAAATGCAAAGTCGTTGACGATTGGTGTTCGTTGTGTGCCGTCAAGTTCTTCTTCGGGGGCTTGTACAACAGACATAATTGCTCGGCGCGGTGAGGCCGCGCACCCCATCCTTTCTAGTAAAATCAATTCTGTGATTGCGCATATCAGTGTGGGAACTGTTTGCACAGGTTTCTTTGAAGGATACAACAAATCAGCGCTTCATGCATGTGTCATTCTGTGAGATTGTGGGATGGTTTGCGACACAAAACCCAGGTAGAGAGCCGCAAACCAGGGGCAAGCTCAGGCTGTTTTCAATGCGAGGATGGTTTCAATTTGCGTGATGACGGCACGTAAATCTGCTGGATTGTCCTGGAAATCCATTCGGTTCATATCCAGGCGTAATACCGGGCATGCTGTCCAATCTGCCACCCAATCTTCGTAAAGTTGGTTCAGTTGTTGCAGGTATTGGGGTTTGATGTTGCGCTCAAATTCTCGTCCGCGTTTATGGATGCGCTGCAAGAGCGTTTCTACGCTAGATTCCAGGTAGAGAAGTAAGCTCGGCGGCGGCAGGAAAGACGCAATTGCTTGATAGAGACCGCGATAGGCTTCGTAATCTCGGTCACTCATGTGCTGCTGGACGTAAAGATTGCGAGCGAAAATTTCCGCATCTTCATACACTGTACGATCCTGCACTACGGTTCCTGGATGATCGACCAGTTGGCGATGATGTTCCAGCCGCTTCCCCAGGAAGAAGACCTGCGAATGGAAGCTCCAGCGCTGCATGTCTTCGTAGAAATCAGCGAGATACGGATTTTCGGCATTGGCTTCGTAAAACGGTTCCCATCCGAAATGCTCCGCCAGCAAATGTGTAAGCGTACTCTTCCCCGCGCCAATGTTCCCGGCGACGGCGACAAAATGATGATTCGGTTGTGATGGCATTGTTTACTTGACCTTCAGTAGATAATGACGTAGAGAACGTTTGTGCAGAACTATAGCACAAAGCGTCGTGTGCAGTGTACGGTCATTCGTGTGAAACAGGTTTGTTTTTAGCCAGCCGCCACGCTCAACATAATTGCGTTTTCATCCAGTGTGATGAACTCCCCACTTTCTGCGTCCTGGTAACTAATCCGCAGGATGGTGGGGCCGGTATGTCCGTTTGTATCCACATCTGTGACCCAGACACGTTCATCTACAAAGTATGGATTTTCCAGTGTGAGTATCACTTCAGTGATGATTTCACCACCGGGTTCAGCCAATTGTAGGATTAATGTGTTCTCGAACAATCCAGAACCTGTTCCCATCACTTCAATTTGATCGCCACCGACAACCGACCCCTCCTGTGGTGAGAGTATGACACCGAATGTGCCCTGGGGCCGGTTATCCAGCGAGGCGATCAATACCGACTCCGCGTCATATTGATTGCCATTCGCATCTTCCGCGATGAGTAGCGCTTCGGTAGGCGTGCCATCGTATTCGTGGATCAGTTCCACGCTCCATCTGCCATTGTCACTGGATACTTCAGTCTCTGCGAGAATCACTTCATCCACTGTGACAACCCGCAAATGGAACGCATCTCCGGGGATACCTTCTGCTGTGCCTGCAACATACAGCGCTTCCGCAAATATGGATGACCCGGTGAGAGGATTGGTAATATTGATGTTCCCTGAAATGGTCTCGACTGTTGGACTATCGGTATTGTCAACGTTATCCGGCGTTGCATCAGATGTACAAGCTGCTAGCAGAAGTAACCAGAGAAAGATGAGTAGGGATATTCGCATGTGGTCAGCCTTTCTTAGGCTGGACGTTTGCCAGTCGCCTTACGGCCTCTTGTAGGCTCTCATCCGTCTTGCAATAAGAAAAGCGCACGTAACCCTTTACCAGATTCCGATGTGGTTCACTATAGAATGTTTCTGGCGGGATGGATGCTACCCCATGCTCGCGGATCAGCCATTGTGAGAATTCTAGCGGTTCTCCGTCATACATGCCGGAATAATCCCCCATGATATAGAATGCGCCCTCAGGAGCATAATTCACTTTCAAGCCCGCTTCGAGCAAACCTCGCAGCAGCAGATCACGCTTCTTCGCATACATCGCCTGAAATGCAGCAAAATATGTATTGCCCAATGAGAGGCCATGTGCCACACCGTATTGTCCCGGATGATTGACGGTGAAGGTCACATTTTGATGAATCCGCCAAACACCCGTAATTAAGTCAGGATGCCCCGTTACCCAACCGACTTTCCAGCCCGTGACGCTGAAGGTTTTCGCGGCACTGCTCACCGTCAGGGTGCGGTCAAACATTCCCGGCAAGGTGGCGATTGGGGTATGTTCCGCTGCACCATAGGTCAGATGCTCATAGACTTCATCGCTGATCACAATGGCATCATATTCGCGGCACAGGGCAGAGATCAATGTGAGTTCCTCACGGTTGAAAACACGTCCCGTTGGATTATGCGGCGTATTGAGAATGATGGCGCGGGTTTTTTCGCTGAAGGCTTGTTGCAATTCTTCCGGGTCAAACTTCCACTGAGGCGGGCGCAGCGGCACATAGACCGGAATCCCGCCTGCCCATTCCACCGCAGGCAGGTAAATATCGAAGTAGGGTTCCAGCAAGATCACTTCATCCCCCGGGTTGACAACGCTCATCACGGCGGAGAAAACGCCTTCCGATGCACCGCTGGTGACCACAACGCCAGTCTGTGGATCAATATCCAGGTTATATTGTGTACCGGCATGTTCTGCAATACGCTGGCGCAGCACGGGGATTCCTAGCCCTGGTGGATATTGATTTGCCACGCCAGATTTTACAGCCTCGGTCGCTGCATCCAGCACTTCTTGCGGGCCGTCAAAATCCGGCTTGCCTTGCCCCAGGTTTACCGTATCAAATTGTGCAGCGTAGGTATTAATCTCGCTGAAAATCGTCGTCTGCATTCCAGCGACTCGTTGTGCAATTGTTGGCATCGGATTTACTCCTGTGTGAGATGTTCGCGTATTGTAGCGTACCCTGTGTACCTGCGCACAGGAAGTTAAGGCCATTTTCGGGTTGTCATAGGAGTGTGAAGATGCTGATGGTTTTTTCACAATTACAACAATACGAACGTCCCTCTAACGGCTTTCCATAGAGATACGAACATATGAGCCTCTCATCCGACCTTACAATGAATCGTAATGGGGTTTCTCAAATTGATGAAGGAGTAAGACTTCATGCGTACCCTTCGATTTTCTGCTATTTTGGCGGTGGCGTTGTTGATGCTGCCTCTTGCCTTTGTGCCTCGGGCTGCTGCGCAGAGTATCATTGAACTGGATGTGAACCTGACATGCCGCGACATCACCGTGACGGTGTATTCCGATGATGATGACACAACGGAAACGCAGGTGCTGGTGAAGACTGCGAATTATGTTGGCTGGAATTTACGTGGTGAAATTGATGATTACCTGGTAGTGGGGCCTCGTGGACAGGGAACCCGTACCTTCGACTTCCCGGATCAACCATCGCACATGATACTCAGTTATTCTGTGCGCGTGATGGACGCTGAAACCAATGTCGTTGTTCATGTGGAAGAAGCAACGCGCAGTTGCAGCGGCGAAAGCAGCGAGTCGGGCAGTAGCAACCAGACTGTAAACACCAATGGTGGCGCACCATTTACCATTTCTTGTACATATGAAGGTGGCGTTTATGTGCAGCCAATTGATGGTAGTGCAGCCGTTGTAGCCACACCGTTACAGATCGCACAGGGTTTTGTAACTGCGACCAATACAGGGCAGAATACGATGATTGCCCGTTCTGGCAGTATCAGCATCTGGACGCTAACGTCGCAGGAACTTCAGGTTGCCTATCGCGCTGGACTCAATGAATTTGATACCATCTTCCCGATCACGCAGTGTGGCGGTATCAACGCAGCCAGCCTCGCACAGGTGACACCGAGTCCGCAGGTTACGCCGGATGTTGCAACAACGGACAGCACAGGGTTTACAGGTTCCCCGACAAATGTGACTACGAACGCAAGCTGTTCCGTTCCCGCTGGCGCACGCGCTACCCATATTGTACAGGCGGGTGAAAATCTCTTCCGCATTGGCCTTCGCTATAATGTGCCGTATACCCAACTAGCTGCATACAATGGCATCTCTGACCCAACGCGCATCTTCGTGGGGCAGTGCATCGTCATCCCGTAATTTCCGCATTAGAACAGCAGCATAATTAGAACCAGAGTGCATCAAACGATGCGCTCTTTTCGTATTGTTGTTATGATCGGTATGAAAACAGGTGCAGTTTCGGAGCGAATGATGCAAGACGATATGCAGCACCCAGAACGTCCAGAAAATGAAAATGAGCCACAGCCGGCTGGCAAAGACGTGGAAGGTAATCCAACGTCTGAGGAACAAGAAGTTCCCGTGAATATTGAAGCCTCTGTATCAGATGAGCCGTCGGATGATTCCCCAGAAGAAGAGGCTGACGCTCATCCCATAGAAGAATCCGCAGCAACTACTTCTCCTGCGGAGCAAGTATCGAAAAGAAAGAAACGCCGCGAGAACCCGGATGTCGCAAAAGCAAAGGAAACGTTCACGGAACTGGTGGACGAATCGGAGCAGTTCTTCGACAAAGCTGCGCGTATCTCCGATGAAATCAGCGCTGAGACGGAAGTGAAAGATAAAGTTTACGAGCGCAAAAACATCGACCTGGAGATTGAGGTCACGGTAGGCTCCGAAGAAAAGCCACAGCCAGACGAGCGTGCAGGGGCAGATAAGCCGGAATGGAAAGATCGTGCGGAGAAGATTTACGACGAACGCAGCAGCCGGAAACAGCGCATGATTGAAGAGCGTCGCAGAATGGATGAAATCATCCGTGAGCGCCGCCAAAAGCGCGAAGAAGCCATGCGCAGCGGTGAACAAGTTGTGCGTAAGCAAATTCTGGAAGATGCACGCAAGCGCCGCGAAGAGAAGGAACAGGCATTCAAAGAGATGATGCAGAAGGCGCGTGAAGAAAAAGAGCGCAAACGCCGGGCTGCATTGGGTTTAGGTGCGGAAGAAACTCAGACAGTGGATGATTCGCCGCCCAACCTGGATGAAAGAGCCTCTCGGCTGGCGAAAGATGATGAAGACCAAACGCCCCCCGAAGCGTAATTGTCTCATATCTTGTGTGAACGAGAGGAGAGCAAATGCGCTCTTCCTCATCAGGCTTGTTGAGTACGATCCGGCTCAACTGCTGCATCAACCAGTTCGCTTTGGACAGGCTCCGCAGCCTGGGCAGGTTGCTGTGTTGGAACGGGGTTCTGCTTCTGTGCCTGCATGTGGTTGATCCCATTGCGGACTTCGCCCAGGTCACGCACGAGCTGTTGTTCTAGCTTGCTCAGAATTAGCATCACGTATTGATCGGCTTCGCCCGTGATGCGTGCAGCTTCCTGGCGTGCCTGCTCTTTGATCTGTTCTGCACGGCTGTGCGCGGCCTGAACGGTTGCATCTTGGTCTAGCATGGTCTCCGCTTTTTTGCGGTGATCCTGCACAATCCGCGCCGCTTCTTCATGTGCTTCTGCCAGGACGCGATCCCGCTGGGCGAGGATTCGTGCAGCTTTTTCAATCTCTTCAGGGATGGAAATACGCATCTGGTCAATGATCTCCAGGGCGCGTTCCTCGTCAATCATGGTATATTTCGTCCCGAAGATGTGCCGACCATCATCAATCAGGTCTTCCAAACGGTCAACTAAGTGTTGAATATCCACGAATCACTTCTCCATTAAGCGTAACCGAATCGTGTTTTTAGCGCATCATTCACATTTTCTGGTACCAGATGAGAAACATCCCCACCCAGTTCCGCAATCTCACGTACTGTGCTGGAACTGATATGGATGAAACGGACATCGGACAAGATGGCTACGGTTTCGACTTCTGGCGCTAGCGCTTTATTTGCCAACCCCATGCGAAACTCGTATTCAAAATCGCCAAAAACCCGCAAGCCGCGTACCAGGGCGCTTGCCCCAACTTCTCTCGCATAGTTTACAACCAATCCAGAGAACTTCGCAACTTCGATGTTTGAATCGTCTTTGAATGTTGCACGGGCAAGTTCCACCCGTTCATCCACAGTGAATAGAATGTTCTTTTTCGGATTGGCGTAAATTGCCACAATCACATGATCGAAAATGGTTGTTGCGCGTCGTGCTACATCTATATGCCCAAAATGAATCGGATCAAGTGATGCCGGGTAAACGGCAAGACGAGACATAAGAAACACTCCAAAGGTGCATTGTGAATATTCTACGTCTAAATGCTTTTTTATGCCAACGTGACCAGAGTCATGCCAGTGTGAACGCAGTGCTGTTCATCACGAAGCCCCAACCGGACACGCAGAAATCGATAGGGCGTAACGTTGACGGTGTATTGTTAATCGTCCACCATACAGAGACAAGAAACCCATTTTTACGCCCCGATTTCGCGGGGGTATGCTTCTGCATACCCGCACTATTCCTACGTTTTAGCTTACATCGCCCTGCGTATCTCCGTGCAAGCGTTGATGCAGCATTTCTGCGAGCAGGCTATGTTCTTCAAGTTGTAAATCCGGGTCTTCTTCGTAGATTGTACGTGCTTCGCTCTGTGCCAGACTCACCAGATCCGGGGTCATGAACTCTGCCAGCTTGACGATGAAGGAACCACTCTGCCGCGTGCCCAGTAGATCGCCTGCGCCGCGCATCTGCCAATCCATCTCCGCCAGCTTGAAGCCATCGTCTGTTTGTTCCAATGCTCGCAATCGCTGTTCGGCTTCATCTGTAAGCGTATCGGGGATTAGCAGGCAGTACGATTGATGCTGACCGCGCCCCACGCGCCCCCGGAACTGGTGCAACTGCGCCAACCCAAAACGATTCGCCCCTTCGATCATCATGATGCTGGCGTTGGGTACATCCACGCCTACTTCCGCGACACTGGTCGTGACCATCACATCATATTCATGATTGGCGAATGCTGCCATGATTTCGTCTTTTTCCGTTGGCGACATGCGCCCATGCAGCAAACAGACATGGTATTTGTAGAAGACCTGCTGCAAATCCTCGTAGGCCTCCATTGCTGATCGCGCTTCGATTTTATCCGATGCTTCCACCAGCGGATGCACGATAAAGGCTTGCCGCCCTTCTTCTAGCTGTTGTTCGATGAACTGGAAAGCACGCTCCCGCGCAACCGGGGCTAGCAACCGCGTCTCGATGGGTTGTCGTCCCGGCGGTTTTTCATCAATGATGCTGAGATCAAGATCGGCGTACATCGTCATCGCCAATGTTCGTGGAATCGGCGTGGCGGTCATGAAGAGTAGGTGAGGATTAGTGCCTTTACCGCGCAGTGCTGCTCGTTGTTCTACGCCAAAACGATGCTGTTCATCAATGATGGCAACGCCCAAATCATTGAATTCCACGCCTTCTTGAATGAGTGCGTGCGTGCCGATGACCACATCAATCGAACCATTTGCCATCCCACGATAGACAGCTTCACGTTCGCTCATGCTGAGTGCGCTGGTCAGTAAGGCAATCACAGGTCGCCAGTCGCCTTCCATTTTGGCGAGAGATTTTGTAATTCCGCGATAGTGCTGCTCTGCCAGGATGCTGGTAGGAGCCATAAGCGCTGCTTGCTTGCGGTTGTGCAATGCCATGCCGATTGTCGTCAGTGCGACGGCTGTTTTCCCAGCGCCGACATCTCCTTGCAGCAGGCGATTCATTGGCACATCTTTCGCCATGTCCTCTCGGATTTGTCCGATTGCCCGCTGCTGCGCCCCGGTTAGCTCATACGGAAAAACCGAGGCTACAAAAGAATCCAGCCAACCATCTTCTACTGGCAGCGGCTGGCCTGGTACAGATTGCCAATCACGACGATTGCCCAGAATCCCCAGTTGCAGCAATAGCAATTGATCGAACAGATACCGTTTGCGGGCATGGTCGAGATGATCCCAGCCTTCGGGGAAGTGTAGATTGCGCAGCGCCCAACTGAGATCTGCAAGTTCCCCTCGTTCCAGTACCGCTTCTGGCAGCGGATCGGGCAGCGTATCAGCATATTGTTCCACGATGCTTTTCATCGTTCGGCGGAAGGTACGAGCCTTTACACTTTCCGTCAGTGGGTATACGGGTACGATGCCAATAGTATGCAAATTCTCCGAATCCAGCGGCTCCCATTCGGGGTTTGCCATCTGCATCCGGTGCTGCCATGTGGTGACCTTGCCACTCAAGACAACTTGCCGCCCCTTGCGGATGCTGCGCACGAGGAAGTGCTGCCCGAAAAACACGACATTCAACGTTCCGCTGCCATCTTCGACTTCCATATAGAAATCTTTACGGTTGTTACGCCCCACGCGCACTTCTGTATGGGATACAGTCCCAATCACGGTGGCTACTTTTTCCGGTTCTAGCCTCGCGATATAGCGAAGCTCCGTGTAATCGTCGTAGCGACGGGGCAAATAGTGCAGCATGTCTTCGATGGTGGACATGTTCAGATTTGCCAGTTGGTCAGCCTTACTTTGACCAATGCCTTTCACTTCTGTTAAAGGTTGCGCCAGCGCCGCAATGCGTTCGCGGGCTTCTTCAACGCTGATGTCCTGCCGGGGTTTACGCGGCGGACGCGAGAGAGTAGGCATTGGCGTGATGTCCAGATCTTTTGCTCGTACTGGCTGGTAATTGTCGTAGCCATAGGTTTCTAGCGGTTTCTGCTTGCCAGTTTTCCTCGCACTGGGACCCGTTTTTTCTTTCTTCCGCGCCTTAGCGCGTGTCTTCTTTGGCGGTTGTCCTTCGCCGCTTTCACTTGCTGGTTGTGGTGGCGCTTGTTTTTCGATCTCCGCTAGCTTCTGCGCATAGTGTTGCGGAATCGGCGCACGCCCCACGATGCGTTCCAGCATATAGTCGATCTGTTTCATCCGCTCTAACTGTCCATCGAGCGTTTCGTAGTCTCGCAGCAGGTCTGTGAGTTCTTCCACCAGAATGACATGTTCCGGGCGACGAGCTTGCTGTTCTGCTTGCTGCCGCCAGGTTTGACTATAAGCCTTAAAGCCGCCAATTACAGCGCGATCCTGGCAGCCTTGTTCTCGCTCTAGCTTCAGGATTTTTACCAGAGTCTCCAAAGCCGACGGCATACCGTTTTCCTTACGTTATTCAATCCAACAAACCATACTCACAAGCATACAGGAAGACAGGCAGCATCGAAAGGCTGCCTGCACATATTTTCTAGATGGATGGCAAGTTAGTGGGCTTTATTGCTTCCAGGTGCTGCGGACGGAAACGAAACCAATTGAATTGACACCCAGGTGAATCCCAGATGTGGGCTTCACACTGACGATGATCGTATTCTCTGGCAGCAGATGCTTGGCTTGCTCTTTGAAGGCCAGCGCTGCTTCTTCATCCTGAACATGAATGATGGCTGCGCGATCCAGAGGACCTTCTTCTTTCAGTACGTCTACCAGCTTGGCCTTTGCGCGGGAGAAGGTTCGCACGCGATGAACAGGTTCGACTACGCCAACATCGCTCACGGACAGAATTGGCTTGATCTGCAAAAACGAGCCGATGCCCGCAATCACAGAATTGATTCGTCCACTGCGGCGCAGCGTTTCCAGGTTATAGATTGCCCCATAAAGCCGGGTGTGATATTTCAGTTTATCCACAATTTCAACGATTTCGTGAACATCTTTTCCCTGTTCAACCAGCTCGCATGCGATCAAGACTTGCAAGCCAATGGCAGCGCTGATGTTGCCCGCATCAATCACGAAGACACGCTCCGGGTCAACGGCCTGTGCAGCGAGGCGCATGTTGTTATATGTTCCGCTGATGTTGGAGGCACCGTTGATGCTAATCACATAGTCATGATCTTCCAGGCCGCTGCGCATCAAATCTTCACCCAGGGCAGGGGATGGCGCTGCCGTAGTGGGATATTCTTTGAAATTCGCCAGGTCTTTATAGAACTGCTTGCGGTCTAGCTCCACACCATCATCTTTGAGGCTCTTGTCTTCAAAGTTGATGTAACACGGAACAGCCTCGATATTCCATCTTTCCATCAGGTCTGGCGGTAAGTCAGAAATACTATCCGTAATAATCTTTATTTTCGTCATCTTCTTCACTTTCTGGTGGATTTTCCAAAATCACAATGCCCGTCACCTTGCCCCCCAACAGACTGCCCAGGCTTGCCCCGTAGATTGTATAGGGGAAGTGCTTCCCTGGAAATGACACCGAGAGCCGATCCTGCAAGATACGTGTTTGCTCGGTGATATGGGTGCGCGATTGTATGATGATGCCATCCTGAATATCTTCAAATTCTTCTGCGAATTCTACCAGCCGATCCATCGCCTGCGTGCGAGTACGCACCTTGCCAGTGACGACAGGGTATCCTTCATCCAATGTGACCAATGGCTTGATTTCCAGGAGTTCCCCCAGGACTGCATGTGCTGGCGATAAGATTTCGTTATGTCGCAGCCCCTCGAAGGATTCTACCAGGAAGAGGGAATAGATGTTGTCGGCTGCGCTTCGCACCCGCTGTACCGCTTCATCAAACGGGACTTTCTTCGCTGCCAGTTCAACCGCCATACGCACCAATAACCCTTGTCCGACGCAGGTCGTGCGGGTATCGACCAGGCCAACGGTAATGGAAGTTCCCATTTGTTGCGCGGCAATCCGTGCATTCTGCCAGCTATCACCCATTTCACGCGATGTATGGATTGAAATCACATGCTCGTAGGTTTGTGCTGCACGCTGGTAGGCCGCTTTGTATTCTTCGACCCCAGGGGCAACCAGTTGCGGCGTAGAGCCGCGTGCTTGCATCAGTTGCAGCACTTCATCTGCCGAAAGATCATGTCCTTCCCGGTAGAGCCGCGAGCCAATACGCAGCGCATAGGGTACGGTGACAATCGGATATTCTTGCAAAAGGTGCGCATTCACGAAACGCGCACCACTGTCGGTTACAATCTGGTAGGTCACAGGCTTTATTCGATACTGATGAGATAGGGGTACAGTGGTTGCCCCCCGTATACAATCTCAAAGTCGAGTTCAGGGTATTCTTCTGCAAGAGCTTCAATCAGCAGCGCGGCATCGGCTTCTTTATGACCATTGCCATAATACAATGTCGCCAGTTCATGTTGGTCTGCCTGCGCCGTCTGTAGCAAATGCTGCACAATCTCCAGGTCAGTACCGCCAGCATGTACCAGCTTACCATCCAGCAAGCCGATGAACTGACCTTCCTTCACTGGAATATCATTGATGACGGCATTGCGTGTTGCAACAGTGACTTCTGCGCTCTTGATGTAGCTGCGAGCTTCCGTCATACCCTCTACGATGTCATCCAGCGAACCACCTTCACGCAAATCCATGTAGGTCAACAGGGCGCTAATCCCCTGCTGGATGGTCTTGCTGGGGACAACTTTTACAGATTTATTCATTGCGAGTGATGCAGCCTGCTGCGCTGCCATCAGTACATTGCCGTTGTTCGGCAGCAGAATAATCTCGTCAGCATCCAGCGAGTCGATGGCGGAGAGGAAATCTTCCGTGCTGGGGTTCATAGTTTGCCCGCCAATGATGACACGCGCCGCACCATATTCACGCAGTAGTTTTTCCAGGCCATCCCCGCGTGCAACCGTCACGACAGCAACACGATGAGCGGTTTCTTCGTGTGTTTCGCGCTCTTGGCGTGCCTGTACGTATTGCAAATACTGCGCCTGCATATTCTCGACGACGATGTCATCCAGCTCTACACCGAGGCGAATAGCGTAAGAGATGGGTTCGCCAGGGTCATAGACGTGGATATGTACTTTGATGAGGCGGTCATCTCCATCAATGAGGGGAGACCAGCCCATAGCGCTGATTTCCTGACGCACCTGGTTGACATCCATGTTTTCGCCAAGCATCAGGAACTGCACATCGTAACCGTAGCCTTCCTCTTCATCCGGCACGAGGGCATCTTCCCATGACATACCATCGGCTGGCAGTTCTTCCACCACTTCTGCGCCATACGCAACAGGTTGGCCTTCAATCAAGCGGTACATACCTTCGAGGATGTAAACCAATCCCATGCCGCCAGAATCCACAACGCCCGCTTCTTTGAGCTTGGGCAGCAAGTTCGGCGTGTTATCTAGCGAATGACGCGCTGCTGCCACCAAATCCCGCAGCAAGACGCGCATGCTGGATTCGTCGCGGGCACGTTCTTTAACGGCTTCTACCGACTCGCGTGCTACGGTGAGGATGGTTCCTTCAACGGGTTCCATCACGCTGCGTACCGTGTTGTATGCATATTCCACTGAATTCTGTAGCGCTTCGATGAAGGCCGTTTTGTCCATCACATCTTTGCCGCGCAATTCCTGAGCGAAGCCGCGCAGCAGCATGGAGAGAATCGTCCCGGAGTTGCCGCGTGCGCCAGTGAGTGCGCCCCGTGCGATTTGCTCGCTGACAATTCCGACATGTGCTTCATCCATATCAGCGATCAACTGGTAGGCTTTGCGGATGGTCAGCACCATATTCGTTCCAGTATCGCCATCAGGAACCGGGAAAACATTCATGTTGTTAATCTGCTGTTTATGGTGTTCCAGCCAGGCTACGCCCGCAGCCATCATCCATTTCAGCAGGTGTCCGTCCACGAGGTTAGTTTTCAATTCGACAACCATTATTCGACCTCAATAAGCAAATGTAATCACAAAGTACAACACTGACAAATGCCATGTGTTGCGCGGAACAGCAATCTTCTATAAGAGAAACCTAATTTTCGATGCGAAATCGGCGCATTCACGAACACAATCCCCAGGTGTTGGGTAGATTGTGTCGGGTACTATACCATATTAGGGACAAGAATGACGAGTTTTCGTTGGTATTGTGTTTTTAGGGAAGGGCGGCTCGTAATGCTGCAATCCCCCCTGCTATGCCATCTGTATGCCCGAAAACAGCAGTACCTGCAATCAGTACATCCGCCCCTGCCGCGACAGCCCGCCGTGCCGTCACGCTGTTGATGCCGCCATCGACTTCGATGAAGATGGGACGCTGCGCCTGTAAAATCATGGTTCGCAGAAGCTGAATTTTCTCTGTCGATTCGGGAATGAATTCCTGTCCACCGAATCCTGGATTGACCGTCATAACATTCACAATGTCGATCATGTGCAAGACCGTACTCAGATCACGCGCTGCGGTATGGGGGTTGATGGCAACGCCTGCCTTACAGCCTGCTTCATGGATTTGTTGTATGGTTCGGTGTAGGTGTGGGCTGGCCTCAATGTGTACCGTGATGTGATCCGCGCCTGCCTCTGCAAATTGAGTCACGTAGCGTTCTGGCTCCACAATCATCAGATGCACATCCAGTGACAAGCTGGTGACACGGCGCAGAGCCTTGACGACCAATGCCCCCATGGTGATATTCGGTACAAAGCGCCCATCCATCACATCAATATGAATCCATTGTGCGCCGCCTGCTTCCGCCTCTTGCACCTGCGCACCCAGGCGGGTGAAATCTGCGGCGAGAATCGAGGGTGCGATGAGTACATTTTGGCTGCTGATGCTCATTCGTATGTATTCCTTCAGATCGTTTGCGGCTGTGGTTCCAGGTCGATACATCCACAATACTAGCTGGATTGGGCAATTCGTTGCAAATTCTAACCCAACTGTGTAGAAACGGTATAATAGACCCAACTTCACGATGCTACCAGGAGATGAGACACATGGCGGAAATGGAATATCGTCGGCTAGGGCCTACCGGGATGAAGGTGAGCGCAATCTCTATTGGCGCATGGTTGACCTTCGGCAGCGACAAAGTAGCGGAAGAAACCTCGAAAACCTGCCTGCGCAAAGCAGTTGAAAGCGGGATCAACTTCATTGATGTGGCGGATATGTATTCACGCGGGGAAGCAGAGCGCGTCGTTGGCGAAGTCGTCAAGGATTACGAACGCCATAAGCTGGTCATCAGCACCAAAGCTTACTGGCCTATGAGCGATGATGTCAATGATCGCGGCCTGTCGCGTAAACACATCATGGAATCGGTGGAAAATTCGCTGCGCCGCTTCAACATGGATTACTTGGATATTTTCTTCTGCCATCGCTATGACCCCGATACCCCAACCGAAGAATCGGTTCGCGCCATCGAAGACCTGATCCGGCAGGGCAAAGTGCTGTACTGGGGTACAAGCATGTGGGAAGCCAACCAGATTCAGGAAGCCATCGACATCGCAGACCGCATCAATGGCTATCGTCCGGTAGTGGAGCAGCCGCTGTATAACATGCTGGATCGCCATGTGGTGGAAGGTGATCTCGAAGCGAAGATGGATGAACACTCCATCGGGCTGGTGGTATGGTCACCGCTGGCGGGTGGCCTGCTGACCGGGAAATACAACGAGGGTATCCCGGAAGATTCACGCGCTGCCTCACATGAGATGAGCGATAATTTCTCCGAACATCGAATCGAAGTCGGGCGCAAACTCACGGCACTGGCGCAGGAATACGGCTATGAACCTGCTGCTGTAGCATTGGCCTGGACAATGGCACATCAAAATGTCGATAGTGTGATTACCGGAGCAACCAAACCCTCGCATGTGGATAGTAACCTGAAGGCGCTGGATGTGCAGATGACTGCCGAACTCGACGAGAAAATTGAGAAAATTCTGGCGAACAAACCTTACAACAGTCGTCGCACTTTCACCGCGCTGGATGAACTCCCCGCGTTGTAAGAATATCTCTTGCACCTGTCCCCGTTGCAGCAATCTGGGGACAGGTCAACTGGGGCAGTTTCGTCTGGGGTGGTTCTGGCGGTGGTGCCGCAGAGTGGCAATATCTCCTGCAAGACGGCCTCGGATCCGTACGCGCCGTAGCAAATGACAGCGCAGCCCTGACCCAAACGCTGGACTTCAGCCCTTATGGTATGCCACAGAGCAGCTATGGGACAGGCTTTGGTTTCACAGGCGAATACACCGATGCCAACGACTTGCTCTACCTGCGTGCGCGTTACTATGCGCCGGAGATGGGTGTGTTCACGGCACTTGATCCCTGGGAAGGGAAAACTTGTACACCGATGTCTCTGAACGGCTATAGCTGGGTGGAGGGTAATATCATAAATATTACTGATCCAACTGGCTTAAGTCCAGCATCTGACTTTACTTGTTTTTTGGCAGCTACGGCATGTGTTACATCTCTTGTTTTTGTTGCGGATAATGTGTTCGGTGTTGGATTTGCTGTTGATGCCACCTTCTGTACTTTTGCAGCAGGTGTCTGTGGAACAGCTAAGTTGATAGATGTTGTTCAGAGTTCTCTTGGTCGTGATGCTGCGGACTTTCTGGCTACTGTTCTGTCAGGCAACAATTCTCAAAGTACCACTGGCACTTCTGATCCCATTACCACAACCGATGAAATCGTTCAATCTTTAGGATCATCTTCACCTCCCTATAATCCGACTTTGTTGAATGATCCGTTCTCGTTGTGCAGATTGTTGAATCTTGGTGTATGTGGCCTTGGATACGACAATAGCGCTCCTCCTATTGAATATCCATGGTACGTACCATCTAGAAATTTTGGAATCGAAGCCGGTATCGAGACCCTAATGCAACACATAGTAAATATTGTAGGTTGGGATGTCGGTGGTTATTCTCCTAAGCCCAATCCGGACGATCGTGATAGGCCTGGTTGGTGCAGAACGGTTAAACGAACTATTGAAAACATACAAAATATATTTAGTCAACAGAGTGAAGCTCAAATCATTAGAAATATGCAAAATCTGGGAATATACAATAATTATAATCTGGATGATATTGAATATTTATTAGATTATATTGTTGAGCAAGAAATTTGTGATGATCATTGGGGAGGATGGTCACCTACAGGATTCTCCTTCCCACGTTGACGCATAGTAGGTAAACTGTGATCAAACATAGTTTACCTACTATCTAAGGATTATTCGTATGGAAGATGCAAGGAAAAAATTGGACGATTTAATTGTAGGATTACGAAAGGCCAATGAAACTTGGCAAAATCAAATGATTTCTGCTGGCTATCCACCTGAGGAGGCACGTTATTGGGCACATTGTATAGACGAAGTGTATGATGAGGTTGAACGCCTTGTTTTAATAATAATTAAATTATATTTAAATATTAATTCACAAGATGCCCCTGACTATCTAAATTCTGGAATCGCTGATGTTATAGAAAATCTGATAGCACCAGAAATTTTAGATTATATGTCAGACTTAAAATCCGCAACTAAAAACTTTATTGAGGATAATGAAGAAGGCATTTAATTGCATGAAATATCTATCTGGTTTGCATTGTGTATTTGTTTGGATGTGCTTTTGTATTAAAAATGTCTAAAAATTTCTTATATTTCTCATCTATGTGTGAGTGATATCTCACTGTCGACCACCAAAAAGATTGCCCTATTCTGCAAGTTGTAGTATTCTCAAAAGACAAGCCTATATAAAAAGCAAAAGAGACTGCTTGCAACAGTCTCTTAGCATTTGCGCAACGCCGTTGAGCGATAATGCGCCATCTAGAATTCACCCTCAGTATACCGAATCTGGGGATGTTGGCAAGTTAAAGCTTCTTTGGAGGCGTTGCAGAATTGGAATAGACTCATGCAACGTTCCACCGCTGAACCCGGTTCAGCACTCCCCAACAGCGTTCGAGAGACCTTTCTCCAGGATGGGATAGGCAATGCCCTGATCATCGTCGAGGCGCTGTATTTGCTGGACTTCCCTGCCGAAACCTGGTTCACCTTCGATGAGATCCATCAATTGCTCCAGCAGCATTGTGGAGCATCGCGCAACCTGGTCTACCAGGGATTGCGCAGTGGAGCTGTCTTCCAGCGCCGTCGTGCCAGTGCTAATGGCACACGCGGTCAACGCCCCTACCTGTATCGCCTACCCCGCCGCGACGAACTGATCTGGGAATTCGCCCCCGGAACCGAACATGTCCCCAGCGATCCCCTCACCTGAACTGCATCACCAGCAAACCAATTGCGCCAGCATTCAGCAGTAGCAATACGAGAAGCATGACATAAGACATGGCTGTAGCGCCTTCGCGTGAACCAGGCAGGCGCGTCGCTTCAATTTCTGCCGGGATGCGGTCAAACAGCGCGAAGACATCGCCATCATCTGGCATCGGTGCAGGTCTGCGCTGCGGTTCCGGGGAAAGCACCTCTGAATCCACAAAGGTTGCAAGGTCATCATCAATGCTGTCGCCAACAACAGCGGCTGCATCATCTTCTGCGAAGAGTGCATCCACATTCAGGAAGTCATCATCATTATTGGATGAAGTGGCAGTGAGGGGGGTGCTGCCAAAATCGCTGTCCAGGTCATCGTCACCAAATTCAAAGGCTGGTGTGCCGCTGCTGGCAGGTGCTGGATCATTGAAGAGGCTGTCATCAAAGAAGTCGTCTTCGGAACTATAGTCTCCCTCCGTAAAGGGTTGCGCGGATGTCGCAGCGGGTTCACTACTGGATGACCCGATGCCGAGGTTATCCACCCAACTATCGTAATCTTCACCGGAGGGTTCTTCTTCGGCGTAACCCATGCTGGCACTGCTGGATGGGACCTGATAATCATCCACAAATGCCGGGGAAGACTCGCCCTGGGCAGAGGGAGAAGGCGCGATGGTTTCAGGATCAACACCCAGGCTAATCAAACCCTGACGAGCGCGTTCATTGCCGGGGTTGATGACGAGGACATTTTCCAGGCACACGCGCTGGTCTTCCTGGGTGGTAACAACCGCACTCAGCCAGAGCCAGGCCAACTCATTATGATCGTCAATTTCAATTGCTTTTTCGAGTAGGGCGCGAGCTTCGGGCTTGTTGCCTTTTTTGTAGGCTTCCACACCAGCGCGGATCATTGCATCAACATTGGCAGTCATGGGCTTGCTCACTCCTGGTTGATCATCACGGACAGCATACCTTCATAATAGCAGTGACCATCGGCTGTGAGCAAATTCCGGTGCATAGGTATTACAACCTTTATAACTTCTTAACGCAAAAATGCTGTTTCCATGCTTGCCAAGAGATGCCGAATGTGGTTTCTTAGATGAGGGGTATGAACCAGGCAACTGTTGTTTCCCACAAGTTTTTGTAGCCAGGCTTTTTTGCTTCATCAGGCATAAACGGTAAACAATAAAAATAGCTTTTTGTGACGAAGTTGCAACCATCTTCTTTCCTGAATTCGCTGTAGCAGCCAGTTTCTAATATACGAGAGATGCTGGCATGAAGGGGGCAAATCGATATGTCACAAGCAAGTCTTGCGCCAGTTGTCAGCCAGCGCCATAAAACACTGAGCTGGCAACATGCACTTTCCCGTTCTGCAATTTCGACACTCTACCGTGTGTTTCCATCTGTTGCCGAAGCCCTGGTAACTCACTACTTCTTCACACCACGCAAGAAAAAGCTCACGTATCATACGAAGCTGCCCGCCGGAGCAAAAGTGCTTTCCATCCCCTACAAGCACATGATGCTGCGCGGATATGAGTGGGGCGCGGGGGAGCGTACAATTTTGCTGGTGCATGGGTGGGAGAGCCACACCGGGTTCATGATGCACTTTGTAGAATCACTGGTGCAGGGTGGTTTCCGAGTCATCGCATTTGATGCGCCAGGACATGGATTTTCACCTCGTGCGCGAACGGATACGGTAGATTTCGGTGGCGCTATTCAGGACGTGATTGCGCAAATCGGATCAGTGCATGGCGTTGTGGCGCATTCATTCGGCGCGATGGCTGTACTGCACCTGCTGGCGCAGGGCAATTTGCAGGTCAACCCGAAGAAGCTAGCGTTGATTTCGCCGCTGAAGAACGTCTGGGAACATCTCTACATTTTCAATCAGATTGCGCAAACGCCGGAAGGATTGGCAGTGCGCATGGAGCAGCGCATTGCGGAATTGTATCCGGTGGCGCTGGACGATGTATGCTCCGTTCAATCTGCCGGGAACCTGACCTGTGATGGGATTGTGATACATGATGGAAGTGATACCTTCATCCCGTATACCGACGGGCAAGAGATTGCGGCATCCTGGGGCGTACCCTTCACGCTGACGAACAAATTGGGGCATTATCGCATCCTGCGTGACCCTGCTGTGATCCAGCAAGTGACTGATTTCTTAGCGTGAAATGACCATTTTGCTACCTCCGGTGAGGGTCTGGTAATATCTTGCGCTTAGGCTGTGGGACAGAATAACCAGCGAGAAAGCGCACGAGATGCAAAAAATCGGAACGGTAGAATTTGTGCAGGTGCAGCGGGGGCATATGAAAGTCGGCACAGGTGAACAGCGTGTGTATCGTCCTGATCCGCTGTTGGTTGTGAACAAGCTGCACCTTACGGAAGATGGTATTCTGGGGACTACGGACGATGAGACGGTTATCGTGGATGTACACCATATCGCACATCCACAATCACGCTTCCGGGGTGATAACAAAATTTCGTTCGGCTTCAGGCAGGAATACGAACAAATCCGCCAGCGCTTCGGCGATCACATGCGTGATGGTGTCGGCGGTGAAAACATCATCATCCAAGCAGAAAAGCTGCTGCCCCAGCTAACGCCTTTTCAGCGCTATTTCATCCGCCATCATGATGGCACCTTGATCGAACTCACGAATGTAATTCCTGCCCCACCCTGCCGTGAATTCAGCATTTTCTGCGCACAGCAAGAAATCAACGGGGCAGCGCTTAAGGATACGCTGCAATTCCTCAGTGGCGGTACTCGCGGCTATTATGCCGAATTAGTGAAAACGGACTGCCAGTGTTTTGTTCAGGCTGGGGATGAATTATTCCTGGGATGATCGCTTGGGCAGCGGCTTAATGGTCAGCAGACTCAACAAGAAAACTCCAAACATCACAATGCCGCCGAGTAAAAACGGAACTGTGGCACCGTAGCGCTGGAACAGTAACCCCCCGATGATCGGTGAGATGGCATTTGCCGCACTGGAGAACGATGAACTCACACCGAGGATGCTGCCGTATTCACGTTTGGCAACTCGCTGTGTCATCATACTATTGAGGCTCGGACGCAATAGTGCCGCACCAACTGACAGCGGGATGATGGCAACAATCACCCAGATGATGCCAGCGAAACCGCGTTTGCTGTCGTCCGGTAGTTCGACGTTGATGTCCCCCAGAATGGCTTCGGTGCTGCTCGTGGCTTCTTCTCCTGCGAGATCGTAGGCGACGTTGCGCTGTACATAGAACGGATGCGGTTGTTCTGGTGTGAACGCCAATAGGATTAACCCGGCAGATAAAATCGCCAGCGCCGCAAAAACCAGCTTGCGTTCGCCATACCTGCGCGACCATCGCCCAATCAAACCTCCCTGTACAATCACCAGCGTGATGCCCACTACCAGGAAGATGATCGTATTTCCCTGACCCAGCAACCCTAGACGACTCAGGGTGAATAATCCCAGCAGGCTCTCGAAGCCGAAGAAGATCACCTGCTGCGCGAACATCACCACCAGCAGAATATTCACATTAGGATTGCGCAAGTAGCGAACGATTACAAAGGGGTTGAAGCGCGATTGTTTCGCTTCCCCACGTTTTTCGGGTGGCAGGGTTTCGCGGAAGACGAAGGTTGTAATCAAGATGGAGAGCAGGGAATACACCGCAGCGGTGAAGGCCGGGGCTGCCAGTGAGTCCGCGATTTCCAGGGCTATCAGCGCGGTGATGGGACCAAAGATGAAGCCCAGCCCGAATGCCGCACCAATCAGACCTAACCCCTGCGCCCGGTTTTCTTCGTCGGTGATGTCGCTCAGTGCTGCCTGTGCGGTAGCGATATTCGCACCAAACAGCCCATCCAGCACACGGGCGAAGATAATCATCCCCAATGAGTTGGAGAAGCCCAGGATCAAGAAGCTGATGAATGTCGTAATCTGGCTGATGAGCAGCAGCGGCTTGCGTCCGTAGCGATCCGACAATGCGCCCATGAGTGGCACACCGATCAGTTGTGCGATGGGGAAAGCCGCCGCGACCACGCCAATTTCAAATGCCGTCGCCCCATATGCCGCAGCATATAGATGCAACAGCGGTAAGATGACGGTCAGGCCGAGGATGTCCACCAGTACCAGGACGAAGATCGGCCCCACGCGGGAAAAATCTAAGGATGACTTCTTCAAGTTTTTTTCTGCTGACATCTGCGATTGTTTTCTATGTTCAAGCGTTCAGCGTCTTGTGTTTAGGAGCATACCCGGAATTTGCCTACTTGCCCTTCCATTCGACGGGGTAGGTTTTCGTGAGCATGGCCTGTATGCCTGCCATGAAGTCTTCGCTGCGGAACAGTGCCGCCTGCGCCCACGCTTCCACATTGAGGCCGCGTTGTGTATCGACAATATCATTGATGACCCGCTTGCCGTAGTTCACCGCCAGCGGCGCAGAGAGTGTCAATTCTTCTGCCAGTTCGCGCCATTTGCTTTCTAGCTCATCCTTAGGGACGACGTAATTCACAGCACCCCAGGCTTCGGCTTTTTCCAGATCAATGTTGCTGCCTGTTAGAATGATCTCTTTGGCGCGGGAAGGCCCCACCAACTTGACCAACCGCACCGTCCCGCCGACATCCGGCACGATACCGAGGCGTGTTTCTGGCAGGCCAATCCGGGTGCGTTCTGCCACGATACGAAAATCACAGGCTAGCGCCAATTCAAACCCCATCCCCAGGCAGTAGCCATGCATTACGCAAATGCTCGGCAGCGAATGACGCTCTAGCTTTGTGTGGATATTTTGCAGCAGAGCCGTCACACCGAATAGATTCTGCCGCCATTCTTCGCCGAATAGTTCCACATAATCTTCCATGCTCGTTAAGTCGATGCCAGAAGAGAAGACACGCCCGTTAGCGCGGATTACCAGCACGCGGGCTTCACCGTTGTTGTAGGCTTTTTCGGCTTCATCCAATGCCTGGTCAATTTCTTGCATCATCGTGCGATTGAGGGCATTACGCTTATCTTCCCGGTTGAAGATAATTTCAAAGATGTTGTCTTCCAGATTTGTCAGAATATTTTCATACATAACATACCGCTCCCTTTACAGTCAAACGGACAGAGTATACCGCAGAGGTGTCATATTTAGCAGGTTGCACAAGGGATTGTGCAATTATTCCGTCAGCCCTGCCAAGTTGACAGAGTTAACCGGACGTGTCACAATCGCGCTTGTGTAATCATACCGAAACATGGACGAAAACCATGCAGTCCCAGACCACCACTACAATGACTGATACCAACCGAAGTTGTTGAGCTTGGGGTGTTTGGTCATGTCTGTGCAGCGAAACGGCCCCGAATAGGGGTTTTTTGTTTTTATACAGCAGGAGGAAACTTGTGGCGCAGCAACCGATTGTAAGTTTGGATACGCCGGAATATGCAGTCCCGGCAGAGAACCTCGTTCCGGTGACGGATTATCCCGCAAATCAAATGACCATCCCGCCGTCACGTATGTTCACCATTAAGCAGGCACTGGGGAAGTACAAGGAAAAAGTGGGGGCAGATGCGGCTGTTTATGATGCATCGCAGGGAGATGGTGGCGCGAGCCTACCGGGTGTGCCGCGTGAATTCCTGGAGCGTGCGCTGGAATTGCAGATCGAACACGGTACGGGCTACGATAAGCCTTATGGCACCGACCTGTTCCGCAACGTCGCAGCAGAGCAGTACTGGAAGTTCTCTGAAGCAAGCGGTTGGGGGCCTGGGAATATTATCTTCGCGCAGGGCGGGCGTGATGCGCTGGTGAAGGCGTATCAGGCGATGATTTCCCTGGGGCATGGTCGCAAAGGGGATCTGGTTGTCGTCTCTCGCGTCCCGTGGATTAGCTACAACTGGGGGCCTTACAGCGTGGGCTTGAATGTTCTGCGCGCACCGGGGCAGCCAGATGAAGGCTGGCGCTATACTCCAGAAGGCATTCGTGAGTGTGTGCGCTTTGCAGAAGCGGATGGGCGTAAAATCGCAGGGATCGTGATTACCTCACCGGATAATCCTACTGGACGTACCATCCCCGTTTCAGAGCAGATCGAACTGGCGAAAACTGCACTGGATGCAGGTTATCCGTTTGTGTTGTTCGACTGGATTTATCACTACGTTACCGAAGGCAAGCCCAACGACATCAACGAAGTGCTGGAAGCCTTCCCGCCAGAACAACGCGAACGGCTGATGTTCCTGGATGGCCTGACCAAGAGCCTCGGTGCATCCAATATCCGCAGCGCTCATCTGGTCGCTGGCAGCGATGTGATTAAGTTCATCAACAGCCAGGCATCCCACGCTGTCATCCCGGCATTTTACGCGCAGGCAGTGGCGATTGCTGCCTACGAAAAGGGGTTCGAAGAATCTGCAAAAGCTGTGAGCATCCCGGCTGGTGAAAGTCGCAAAGTGTTGCGTGCTGCGCTGGATGACTGGGGCGGACGCTATATCATGGGCGATGGTTACTATGCATTTATCGACATGACGCGCTACGTCGAAGCTGGTGGTTATGAAGATACCGCTGGTCTGGGCAGCTTCCTGGCAGAAGAACATGGCATTGCCGTAGTTCCGGGTGTCTATTTCTCGCAAGCTGGGGCGAACTGGGTGCGCTTCTCATATGCACTTCCGGCGGAACGCACACAGGCGGCTGTTCAGCGCTTTTTTGAGGGCTTGAATTCGCTTCTTTGAGGGTGGTTCTAAGTCGAAAGAGAATCAAAATGGGGCGCAAAATATGCACCCCATTATCTTTGCTATGCAATGAGCCTTATTCCATCGGCGGCAGCAGCACACCATCAATGATGTGTACCACACCGTTGCTAGCCATCACATCCGGCGTTACGACATTGTAGGTATTGCCTGCGCTGTCCGTGAGGGTTACGCCATCTTCGCTGACGTTGACGGTCAGGATTGCGCCGTTGAGCGTTTCAACTTCCATGCCATCTTCCAGCATGTCAGACGTGACTGTACCTTCGACAACGTGATAGGTGAGGATGCTGGTGAGCAGGGCTTCGTCTGCTGCCAGATCAGCAAATTCCATATCCAGGGCTTCTAGCGTTGCGCTGAAGGCTTCATTGGTCGGTGCGAAAACGGTGTATTCACCATCTTCATCAAGCGTGGTGAAGAGTTCACTGGGGAGGAGTGCGGCAGCAAGCGAACTCAGTTCACGTGTTTCCACAGCCAAACCCGCAATGCTGGACATGTCGCTACCCATGTCTGCTTCTTCAGTTGCTTCCGGCGCTGCTTCTTCGGTTTCTTCCATGACCGGTTCTTCGGTCATTTCCATTTCTTCTTCATCCGCAGGGGGCAGCAGTACGCCATCAATGACATGGATCACACCGTTGCTGGCAGTGACATCTGCCATGGTGACGTTGTAGGTATTGCCGATGCCATCGGTGACGGTTACGCCATCTTCGCTGACGTTGACAATCAGGGTCTCACCGTTGAGGGTAGTCACTTCCATGCCATCTTCGAGCATGTCAGAGGTGACGGTTCCTTCAACGACGTGGTAGGTCAATACGCTGGTGAGCAGTTCGGTATCTGCCAGCAGTTCTTCTGCGGTGAGTTCGAGCGCTTCGAGTGCTGCTGCGAAGGCATCATTGGTCGGTGCGAAGACGGTGTATTCGCCGCTGCGCAGGGTGTCTTCCAAACCAGCGGTTTGAACGGCGGTGACCAGTGTGCTGAAGCCTTCGGTGCTGACGGCGACATCCACGAGGTCAGCCGGGTAAACGATGCTGCCCATGATGCCAGCGCCTTCGGCACCGGGGACGTTGTCGGCATCGGAGCCAAGTTCGATGACGACACCCTGACGACCATTGTCCAGGTCAACCAGGGTAGCAGCGCCGACCTGATCATTGCGCGGCAGGGAGATTTCGTAGCTTGCCAGCCCCATCATCATGCTGGTTTCTTCACCGACGGTGTAGCCAACGCGATTCAGGTAGAAGGCGAGTGCCTCCGTGTCGCTGCCGAATTCCTGTGCGCCAACGATAGCGGCATAGGCATCGGGACCAACGACGACGATGCGCTGCCCATCGCGGGTGAGCGTAACGAGGTCACTGGTTGCGCTTTCGAGGACTTCGAAGTCAGCGGGGTAGTCGAAGCTGTAAGCACCTTCATAGGTTGCCAGTTCGACATCCTCCATGTCATCCATACCACCCATTTCTTCGGTGGCTTCCATGTCTGCCATTTCTTCAGTGGCTTCCATGGCGACTTCTTCGGTAGCTTCCATTTCGCCCATACCATCGGCTTCTTCGGTAGCTTCCGGCGCTGCTTCTTCAGTTGCTTCCGGCGCTGCTTCTTCGGTTTCTTCCATGACCGGTTCTTCGGTCATTTCCATTTCTTCTTCATCCGCAGGGGGCAGCAGTACGCCATCAATGACATGGATCACACCGTTGCTGGCAGTGACATCTGCCATGGTGACGTTGTAGGTATTGCCGATGCCATCGGTGACGGTTACGCCATCTTCGCTGACGTTGACAATCAGGGTCTCACCGTTGAGGGTAGTCACTTCCATGCCATCTTCGAGCATGTCAGAGGTGACGGTTCCTTCAACGACGTGGTAGGTCAATACGCTGGTGAGCAGTTCGGTATCTGCCAGCAGTTCTTCTGCGGTGAGTTCGAGCGCTTCGAGTGCTGCTGCGAAGGCATCATTGGTCGGTGCGAAGACGGTGTATTCGCCGCTGCGCAGGGTGTCTTCCAAACCAGCGGTTTGAACGGCGGTGACCAGTGTGCTGAAGCCTTCGGTGCTGACGGCGACATCCACGAGGTCAGCCGGGTAAACGATGCTGCCCATGATGCCAGCGCCTTCGGCACCGGGGACGTTGTCGGCATCGGAGCCAAGTTCGATGACGACACCCTGACGACCATTGTCCAGGTCAACCAGGGTAGCAGCGCCGACCTGATCATTGCGCGGCAGGGAGATTTCGTAGCTTGCCAGCCCCATCATCATGCTGGTTTCTTCACCGACGGTGTAGCCAACGCGATTCAGGTAGAAGGCGAGTGCCTCCGTGTCGCTGCCGAATTCCTGTGCGCCAACGATAGCGGCATAGGCATCGGGACCAACGACGACGATGCGCTGCCCATCGCGGGTGAGCGTAACGAGGTCACTGGTTGCGCTTTCGAGGACTTCGAAGTCAGCGGGGTAGTCGAAGCTGTAAGCACCTTCATAGGTTGCCAGTTCGACATCCTCCATGTCATCCATACCACCCATTTCTTCAGTGGCTTCCATGTCCGCCATTTCTTCAGTGGCTTCCATGTCTGCCATTTCTTCAGTGGCTTCCATGTCTGCCATTTCTTC
>CAYVVZ010000006.1:0-50466 GCA_964455365.1 uncultured Anaerolineaceae bacterium | reverse complement strand
CTGCCATTTCTTCAGTGGCTTCCATGTCTGCCATTTCTTCAGTGGCTTCCATGTCTGCCATTTCTTCAGTGGCTTCCATGTCTGCCATTTCTTCGGTGGCTTCCATGTCTGCCATTTCTTCGGTGGCTTCCATGCCACCCATTTCCATTGCAGCAGTTGGACGTGCCCAGACGGTTTCAATCGTTAGATCACCCACCTCGTAGGTTTCGCTTTCAGCCGGAGCTTCGTTGGAAATGGGTGCATCTATCGTGATGCTTTCGCCATTGTCAAATTCCAGCGTGACGGAGATAGTTTCTCCTTCGCGCAAGTCGTCGTTGAGCTGCATCAGCATCACATGGTAGCCACCTGGTTCCAGTGCAACTGATTCACCAGCCGGAATTACAAGGCCGTCAACCATTTCTTCCATGCGAGCCACATCATTCTCAACAATCGTCTGATGGACTTCGGTCATACCAGAAACTTCAGCAGAAGCACTCAACAAAACAATGTCTTCTTCGCCATTGTTTGTAATGACCATATAGGCGGCGCTAACAGCATCCATTTCCATTGCGCCCATGCCACCCATTTCTTCAGTGGCTTCCATGTCTGCCATTTCTTCAGTGGCTTCCATGTCTGCTTCTTCGGTTTCTTCCGCTACGGCTTCCGTAGCAACTTCTTCAATTTCTTCAGTCGGTTCTTCGATGATTTCTTCTTCGGTCGGCGGAATGTCTGTAGGTTCCACTGTGGGGGTAGGGGTTTCTTGCGGTCCACACGCAGCGAGCAACAGCGTGAGAACGGCAACGATGAGTGCAACTAAGCGCAATCTACGTTGAATCATGTATGTGTTTCTCCTCAATGGTTGAGTAAATAAAGCAGAACAACGAAGCAGCGCTTCCTGTGTCCAGCGCCAAACTTCTCCCAATATAGAACTATGGTAGCACCTTCGCGCACAATTGGCATGCGATGAAGATATTAAAATCATGAATGTTTAGGCATTTTTCTGTAAAAACGCCATTAAGGATGGCAAATCCTGGATATTTACCCCGTTTTTGGTGCGGTCGATTCTTTTCAGCAGACCTGTTAAAACGTCTTTGGGGCCAATTTCCACGAACGTATCAATGCCCGCAGCGATCATCCCATTCATTGATTTTGTCCATTGGACGGTGCTGGTGAGCTGATCTTCTAACTCGTTGTAAATATCTTCTACGGAGTGCAGAGGGGCTGCGCTGACGTTGCCATAAATCGGGATATGTGGCTCATCGAATGAAATTGTGTGAATGTAATCCCAGAAGTCTTTGCGAGCGGGTGCCATCAGCGGGGAATGCGTTGCCACACTGACAGCAAGGGGGATTGCGCGTTTTGCGCCATAGTCTTTCGCCATTGCGACAGCTTCATCCAACGCTGTTTGATCTCCGCTGATGACAATCTGTCCAGGGCAATTGTCATTGGCAATCACCAATGCCGTACCAGTCTTCGCGGCAGCATCGTCAACTAACCGTTGTGCATCCTCCGGGCTAATACCAAGGACAGCAGCCATCCCGCCAGGGTGCTGTTCGCCTGCGGCCTTCATCAACCGTCCACGTACTTGCGTCAATTTCACCCCATCTGCGAACGAAAGAGACCCGGCTGCGGTGAGTGCCGTCAGCTCTCCAAGGCTGTGTCCGGCTGTCGCAGTGGGTTTCGCTTGCGGCATCTCAGAACGGAGCGCCCGCAGCATGGCAATACTGCATACGTAGATAGCAGGTTGGGTGATGGCGGTGTCATTGAGTTCGTCAGCAGAGCCTTCAAACATCAATTTGCGCAGATCGAATCCGAGGATGTCGTTGGCTTCTTCGAGTGTTTCATTTGCAACAGGATATGCATTTGCAATATCCTGGCACATGCCGACGGTCTGGGATCCCTGACCAGGGTAGATGAACGCGGTTGTCGTAAAATCGACCATTAGTCTATGTCTCCCTGATTGCAATGCGGTTCAAAACAAAAAATCGCGCTAATAGTAGCACGATTTTTCAACAGAGTAGAGCATAGTTGTCTTATTCGTCGTCAACGTCCATGACGGTTTCACCGCGATAGCTGCCGCACTTGGGGCACACTCGATGCGAGATATGATATTCTCCGCAGGTTTCGCACACAACGAGATGTGCGAGTGAGTGCGCGTCATGGGAGCGGCGGCGGTTGCGGCGTGACTTCGATACTTTACGTTTCGGAAGCGGCCCCATTACGCTATCTCCTTGCTAGGTTGCGCTTGCAGAACTTGAGAATTATAGGCAGCAGCGAAGGACATTGTAAAGGGATAATCCTTACGGCTGCTGTAGTTGATGCTGCATCCAGTAGTATCCCCGCAGTCGCGCCACAAACATCTTCGGTGCTTCGGAGTAAATTTGCTTGCCCAGTTGCTCGGCTTGTTTCAGCAGCGTGATACGCTGTTTTTCCAACTCTTGCAGCAGAATCTGACCACCGGGTGTTTCGCCCATTTCATAATCGTGCAGTGATTCTTGCAATACGGCGAAGTCATTGGCTAGACCAAGCATATCGCCCAGTTCATCCAGGTTTGCTACATAAGGGGACAGCATGGGCGCGTTCAGTGTTTCCAACACCCGCATATGGTTCCACAGGTATTTTGTCCGCTTGCGCCAATCATGAAATGCCTCAGCTACGAATTCTTCTTCGAATGCAGTTTGCATCGCCCCAACTCCCTGGCGATAATTTTTCTTCAACCCCTTGGCGAAGAGATCAAAATCATGTTCTTCTAACTGCCACTGCTGGATGCGTTCGCGTGCTTCTTTCAATGTGGCGATAACCTCATCACCAATGGTGCGGTCTTCAACGATGTTTTTATGTGCCTCGTTATAGCGTTCTTGTAGATGTTCTCGAAGCATGCTTGCAATCGCTCTTGCTTCTGGATTGTCAATCTTTTGAAGTGCTTCGTCCAATGTTTCCATACGTACAAAGGCATCGCGCAACGCGCTGAGTGCGCGACCTGCATCCCGGTACGTTTCGTTTTCCTGGCTGTAGACATCTGTATCCAGGCTGCCGCGAATCAGGCGCAGTACAGCACGAATTTGTTTGAAGCTCTTTCGTGCTTCATGAATTTGTTTGTCACGATTACCGCTGATTTTTTCAAGCTGTTCGATTGCGTAATCCACACGCTCCGTTACGATGCGGCGAACAGCATCGCGCAAGTTTTCGCCAACGTACAATTGGTAGCCCAACGTTGCCACCTCTCTATCATTAAGTCCAAGTTAAGCAATGATAGCATAGAATTTTGTACTGAGAAGGAAAATCGCCCCTAGAAGGGATTAGAAAAAGATTGGGGTAACAGAGGGCTACCCCAGGGAAAGATCATTCAACGGTGACACTTTTGGCAAGGTTGCGTGGCTGGTCAACATCTGCGCCGCGCAAAGCTGCAATATGATAGGCCAGCAATTGCATAGGAATCACGGACACAACGGGACTCAGCATTGGCGGTGTTTTTGGTAAATACAGTACATAATCTGCTTTTTCCGCGATGAGCGTATCGCCCTCGGTTGCAATCGCAATTACGACTCCGCCGCGTGCTTTGGCTTGCTCAATCTGGCTAATCATCTTTTCGTAGAGATGATCTTGCAATGCAATCGCCAAGACAGGCATCTGGTCATCAATCAGGGCGATAGGGCCATGTTTCATCTCGCCAGCCGGGTAGCCTTCGGCGTGAATGTAACTGATTTCCTTGAGCTTGAGCGCCCCTTCCAGCGCAATCGGATAATTGATGCCACGTCCCAGGTAGAGAAAATCGGTGTACTTGTAGAATTCCTGCGCTAATGCCTCAATTTCGGGATCGCCGTCCAGCACGCGCCCCACAAGATCAGGCAGTCGGGCGATGTCCTGCACATATTGCTTACGCTGTTCCTGTTTGAGTGTGCCGCGCAATTCGGCTAATTTCAGCGCCAGTAGATATTGATCGACAATGCTGGTGGTGAAAGCCTTGGTAGACGCGACACCAATTTCAGGCCCCGCGTGCATGGCGATGGTACCATCGGCAAGGCGCATCGCCTGACTACCAATTGCGTTGACGATGCTCCATATAGTGGCATTTTTGCTGCGAGCCTCTTCGACTGCTGCGAGCGTATCGACTGTTTCGCCGCTCTGGGTGATGGCGAGCAGCGCGGTATGCTCGTCAATCAGCGGATCACGATACCGATATTCGCTGCCATATTCGACTTCGGTGTGCAGCCGTGCCAGTTTCTCAATATAGAATTTCCCGACTAATCCGCTGTAGTAACTCGTCCCACAAGCGACGGTGACAACCCGTTGAATTTTCTGAACAAGTTCTTCTGTCAGGTTCAATTCTGGCAGATGGATTTTCCCGGTCTCGAAGTCAATGCGTCCGCGAATGGTATCGGTCAGGCTGCGTGGCTGCTCGAAAATCTCTTTCTGCATGAAGTGGGTGTACTCACCTTTGACCGCACTGACTGGATCATAGGGCAGATGATGCACGTCAAGCTGAACGGGATTGCCGTCGAAGTCCTGGATGGCGTAAGAATCGGCGGTGATGGTTGCCATCTGGCGGCTTTCCAGGAAAACCAGATCGCGGGTATGCGCGTGAATCGCCGGAATATCGGACGCAACGTACATCTCACTTTGACCAATTCCCAGCACAACGCCGCCTGCATTGCCGATGCGCACAGCGACCAGCTTACCCGGTTCGTGGCGGCTCATGATGACGATGGCATGTGCGCCGCGCAGCCGCTTGACGGCTTGCCGGGTCGCTTCAGTGAGATCGGTTGTCGTGCTGGAAAGGCGCTCCACAAGTTGCACGATCACTTCAGTATCGGTATCTGACCGGAATTCAACCCCTTCTGCTTGTAATTCTGCGCGAAGTTCCAGGTAGTTTTCAACGATGCCGTTATGTACAACTACAAAATCTCCATTCATGCTGAGGTGGGGATGGGCATTATATTCGGTAGGTTCGCCATGCGTTGCCCAACGTGTGTGACCGATGCCTATACGTCCAGTAACGGGGGATGCGCCAATCTGCATGATGAGGTTTTGCAATTTTCCGGTATCGCGCCGTATTTGAATAGCATCTTCGTGCAGGACGGCAATCCCTGCGGAGTCATAGCCGCGATATTCCAGACGCTGCAAGCCGCCGAGGATGATGGGCGAGGCTTCCTGTGAACCAATGTATGCGACAATACCACACATAATTTCCTCCCAATGGGTACGTTCGGTGCGCGTGCAGCATAAACCACCTGACACATACAGGAGTCCGCACAGCGCGATATGCAATGAGTTTGTTGGAAAATCCACTTGCGGCCTGCTTTGTCCCGGATGTCACCATCTGGTTTTGTCAGGTTGCTTTTGATTTTTGGGAGGACGTTCAGAGTAGGGTTGTGGATGAACCCTGGCGGCATCCGCCGAACTGCTCGATTTTCCCCGCGTGCTGCGGGTTGGCTCCTGCGGCGAAACAGGAGAACCGCCACCTCGTCAGCCTGGATTATTCAGGCTCTGGCGCTGTCTGTTGCCTCCGTGCGAAAAAGTATCCTCTCGCTGTGTTGATAATTGCGGCACTATAGCGCTTTATATGGTGATTGCAAGGGGAATCTGCAACTCACAGGAAGTTCAAATAGCGTGTGCTGGCATTTTCAACATCGGAGAAAATGCCGCGATTACTGGCGTATTCGTCCGGCATAGCGAGGGCAAGCTGATACATGGCTTCTTGAATCATGGCTTCGCGCACTTCACGCGAGAGACGTTCCCCGGCTGGCAATGCGAAGCGAAACGGTTTGCCGAAGTTGACGCGAACATGCTTCCGCCGCAGCCGCTTCAGATCATGTTCCCATCCCTGCGCCCCACCAATGGCAGCCGGGACGATGACTGCGTTGGCCTTGTGTGCAATATACGCGACACCGCTTTTGGGTTCTTGCAAGCCCTGCGGATTGCGTGTGCCTTCCGGGGCGATCAACAACAGACGATTATCTTTCAGCAGGTCAATCGCATTCATAAGGGCTATGCGATCTACTTCATCGCGGTTGACGACGAAATTGCCCCACAGATGCACGATACCGCGAGAGAACCAGCCATCCAACGTCTCGGCTTTTGCCATTGAGATGACAAAGCGCTTGCGAATGACAGCCGTGAAGATAATTGGATCAATGAAAGAAATGTGGTTCATCATGAGCAGCGTAGGCCCGGAGACGGGAATGTTCTCCAGGCCACTCGCTTCGATGTTCCAGATGAGGTTGCTCAGGGCACGCAGCGGCGGATGCAAGATGCGCCTGCGCCGATCAATGCGCGGCTGGCGGGTGACGAAATTTTCAAAGTGGTTCATCTCCCTGGCTTGCATCACATCCGAACTGTGCGTCTTATTCATCGTCGTTCACAGGCTCCCTACCGTGAAATTTCTTGTTCTTGCGACGGATGAATTTCACTTCTTCCGCGGGTTCGAGCATGTACGACACTTCTTCGTCGCTGAGGCGATACCAGGCCCCGCGCTTGAGGGTTCCCAGGCCAAGTTGCCCGATGTGCGTGCGTACCAATTTCTGCACCGGATGCCCCAATGCAGAGGCGATTCGGCGAATCTGCCGCTTACGTCCTTCAATCATGATGATGCGCAAGGTGGTTGTTTCGGGATTTTCTTCCAGCACGCGGATGTAGCACGGAGCCGTGCGCGATCCATCCAGCCAGATTCCGTTTTCCCATTCTGCCAGCGTTTGCGCGGAAGGTTTGCCGTAAACGGTGACTTTGTAGGTCTTGGTGTGTTCGTAGCGTGGATGCGATAGGCGGTTGGTCAGATCACCGTCATTCGTAAGCACCATCAACCCTTCACTCTCGGCATCCAGGCGACCAATCGTGAAGAGATGGCCCTCAACGGTAATCGACTCACGCACTGTAGGGCGTGGATCGTTGCCTTGCTTCACATTGGTGGAAAGCACATTCTTGGGCTTATGGAAAACATAGTAACGGTTTTCGATCTGGTTCAGCTTTAGGCGCTGCCCATCAACAGTGATGGTATCCCGATCCGGGTCGGCCTTGTCGCCGAGGGTAATCGTTTTGCCATTGACCTGCACACGGCCTTCTTCGATGATCTCCTCGCTTTTGCGGCGCGAAGCAATATTGGCGCGTGCCATCAACTTCTGTACACGTTCTTTTGGCATTTCGTTTTCTTCTTTCTCGCGTCCTCCCGACGCGACTCATTTGTCGTCTCCCGACGGTGGTTCTATGATAGCAAAACGTCGTGTGAGCACTAGATGATTTTGGTTAGACTTTCTTGCTGACGCGGAATTGCAGCGGCACACCGAGCAGCAGCAAAGTTTGGGCTTGCAACGCTGGAATAGCAACGACAAGCAGCGTGAGGATAGGCATCAGTGGGAAACTGAGGATTGTCCAGAAGCGCTCCGGTAAGGACATTCTGTGCGTTCGCGGCGGGCGCACGGTCACATCCAATATCCAGAAGACGAAAGCTAGCACGACGACCATCGTACTCGCACTGATTAAGATCAGCCAGGTAGGATCAGCAATGAGGTTGTTGGCGGCATTCTGTAATCCTACAGCGGGATTACTCAGGATTTCGCCAATATCCACCGGGGCAATGGAGGGATGCAGCAGTACCGGAAGCTGCGAGCCTATGGTAATGATGGCCCATCCCGCACCTGCCATGAGAATATCATGCGAGATGCGTACCAGCAGCCGCAGCGAAGGCAAAATCGGTACTTCAGGATGGTCAATGATTTTGGCGAGCATGTAGCCAATTTCTTTGCTACCCCAACTATGGCGCAGGGTTTGCAGATAGCGTTCGCGCAATTCGTCTAGCAGGTTCTCTCCTACCGTAGCATCCGCGATGAAGGGCAGCATAATCGGTTTTACTGATAATATGCCATCGTTGGCGAAGTACGCTTTGATGAACATATGCCATTCATCCGCGATTACGTCTCCGTCCCAATAACCGCTGCGTTCCAGCAAGCGCAAGCTAAGAGAATAAGATGACATCGGCAAGGCTTTCCACCAGGGAGCCGCCAGATACGAGAGTTCGATGGCAGTAGCGTATGCATTCACAATCCGCAGCAGGGGGTTGATTTCCCAGATTTTACCGTGATAGCGAATTGATCCCTGCCAGAAGCGATTGTGGCGTTCGTCATCCAGGGCGAATAAAACGCTCAATACTTGGAAGTGTTTGGGATGCCAGCGCGTATCCGCATCCATCGTAGTCACGCAAATGTGGTCAATGTTATAACCCAGTTCATCGACGAGCTTGCGCTTAATCCAGCGTGCAGCCCATGCGACATTGGCGGATTTGCACTGCATTTCACCCGGTAAACCGCGTGGATGCACGGTGAAATGAAAATGCCGGAAGTAGTGTGCATATTCTGCCTGCAACGTCTCTGCTTTTGCCACGCAGCCCTCTTCCCCGGCTTCCATCGCCAGCACAATTGTCATGCGCTCTGCGGCTTTTTCTTGTTCTGCCAGGGCTTGCAGTGTGCGGCGCATCACAGAAAGCGGTTCTTTGTAATTCGGGATCAAGATCAGGTGATGCACGACTTCCAGCGGTAAGGAGGTTTCGGTTGCATGTTCCGCGTAATAAGCGTTCCAATCTCGCTTTTCCCACTGCCGAATCAAGCGCAGGCCGTAGACATTGGCAATGCCTGCAAGCACAAAACGGATCGCAGTGTACAAGCCGACCAGCGCGGCAATCAGCAGCAGCGTCCGCGGAAAAGCAACGGCGCTAGCGATGGAGAACAAGAAAGCCAGCCAAGCCAGGAAACCCGGTATGCCATCCAGCACTCGTTCCGGGATGGGGGTGGGGGGCATATTCCCCCACAGCGGGGAGCCAACTCCTAGCTGTAGATTGTTGCGACGTTCTCGTTCATTGGAACGATATGGCACGGCTTCCCCGTTCCGGTAGTGACTACGGAAATAATCGGCAGCAAGCATAGCATAGTGCCTATGCCCCGGCAACGCGACACTTTCGCTAGCTATGCGCCTTCTATGTGGTAGTCGCATGTCTGTACGCTTGATGCTACAATCTACGGGTAAGAGGTTGAGGATTTGTAACATGAGGGACGAACCATGACTCAGCGTGTCCTGATTATTGAAGACGATAAAGAACTTGCAAGATTGCTGCAAATTGATCTGAAGCGGCATAATTTTGAGGTGATGGTTTCACATAATGGCATGGAAGGGCTGCGCATCTTCCAGGAAACCTTGCCCGAACTGGTTGTGCTGGATGTCGCCCTGCCGCTGATGGATGGGCTGACGGTCTGTGAGCGCATCCGCGAAATTTCCAATGTTCCGATTTTGATGATGACCGCTCATGCGATCAGCGAACAGGACATTGCTGAAGGGCTGAATCGGGGTGCAGACGAATACATGATTAAGCCGTTGGGCAAGATCGAATTTCATGCGCGGATCAAAGCACTGCTGCGCCGCGCCCGGTTGCAAGAAGACGCAGGCCAAGTCGTCACATCGTATAAAGATGATTACCTGAGCATTGATCTGAAATCGCGCCGCGTGAGTGTTGGGGGGCAAGAGATCCGCCTCACCCCTACCGAGTTCAAATTGCTGGCGACCTTCATCCGTAATCCAGGAGATGTACTCAGCTTCCAGCAATTGTTGGAAATGGTCTGGGGTACGGAATACACCAGCGAACATCACTACCCGCGCATTTATGTCTCTCACTTGCGCCGCAAAATTGAGCCGGATGCGAAACAGCCAGCTTACATTCATAACGAGTACGGGGTTGGGTATCGCTTCGTCCCGCGTGGCGCATGAAAAAGGGCGCTGGTTGCGCCCTGGTCTCTCTTTCTCTATTCGCCCTGCAAGACTTCCAGTATGAAGCCTCCGCTTGTTGTCCCTTCTGCACCCAGGTAGCGTGTCGCCAGGATGATGTAATCCCCGCTGGTGGGCAAGGGAATGGCTTCTAGCGCTGCATCTACGCCATTTTCACTGGCGGGGGAGTCGTCGTTCTCCGCAATGATCTGCCGCGTATTGCGATTGACCAGCACCAGATAGGGATCCAGCGTGCCGGATTGCGCACTCATTCGGATTGTTACGATGTCACCTGCTTCGCCCTGGAACACATACGGCACGAAGGCATTATCTTCGTTGATGATCCCCTCAAAGGTTTGCCCAAATTCCAGCCGGGTGAGGATGATGCCGCTTTGGGGGTCAACATCATCTGCCAGCGCACGGGTATAGCGTAATGTGAATTCGCCGAAGGTGGGGCCTTCATCCTCGCGGAAGCGCGTAGCAATGATGATGTAAATACCATTTTCAGGGATCATGTACCCGCGAATCGCCGCATTGAGATTATCTTCTGCACGATCATCGTTCCGTTCTAATTCGCGCCCATTGGCATCGACAAGAATTAGCAGCGGATCAAGGCGGCTTGCGCCACGCAGCATTTCAATCGTCACCAGATCGCCTGCATTGGCCTCAAAGAAATAGTATGCACGCGGTTGATTATCATCAATCACACCTTCCGCGAAGAAACTCACCTGCGCTTCGATCTCTTCTGACGGTGCTGTTGGACTCGGTGTAAGTGTAGCTGTGGCGGTATTGGTAGCCGTCGGCGTGTTACTGGGTGTAAAAGTTGCCGTCGCCGTGTTGGTTGCGGTTGCTGTGGCGGTATTGGTAGCGGTATTGGTCGCAGTGGGAGTGTTAGACGGTGTCACGGTATGGGTTGCGGTGGGCGTAGACGTGCTACTAGGTGTTGTTGTCGGGGTATCCGTCGGGATACGAGTCGGAACCAAAGCGCCGCGCAATGTGGCGGTAGCATCCTGGTTGGTGTTGCACGCACTCAGCGCGACTAGCAGTATGAGTCCGATCAGGCTCGCACGGTTGAACACGTCTACAATCTCCCTGTTGGTGACCGAATACCCAATGCCCTAATTGTAGGGGGCTTTGGACTATTTGGCGAATAGAAACTAGTTGGTTTTGGGTGACTTCGTCCCTTTGGCTCCCTTGAGTCCGCGTCCGGCTGCGACGGATACCAGATTGGTCTTGTAATCGTAGACGTTGCGGCGCTTGTCTGCGTAGGCATCCCGTGCAAAGTTAACCAATTTTGTGACAACTTCTGCCGGAGACATGCCAGTTTCTTGCCACAGGTAAAACGCCAGCGAACCGGGCATGGTATTCAATTCATTCAGAAAGACTTCGCCCTGTGCTGGACGTGCTAAGAAATCAATGCGCACGATACCACGACCATCTACTGCTCGGAAGGCATCCAGCGCGATTTGCTGAATTATTGCAGTCAATTCGTCGCTGATGGGTGCAGGAATGATGCGATCCGCGCTCTTCATGCCTTCATCACCACGCAGGTATTTGTCCTCAAAATTCAGGAAATCCGACCAGGAAATGGGCTGTTCCAGCACGGAAGCGGTGAGGTCATCACCATAACCCATCACAGCGCAGTTGATCTCTACTCCATCGGTCACAGCCTTTTCGACCAGCACACGCCGATCAAAGTTGGCGGCAATGTCGATGCCTGCCCGCAGCAGTGTCTCGTCATCAGCACGGCTGACACCAATGCTGGAACCAAGTGTTGCGGGTTTGATGAAGACAGGATAGCCCAGCGTTGTTGCAATGTCTGCGACAACTGCATCAGGATTCGACAACCATTGATCCCGCGTGACGGTCAGTCCATCAACCACCTGAATGCCATTTTGCTGCAAGATTTGCTTGGTCAGAATCTTGTCGTTGGTCAGGGCGCTGCCGAGTGTGGCGAACCCCACATAAGGAATATCCGCTAGCTCGAACAATCCCTGCAATGTGCCATCTTCGCCGTGCGAACCATGAATCGCAGGGAACATCACATCCAACCGCTGCACTTCACTTTTCTGAAAGCGGCCTGCTAGCGGATTGAGAATTAACCCATGATGCCGTACATCGGGCGACAGGATCACAGACTCAACACCTTCTTTACGGGTGATGTCCTCGGCTTTGAAACTCTCAATATCGTGCAGTGATGCCCCACTGTACCACTTCCCACCACGGCTGATGTAAATCGGCACGACTTCATACCCGGCTGTGTCCAGAGCATGCATGATCTGCTGTGCCGTGACGATGCTCACATCATGTTCCACACTGCGCCCGCCGAATACGACACCGATGGTTGTTTTTCGCGCTGCTGCCATAGGCGTATTCCTCTCTGAAATTTCGCAAAATCGGCAGCAAGCATAACGCTCCCTGCGCTGGATTCAAGTGGCGAGCTAGTCAATCTCGTGGTTATCAGACGAGATCAAAACCTTATCAACGCGGTTGCCATCCATATCCATGACTTCAAAACGATATGCTCCCCAGTCGAAGAAATCTCCGGCTTTGGGAATTTCGCCCAGCCGATAGAGAACAAAACCTGCCAGCGTGTTGTAATCACTCCCCTCGTCCTCTGGTGCTTGAAAAGCCGGAAGGGTATCTTCCAGATTATGCATGGAAAAATTGCCATCAAGCAGCCAGGAACCATCGGCGCGGCGGGTGACAGCCGGGTCATTCATATCCACATCTCCAACGACTTCTTCCACGATGTCGTTCAACGTGACCAGCCCATCGACTCCGCCATATTCCCCCAGGATGATAGCAACATGAACCGGAGCGGACTTGAAGCGATTGAGTACATTCAGTGAAAGAGCGGTTTCCGGGACGAAAAGAGGTGGCAGCATGACATCCTGTAAGGTGAACGAAACGCCTTCCAACAGTTTTGCCAGCAAGTCTTTTGCACGCACCACCCCAATCACATGATCGAGATCCCCATCGCAGACCGGATAGGCAGAAAATCGATACGCTAAAATGCGTGTGCGAATGGTGTCGAGGTCGTCGTCTTGATCCAGCCAGATGATTTCTGTGCGTGGTGTGAGGATTTCCCGCACGAAGAGGTCATCCAGTTCCAGCGCCCCTTTGACCATCTCCTGTTCTTGTTCCTGGAACTCGCCGGAACGCAACCCTTCACGCATCATGGCGACAATTTCAAAATCAGTGACCGAGTTTTCACCTTCTCTTTGAATGCCCAGAAGCCGTGTCAGCACGTCGGTGGACCAACTGAGCAGGGTGACGAGTGGCGCGGCGGCAATCGAAAGCCAGCGCATCGGACGAGCAACCAGCATGGCAATCCGTTCGGGGTTGTTGAGGGCGATGCGTTTCGGTACAAGTTCGCCAACCACCAGATTTAAGTATGTGGTCAGGGTGACAATCAGGGCGAAGCTCAGTTGGGCAGCGATATCTGCAACGGCGGGGAATACCTGTGTGAGTAATCGGGCGAGGTCATCCGCCAGCGCAGAACCACCGAATGCACCAATCACGATACCGACCAGCGTGATTCCGATTTGCACGGTGGATAAAAATCGATTCGGTGCATTGGCTAACTTCAGCGCGGCGGCTGCGGATTGATTGCCTTCGTCAATGAAGGTCTGTAAACGTGCTTTGCGCACTGAGACCACCGCCAATTCGGACATGGCGAAAATGCCGTTGATGGCAAACAGCGCGATCAAGAACAGTAATTCCATAGGGTGGGCGCTTTCTGAACCGAGTACAGATTATCTCCTACTCTAGCGCAGAGCGTCCAGAATCAGTAGGTATCAGGCAGGTCATTCAGGAAGAGAACCGTATCCCCGGCCTGTAGGTTCTGTTGATACCACTGCACGGCCTCAGATAGTGTTTCCACCGTTTGCAAATTCTCTGCCGGGAAATCTGTCGATAGCACCCCTTGCCGGATGGGTTCCGTTTGTTTCGATCCAACCAGGATGATGTGGGTTGCGTACTGTGTAGCAGCAATGCCGAGTTTGCGATTTTCTTGTTCGTGCAAATCCGCCAGTTCGACCATGCCGGGGGTAATCAGCAGACGTTTTCCGGTCTGGTGCATTCCCAGCACGCGCAGCGCACTGATTGCCCCCACCGGATTTGCACTATAAGCATCGTTGATGATGGTAATGCCATTGTCTGTTGTCTGGCGTGCGAGGCGGCTTTCGGCAGGTTGCAGGGTACGGACGCGGAAAGCAACATCGCGCAGGGGCATGCCTTCATGCACGGCAACCGCCGTTGCCAACAGCAAATTGGTGACGTTGTGTTGCCCGACAACAGGCGTTTCAAAGCGCTGGCTCTCGCCCGTTTGCGTATCCGTCACGGTGAAAGATAAGCCTGTCGCTTGTTCCACAATATCCGTTGCGATGAAACGCGGTGGATTCACTGGCAGAGCATCGGGCGATAATGTTTTGCTGACAGCAATACGATTTGCCGGATAGCCGCGTTCGTACATCTCGCGTACATATTGGTTATCCCAATTGAAAATCCCCAGGCCATCCGGTGGTAAATTCTTGATGATTTCGTATTTGGCTTTTGCTACATTCTCCAGGCTGCCGAAGCGCTCTAAATGTTGCGGTCCCACTTCCACCACGATGCTGATGTCCGGCGGGGTTAATCCGCAGATGCGCTCAATTTCGCCTTCGAAGTAAGCGCCCATCTCGCTGATGAAATACTCCACACTGTAATCATCGGCTAAGTCGTTGTTGATGGCGATGCAAACGCCCATCATGGTGTTGTAGCTTTTGGGTGTGGCATAAGTCTTATAACGTCCATTGAGGATGTCCCGCAGGAAGTTTTTCGTCGTGGTCTTGCCATAACTGCCTGTGATGCCGATCACCTTCGGCTGCACAGCGTTCATGACATTTCTGGCCTGCTGGATGAAGCGCCGCCGGAACAGCGACTCAACCGGGGTCATCGCCCAGTTGCCCAGGATCAACCACAGCGGAGCCAGCCAGAACAGCAGGAAGCCGCTGCCTGCTGCGAAAACTGCCGTAAATCGGTCGCTATCGAGATTCAAGTTGTTGCCAACGATCAGCAGCAGAATCGCGCCAACAGCCGCAATAGTGAATGCCGCAGCTAACATGCGGGTAGCACGCTGCGTGCGCACGAACTTCTTCTTGATTTCGCCTTCTCGTGGGGGAATCGCTGCGACGGCTGCTGCGATGATACAGGCGATGTAGGGTACAATGGCCGTTTCGCCGGGGATGCTATCGGTGAAGAAGGCGACCACCGCACCGACGAAGAACGCCACCAGCGGACGAGTTGGCAACCAGCGTTCGCGCTCCCCAATTAACCAGCGCAGGTAACGATTACTCTTGTATTCATCAATCTGGTAAAAACGCGCCTGCTTGTAAATCCGAACCCAGGTTCCGACCAACCAGACGGCGAGAATGGCAATGCTCAAGATTTGCTGCATGTTTGGAGATGTCCCGTTTCAAGCCAATATCAGCGCCGCATTATAAAACGGGCAGCGGGATTGTCACGGGGGTTTATTGCTGGCGGAAGAAGAAATCCATCACACGGGCTGTCTCTGCGAGTTTATCCAGATAGGCATAATGCCCCGCGTCTTTGTGGATAACTAATCCAGCGTCGGGGATGGTTTGCTCCAATGTTTCGCCCATCCACAGCGGCGTTTCCTGGTCTTCATCGCCCCAGAAAAGCAGGGTACTCGCCTGAATCCGTGCCGCGTAAGCGAGCAAATCTTCGTTGACGACATTCACAAAGGTCTGCCGCATCACGCCGGAAACGGCCTGAAAATCTCGTGATCCGTAACGCTGGTTGTAGCGTTCGCGTAGATTGTCCGCGAGACTCTTTGCGCCGATAGTGTACAGTCCGTCGCGGATGGCTTTATACGTTCGTAGGCGAATTTCCGGTAGCAGAGGCTTTTTCGGTGGAACGCCAGCACTGCCGGATAAGGCAATTTTGCGGATGCGTTCGGGGTGTTCAGCGCCTACAATCAGGCTCAAACGTCCTCCGAAGGAATGTCCGAAGAGAAAAATGTTTTCCAGGTTTTGCGCGTCCATGTACGCAAGCACAAGATTCGCGTAGTCAAAGACTGTCCAGGCTTGCGGCGGCTCGTCACTTTTGCCCATGCCCGGTAAATCCAGCGCATAGCAGCGATAGCCTTTGTGGATCATGGCTTCCGCCAAAGGCCAGACGAGGCTGGTATCCGCGCCCCATCCATGCAGCAGCAGCAGCGGCTCACCTTCGCCTGCAACGGCATGGTGAAGTGTCAGGTTGTTCAGGGTGATGGGTGTTGTCTCTACCATAGCGCTGAAGTATAAAAGCCAACCGCGAGAATGGCTATATAGATCACGCCGAAAATGACTTCAGAGATGCCGACTTGCTTCGCGGTTACGAACCATGTTTTGTGATTTAGCGCGAAGATCGCCCGAAGCCAGAGCAATCCCAGGGCGATTAACGCCAACAATGGCAATCCTGCGACGAAATACAGCACAATCCCAATCACCAGCGCGGCAGCATGAGAGGTGTGTACCAGCATCAGCAGTGGCTCCGCATTGCGCAGGATTCGCAGCCGCGCCCGCACATAGAGGATGCTGGTCACAGCCCGCAAGCTCATCAGCAGCCAGAGCAAGAATGCGAATTCCCAGGATCTCCCCGCCAGAATCGCAATCGCCGGAGCCAGGGTTGCCAGGGCAATTGCGCCGCAGATTTCCGCCAGCATATGACGGCTGTCATTGCGGCTGTCGAAATAGACCTGCACCAGGGCAAAGGGTACGCCGAGACTCAGCGACAGCAGGAAATCCTGCGGTTGGGTGAGGAAAACAATCGCAAAGGCCAGCAGCGCAACAGCACCATATCCCAGGACAAAGCGTTCTGCCCAGGCTGTACGCGGGAAGCGCCGCCCCTTGATGCGATCTTTCAGCGCGATCTTCAGCGGTTGGTGCAGCAAGAATACGAATAATCCGCTGATGCCGAGCAAAAATCCCGCCACACTGGGAGCCAGCAGCAAACCCAGTAGAATCGGTTCATAGAGAAAAGCCCAGCCGCCATGTTCTGTTGGCAAGGCGATGGGACGTAATTTCGGTGTCCGTGTAGCTGTCATGGAATTTCGATGATAGGAAACGGGATAATCAGTAGCGAAAGCCTATAGTTCGTAGTGTCCCTTGTCAACTACAATGTTGCCAATTGATCCGGCAAGGAGCTTCATGTTATGAGAAAACTCCCAACACTGACTCTACTCCTGATACTGACTCTCGTCGTGATAACGACTCCCGCGCAGGAAACGCCTGCCCCACCGCAGCCAATCACTACCGACAATGTTCATCAGTTGCAATCGGTGGAGCGCATTGACTTCACAGATTTTGACGCGGATTTTGAGATTGGCTGGTTTGCGATGGATGCCAGTGGGGATCAGTTCGCTGTGAGTGATAGACGGGGAACACTCTACCGGGTAGATGATGGACAAATGTTCGATTTGGAGCATCCCGGCGACGAAGAAAAATCTTATCCTGGTTCGCCTGTGGATGTGGCTTTTCATTCTGATGGACAGATTTACGCCGTCCATATCGTGGATGGGCAAACCTATGTGAATTTCCGCCCCGTTGATTTACAGCAACCCGTTGCTGCCTGGGCAGGAAGTGACCCCGCGCAGATTTTCTTGGAGACAGCGGAATTTGGCGAGAATGTCGCGCAGATTGTAGCGCTCACTGTGCCGCTAGATTCCCAGGATATAGAGATTGCCGAGATGCTTCCCTATGCACCTGGGGAAGACGAAGAAGCCGTTGTGCGCATTGGGCGTATTCCGCGTCCCTATGCGGTGACTTCTTCACTGGAGGGTATTGTTACGCTCTGGAATTTAGAAACAGGCGAAGCGCTCTACGAAGTCGATAATGGCACGGGTGAACCATCCGTTTTTGGCGCGATTAATCTACCGCCGACGCATCTTGTCTGGCGTGATAATGCCAACCAATCCCTGTATCTGCTGAATTTCGAGACGGGCGAGAATCAGTTCATTGATAACCTCGGCGGAGATTATGCGCAGTGGTATTTCCTCAGCAGTGATGCAAGCGTCATATTGGCGGTAAATCTCGGTTTTGAACCGAATGTGGTTGCTTGGGACGTTGCCACCGGAGAACGCACCGTTTTGGGCGAATACCGCGAATGCAGCCGCCCTCAGCCCGATATGGCACGCTTGAGTGAAGACGGTACGACGCTGGTCATTGGCTGCGACACGGGATTGGATATTTGGCGTGTGGCTCCCGAATAGCCGCATTAGAGCGCTTTCGCAATCCTCGCAGCCATCTGCGCATTGTTGATGAGCAGAGCGCGATTGGCTTTCAGGGAACGACCTTCTGTGATAGCGGCAATGCGCCCCAGGATGAAGGGCGTGATCTCTTTGCCATGAATGCCTTGTATTTCTGCTTCCTGCACGGCCTGCTGGATGGCATTTTCGGCATCGGCTTCCTGTAATTCTTCGCCAGACGGGACAGGAACCGTGATGAGGATGCCATGCTGTGCCTGCAATTCGTGGGCAGCACGGATGATTTTCGCTGCGTCCTCGGCGCTGTCCACGCGAATATCCAGCGGAAGGCCGCTGCTGCCCGTATAAAATGCCGGGAGTGTATCCGTTCCCATGCCAATAACGGGAACGCCCTGTGTTTCCAGCACTTCCAGTGTCAGTGGCAAGTCGAGAATAGACTTCGCACCGGAGCATACCACCGCTACCGGGGTGCGTCCTAGTTCGAGCAAATCCGCCGAAACATCAAAAGGCTGCCCCTGATGTACGCCGCCGATGCCACCTGTAGCGAAGACCCTGATGCCTGCCATGTGTGCCACAATCATCGTTCCGGCAACGGTGGTCGCTCCATCCAGCCCCAAGCCTACCGCGATAGGAAAATCCCGGCGGCTGCATTTGCGCACATTCTTCGCCTGTGCCAGATGCTCCACCTGATCTTCACTGAGACCAACCGTGATCTTGCCTCCCAATACTGCGATGGTCGCCGGAATTGCCCCTCCCTCGCGCACGGCTGCTTCCATTGCCAGGGCAGTATCCCGATTCGCTGGGTAGGGTAGCCCATGTGAAATTACGGTTGATTCGAGCGCGACGACGGGGTCACCGTTTGCGAGTGCTTGCGCAACTTCCGGGGCAATTTGCAGGCTTGTGTGGGACATCGGGCAGTTTCTCCTGTGTGTGAATAGCCGCAAGATCATACACAGCACCCGAAACAAAAACCAGCCTGCACGAGTGTACAGGCTGGCTTGATTTTGCTTCTAATGTGAGTGCTAATCCTGAACCAGGATTGCATCCACACTGAAGGTGCTTTGGTGATCGCGGTTCTCAAAGATGACCACATGGTCGCCCGCGCCCAGGCCAAAGAACATGATCGGCGTGAAGTAGCTGCGCCGCCCGGCCTGGCTGAAGTTTGCCAGTTCCACTGCCAGCGCATACGGCGGCGGATCATCTGGATTGCGGATTGCATCCACACTCACAGCCGATTCCGGCGTACAGTGAATAGTGGCTCCGGTTACGAGCAAGCAGACCTGTACATTATCGCTGTTGCGCGTGTTGGTTGTGTAGTAGAGCGTCAGGGCATTGCCATTCACGCGCATCTGTGCAACCGAACCTGCGTTGGATGCAGTTTGTTCACTGGCTCCAAAAGGCCCACGCGGTGGCGTAAAGCGTGATTCTAACTGCGTCCAGAACACGAATGGCTCATAGCTGATGCTCGCGTCTTGATTATCATAGAAGCCTGCGGGCATAGATGTAAGCAAGTTGTAGTCACTGAAGACGACAACACCATCAATTTGCAGCGCATCGCGTCGGGAAGTCACGGCATCCTGGTCAATCATGCGTACCTGTACGCTGTATTCGTCCATGGGTAGGCCATAGTAGGCGAAGCCATACTGGTCACCACGTCGCGGACGCGGACGATAGACATTGCGCGAATCCCATTCTTGCAGGTCGGTTGTCACTACATCGCACCAGATACCGCCGAGTGAGATGTCCTGGATGTTGTTGTCCCAGATGACATTGCCATTTACGTCAATTACCTGCGAGGTTGCGGGGAATACCGCTTCTCCGGTTGTCGGCTTCTGCTGATAGCAAATCATGGTATCAACACCATTATTGCTGGCGGCTGTGATGACCGAGAAACCTGTGCCTGTGATGTCGAACTGCAAGGATGCATCGGCACTGCGTGTAGAAAGCACTGTGCCACTGTAGCCACGGTTCGCCTTGACTTCACACCAGTACAGCGACTCGTCACAGCGAACAGTCTCACGATCCGCAACATCAGATTCATTGGTGTCGAAGTCCAGTAGATTATCCGGCAGGGCATCATCGTAAATGCCACCGGCGAGTGTGCTGCCATTGATTACCTGGAAGGCATCAATGGGGAAGCCACCGGGTGCAAGGCTGGTGAAGAAGATGCGCTTCACACCGACACCCAGGCCGAGATCTGCTGTGTTTACAGCAATGACCGTTGTATCTGTCAGATCGAACAGCAGGCAGTCGTCACTGTTGCTCAGGCTATAGTCCTGCCCATCCCATACGATCTCACCGGATATACCATCGCCACCACAAGCCAGTAGCTGCGATGTGCTGCGGCGATTGATGGGGCCTGTATAGAGCAAGACTGTTGTTCCACCAACAGGCACATCGACGTAGAGTACAGCCGCCTGCCCTGCGGAAGATGTATCGGCACGTCCACGGCTATCGACAGGTGTGATGTAAGTTTCTTGCACATATCCGCGAGCAGCCCGTCCTTCAAAGGTATTCCATGCACCCTGTGGGTACAGTGTCAGGTAGGGCGTGCCACCGCCATCGACGGCATCTTCGTTGTAGTAGCCAGCCGGGACGACCGGGATTTCGCTGGCGACATCCGGTGGCGGCACATCGTCATAGATTTGTACATAGTCGATTGCAATGCTGCCGACAGGATAACGCGGGTTGCGCGGTTCATCAGGGCGGTTGCGCAACGTTGCCGTGTTACCATCCTCGACATCGCGTACTCGTACATAGTAGGTAGCGTCCGGCAGGCCGAGGATCGTGCGCGGCGCAGTATACGCTGGACGTGCGGATTCCTGCTGGTAAATCATGCAGGATGCATCATCATAGCTATCGTCACTGGCCTGGTAGGTCGCCTCATCGACATAGCAGATTTCCATTTCACCGCCATCGCGGTCAAGGATTGCACCGATGCTGAAGCCAGTCCCCTCGAAGCGGAATTCCATCGCCGCACCGTGGGTGCTGCTGCGCCATGCGCTGCCATCCGTGTAGCGGCGGTTATAGTCACCCTGCCATATGCCGCCGCGATTTACCGAGACATCATCCACATACAGAATACTGTTGGTGGAGTCCGCGACGATTTGTATCTGTGCGGGTAAGCCGCCTTCAGGGATCGAATTCACTGTGAAATCAATCCGCATTGTGACCCACTTGTTCACAGGTTCATCAACGGCTGTCGAAGCAATGGTGAACGCAGCGCCGCCAGTTTCAACGATCTTAAGGCGTGCGCCACCATTTTCGATGCGTACACGAGCGATTGCTGTGTAAATCACATCAGTTTCAGTCAGCACGAAGTCTTCACTGCCGATCCCTTCGCCGATGTCACCGACGATGTACCAACTGTTGCGTCCTTCATAGCGCTGGCGGCTGTACTGCACGCTGGTATCCGGGTTGCTGATGAGGTACCAGTTTGCATCTGCTTCCATATTGCCGTTGACGACATAGTTTTCGTAGATGCCATCATAGTACAACGCTGGGTTCGAAGCTTCGTACACACCTTCGGTCAGGGTTGTTGTGCTGTGCAGTTCGACGGTATCCAGGATGAAGTCACCTGCATCAAGTGCAGACAGCGTCACAACATAGTTGGTGGCCGCAGTCGCGCCCAATTCTGTGAAGCGGAAGCTGATGGGCACTTGCGTACCTGCTCCGATCAACGGATAGTCCAGGCAGCGTGTAGTTGCTGACCCATCTTCCGGCGTGATGCAAACACGCATCGTCGTATTGCGCCGTCCCAGATTCGCATAGATCGTCATGGCGTTCGCGTTTGCCGTGCGGAAGACCACACCAGAGCCATAGGCTCGTACATAGTCGTAGTCTCCGTTCGAGTTGTTTCGCGCCCGGTTGTTGGCTACGGTAGTCCATTCATCACCCAGGTAGACGAAAGTGTTATCTGTGAGGCGGCTTGTGTAGTTGAACTCATAGGTTCCACCAGCCTGCAAAGCTGTGAGGTTTTGCCAGTCGCTTTCCTCAATACCCAGGATTTCAACGGCTTCAATGCTCATTGTCAGCGGCAAGTAGCGGCTGCTATGTGGCGAAGGTTCGTAGTTGTCCGCCAGCATCTGCACTGCGACCACATACTGCCCATTCGGCAAGCCTGCGATGGTCTGCGGCTGCGCGTAGGTCACGCGGTTCACTTCTGTGTCGAACGTCTGGCAAGTGCCGTTGAGCGCATCATCTGCCGTTTCGGATCCGGTATAGTCCGCATAACACAGGCGCACAGCGTCGGTATTCCGATCTCCAGTGAAGTACACGGTGAAGCCTGTACCTTCCATCAAGAAGGAGAGTATGGGGCCGTTGCTGTTCGTCAAATCTGCCGCATCTGCGATGATCTGCGTGGCAGAGCTACCCAGTGTCTTGCTGTCGTTCATCTGCTGCCAGCCAAGCGTTGAAACGCCGTTAGTGTCGCTGTAAGTCAAACCAGCATAGGTGTCCTGGTAGAAGCCTTCGGTCAGCGGCGCACTTGTATCGAACAGGCGCGTGTAGTCGAAGGGGGCTGTTCTGCCGTCCAGGTTGCGGATCGAGACCCAGCAGCCGCTTGTGCAAGCCGCGACGGGTTCAATGGCAGCCGAACCCTGACCGCCGTTGCTGGTATTGTTATCTACCGTGACGCACTGGTCATCTTCAGGCGGGTCACCGACGGTTGCGCGGGCATCGGCAAGCGTTTGTGTGACAATGCCCCCGCCGTTACCGATGGTTCCGTAGCAGATTTCGACACTGCCATAGCGTGTACTCAGTTCGCGGATGTAGTCGAAGCCGGTTGTCCCACCCAGACCGAGGTCGCTGAATTCAAAGTAGATCAACGAACCCTTATCTGTACCGACATGTTGTGAACCGCCGGAGTAGTTGCTGCCGCGTTTTTCTTCTTCTTCGGTGTAGCTGCCGAAGGGCAGGTAGCGCGATTGTGCATCGTCGTTTTCGTAACGGCTGGTATCGCTGATGATGATGCTGTCATCATCACCCAACACATGTACTTCGGTGATGGCGATTGCTGCGCCGCTTAAGTTGGTCAGGCGGATGTCCAGCGTGCGTTCGTCCCCGCTGTCATCGTGCAGCCCAACATAGGTGATGGCGCGAACGCCGCTTGTAGTTTCACCCGTTAGCGGCAGGTCTTCATCAATGACATCACATTCACCCACATCGCTGACGCAGACGTTGTAGTTGTCGGATGATCCGCTGACGACGAAGCTGAAGCCAATTCCGGTCATGCTGAACTCAACAGAGTCCCCATTACCCGGCAGGTTGATGGTATTACTCGTTGTCAGGATGGCATCTCCTACCAGTGTGTAGGAGGCCGGGTACTGCGCGAAGTGTTCACCACCATAAATCCCTTCATGGTATGAACCCGTTGCCGGATCTTCTTCCAGCACCTGCACAGCATCCAGCGCGAAGGCCAGATTATCTGTGCCAATGATGCTGACGAAGTAGTCTCCCTGTGCCGGAGCCGCGACGACCTGTGTTCCGCTGCCATCCAGGACTTCTACTGTACAAGTTTCCGCCAGCGTACCCGTATCACGGAAGCAAACCTCAATTTCTGAGGTGCGTGTCCGGCGGTTTTCATAGAACAGATTGATCCCATAGGCATTCTCTACCTCAAAGGATGCAACGGAGCCGGTTGCTGCGGAAAGGTGCAGCGTTTCGTTCAGCGCTGTTGAGGCGGTACGCCCAACCAGGAGATCCCAGGTGTCCGTGCCGGGGCCATACGTGAAGTAGGGCAGACCCTCTGGCGTATTCTCATTGTCATCGTAGAGGCTGCCGAGTATTTGCAGTTCACCATAAACTTCAATGGCATCCACAATCACCGATTCGCCATCATCGTTATCTGCTGTGATGGTGACGGTATAGGTCACCGGTGAGAGCGGGTTATAGGGCAGGCCTGAGATCGTCACCGCCTGACCATACGCTGTTCTTTGTTGGGTATCCAGCGTGCGGGTTCTATTGATTCCGCCGCCCGTGACTTGCACGGAGATTTCACCACCGCTGCGGCTGTTGAAGGCCGTCACGACGGAAACACCCGACCCTGTGAAGTCGAACGTCAGCGTGCCGGGAGGATCAGTTTCGCTGTTTTCCAGCGCTGCATTGCCGCTGTAACGGTTGCTTGTCACCACGTCCCAGACGCTTGCGCCTGTATTCAGAATACTGTTCCCCAGGTTTTCTTCGTAGTATCCCGGAACCAGTGCTGTGGCATAGAGTACCTGGAAACCATCAATCAAGAATTGCCCCGGTTCCAGTGTTTGCAGCGTGAGCATGACGTTGCTGCCGCTGTTCCCAAGTGCATCCAGCATATTGCTGTTCAGCGTGATGAAGCGGTTGTTCTGCATATCATCCAGCAAGACACAATTCTGGCTCGCATCATCATCTACGATGGAGTAGGTCTTATCCGGGTTGTAGGTGACGACACCTTCAATACCACCTGCGCAAGCCAGAAGCTGGCTGCTAGCGCGGCGGTTTGCAGCATTGGTATCCAGGATGACCGTTGCTTCTTCACCAGACGGGATTTGCAGGTATAGCGCTGCGACAGGGCCGCTGGCACTATTGGTTGCGCGTCCGCGACTGTCCACAACTGCGGTTGCCGTTTCTTCGGAGTAGCGCCTGTTACTCTGTCTTGCCCAGCTTTCTTCCGGTAGGCGCAGTAGATAGGGATTAATGCCAGAGGCTGCATCTTCGTTGAAGCTGCCAACACCTGTGAGCAGCGGAGGCGTTTCGCCAAAGACTTCAACCCAGTCAATGACCACTTCACCCAGGCCATAGCGAGAGCTACGTGGATCACCCTGGTTGCGTCCCAGAACTGTTTCGCCGTCTTCCACATCGCGCACCACGACGCGATAGGTGAGGCCACCATCCAGGCCATAAACAACCCGTGATGCACCGAAGACATTCGCACGATATTCATTCTGGTAGGTGATGCAATTCCCATTGCTCAGGACTTCGTTGTTGCTCGGTACTGGTGAGGTGTAATCCAGCCAGCAGACTTCCATCTCGCCGCCATTGCGGGTGTAGGTCGTGCCGATGCTGAAGCCCGTACCCTGAACACTGAAAGCCGCCTGCGCACCATGCGACGCGCTGACACTCGCAAATCCACCGTAGTAGTTTCGGCTGTCTGTTGCAACCCAGTTGCTGCCCTGAATGACCTGAACTTCATCAACGTAGAAGGTCATGCCAGCAGTGCCTGTGAATTGGATACTGCGCGGCGCATCGTCAGAAGCCGAACCGCTGGGGATGTAGAAATCGTCACGCAGCGTCATCCACTGGTTATTCGCCAGATCGTTCGTCGCTCCGGCAGATTCACTCACACCCGGAATGGACATCGTTACCGTTCCCGGTGTTGTGGATGCGATGCGTACACGAGCGACAACCGTATAGTGTTCGCCTTCTTGCAGGTCGAAGGGCAGGCTCGTGATGCCTTCGTCAGCAGCATCCGTTGTGACCTGCCAACCGCGCCTTGATGTAAAGCGCACGTTGGTCTGCTGACTGACTGTCGGTGTACCGACCGATGCCCAGTAGATGATGTCACCATTCTCGGTGTCCATATCTGCATTCTGAACCAGGTTTTCCGCATCATAGTCGTAGCGGATCGCCGGGTGGCTATCGTCGTACATGCCGGTCGTCAGCGCAGAGGTTTGTGCATAAGGCGTAACTGCATCGAAGTTCAATCCCGCAGGTTCAAGTGCAGTCAAGGTAACAATGTAGTTCCCTGTTGTACCCGCGTCATTGAGGTAGAAACTCAATTGATTCTGGAACCCGCGTCCGCTGTTCGATAGCACGAAGCAGCTACGATCGGTTGCGCTGCCTTCTGCGATGGCGCAAACCAGTTGATCGGTATAGTTGCGATTCAACCCACGGATCAGGCTGACGACATTTGTGTTATTGACACGGAAGGCCACGGTTGCGCCGGCTTCACCACGGCGGATTTCATCATAGTTGCTGCCAGAGTAGAACCGGGCACGGTTGCCAGATGTACTCGTCCAATCTTCGCCGAAGTAGGCGAAGGTGTTTTCTGCCACTCGGTTGACGTAGCTGCCTTCATAGGTTGTACCTGGTTGCAGTGCGGTCAATTGAGTCAGGTCATCATCGTAGACAATCGCGCCATCAAACCAGAAGACTGGCGTGCGTGCCAGGGCAGCCGGGGTAAAGTCATCTCCCAGGAAGCGCACCGTGACGCTGTAGGTTCCATCCGGCAAACCCAGGATCGGGAACTCAGCAATGTAGCTGGTTGCACGGTATTCGGTATCAAACTCCTGGCACGTTCCGCCCGTGATGACCGCTTCGGGTGTTTGTGAACCTGCTCGCCAGCAGACTTCAAACGCACCGCCGTAGCGTTCCATGCGCACAACCGGAGCCACACCCATCCCCTCAATCTCGAAGAAGATTGTGGCATTGAGTGTGTCGGAGTAGACGACACCCGTACCGCTGTCGCGGGATGCTGCACGTCCGTAGATTCGGTTGAAGTCTTCGATGTAGTCAGTTGCGCGATTGCTGGTTGTTTCCAGCACGGTTGCCGCCGACGTTGTCTGCGTGTCCGGGTCGTAGATGTAGAATTCGTAATTGCTCACGTATTCTTCGTAGCTGCCAGCCGTCAGCGGAAGACCACTGCCAACTGCAACCAGCCGATCCAGCGTGAATGCCTCATTCACAAGGCTGAAGATTTCGACGGTATGGCTGCCGCCGCCCCAACCTTCGCGGAAGTCGCTCTCGCGGATGATGATCGTGCCATCGGTGAGCAAGATATTGAATGGTTCGGTATCCGGTTCCAGAACCGGGTCAGGGTTCAGCGAGCCGTCTGCAAGAACCTGGCGCATGTCGCCTGTATTGAGGTTGACCTGGATGCAGTTACCGTGTGCCGTATCCAGATCGTCACTCAAATCGCCGTCACTCGTGATGACACCTTCGGCACGATCCACGCAAATCAGCATGGTGCTGCTGGGGCGGCGATTCTCGTAGGTGTAGTAGATCGTGTTGGCGGCTGCTGGAACCTCAAAACCAATGTAGGGGCCAACTGCCGTCACTCGCCGTTGTAGCTCATACAAGCTGCCATCGAACGCATTACGATCTTGCGTATCCAGTGCCCAGGTATCTTCCAGGCCACCACCAACGACGAAGGTTCCGATGTCGTCTGCATTCGCCGTGCCGTTCAACTGCTGAAGCGGTTCGTCCGTTGGGGCGAAGACCACGATGGAGTCGATGACGAAGATGCCATTGGTATCCATCTCGATATTGAAGATATCCACCTGATAGGTCACTGTCGGATCCAGCCCATAGAAGGAGCGGAATGTGTCACTTGTGGCACGAGTTCTTGCGTCCGGTGAGTTATCGTAGGTCTGGCATGTTGCATCGTTGGTTGATGTATTTGTGATACAGACTGTGTACGATGCTGTGAAGCGGTTGAGCTGCGTTCCGAGTGCGAAGCCCGTCCCACCGAGGATTTCAAAGCTCAACGGATCAGATGGCGTTACATCATCGTCATAGATATAGGCCAGCCCATTGGAGTAGCTGCGATTTGCGGATTCTTGCCAGCCCGCTGGGAAAATCGCCCGTACTTCGTCCTCGTCCACATCGTGGAAGCCCGGACCAAGCGGACCCGCCAGGCCACCGCCACCATTGACATCCATGATAGCGAAGGCATCTACAGCCAGATCACCGCCGTTGGTGTTGATGATATTCACGACATGTACATCGTCAACAATGCTGTCGCATGTCACGGTATAGCTTGCCCTGCCGCGATTGGTTAGTTGCAGCGTTCCACCGTTAGATGCAATCGAAGTTGTGGTACATGTGAAACCACCTGCGGTCTCAGCGGAGCGATAGGTATTTGCCGAGTCGACAATTAGTTCCCAACCTGTGACAATTTCGCCATCAATTTCCAGATCCCAGAAATTGCCACGACCCTGTGCCTGCATATACAGTACGAAGCCCGTACCGCTCAGGCCGAAATTGGAAATGTCACCCGCACCGCGTGTACGATGCAGCGTATTGTTGATGTTGTTCGCGCTGTTAAGTGCTTCCCATCCACCAACGGAATCGCCTGTTTCGTCACTGTAGTCGAAGGCGAAACTGCTGTCATCGTAGATGCCCGGATTGGTCGGGATGCGGCTGACAGAGACGATCTTCAAGCGATTCGTGACTGAGCTACCATCCGCATCTTCTACTGTGTAGCGAATCTCTGCCTCACCGATATTGTCCGTGAGTGTGACTGCAATCTGCCCGGTCGTAGCCAGGTTGCTGTCATCGACAGTATCAATGATTCCATCCGGGTCGGAGAAAATTGTCGGCGTACCATAGTTGAACGGATAGTCGATCTGGTATGCACCAAGCGTACCAAATTCCGGGTTGTTCGCTTCAGAGAAACTGAAGTTGTCAAACAGCACATAAGGCCGCAGACGAACATTGATTGTTGTGCCGATGTTTCCTGTCACGCGGTAAATATCGGTTGCGGGGTTGCCATCGCCAATAACTGCCGTAAGTGCCGGATCATTTTCCTCCGTGATGCGCAGCAGAATTGCCCCTGTATCAGAGACACCCGCTTCATCAATCACGGTATAGGTGAAGATCAAGTAGTCAGGCCATGCGATTACACCGGAAGGCAATGTGCAGGAGTATTCCGGCGCTGTGACCTGAGTCGCCTCATCTTCGCAGTAGTCGTAGATACCTGTACCTTTATCCAGCCCAGGCCCTGGGAATTGGTCAATGTCCGGGTCGCTCGCGTCACCTGGTGTGACATCGCGTGGTGTATCGTCCGTGTAGAAATCACGCGGCGGGCAGTAGAAGAGACGCACACCACCTGTTGATTGTGTGATGAACGCGCCCTTATTACCCGTACCATAGCGCGAACCACAGTGCGTACCATAGGTGTCCGGGCTGGTGAGCAGGGTGAAGGTCAAATCACCGAAACCACCCTGGACGACTTCATCCAGGTTGATGACGATTTGCGATGAATCTTCGGGGAAATCCGACAATGGTTCAAAGAAAGCGGGTTCCGGCGGCGTGATGAACTCATTTGGTGTCTTATGCGAGTAGACATCAATCACGATGTCCAGTTCGTTGTATTCAAAGGCACCAATATCGATCAGGTATGTGCCTGTATCCGGGTTGTTTCCCTGTTCCCAGTTCTCTACATCGACTGTGCGAACCTGCCCCAGAATACCGCGTATGAAGGGCAGTTGTGAGAGATCAGCGTCACTGCCTGCGCTGATGTTGCTGTAGTCAATACCCAGGCTGTATACAGGACTGACCGGATCTTCGTCGAATTGGCGCAGGCTGTAGTAGACCACATCTCGATCACGATTCAGGCTGGTATTCACCTGCCCGATGAAGTCATCTGTGGGGTCTTCGGCGGTATCTACGATGTTGTTATTGGCTGCATTCGTCATTTCGCCGGAGCAAGCGCCCACCGCACTGCTGTCATCCCACCAATTGTATTGGGTGGCTGCGCCCGTTCCAGTTGCGCCAAGTGCATTACACGTCGTAACGCCGACACCAGGAATGCGGAAGAGGCCACCAGGAAAGGCGTTGCCATCGACTAGATTGTTGAAGAAGTCGAAGCTTTGTGTTGTACCACCATTGCTGCCGCCCGTGCCATTCCGGGAACCACGTCCAATGAGCGAAGCATTGCCAGTGCGTTCGTTGCGCACGACAGTGTTATTCATGAAGGTCAGTCGGCTGACGTAGTAGGCATGCACAAGCGGTCCATTATTGACCGTTGATCCGTCGTTGTTCAGGAACAAGTTGCTAACGATGCGCACTTCGGTTGTATCTGCCGCGTCATCCGTCAGTGCTGAAACAATGGTTCCTGCTTCGTTCCCAACGAAGGCATTGCCGATAATGTCTGTATTGCTGCCCTGTGTGAACAGAACTGAGTTCCACAGCCGAGAACTGCCATCATCTTCAGTGGGGGCGTTGTCTTCAAATACATTTTCTTGTACCAGCACACGGTTGTAGGTTTCGCCGTCTTGCGTGCCGCCTGCATCAGAAATGACGATAGACGGTGAATAGAGCGAACCGCCAACCAGTAAGCCGCCTGTATTCCCGGTGAACTCGTTATCCACAATGCTAATAGATGTCCCACCCAGAATTTGCACCGGGCTGCCGATGGGTGTCGTCCAGCCTGCAAATATGCTGTCTGAGATCGTCACGTTATCGGTATTGTGGAATGTGATCGCCTGCCGCGATACAACGTCGCCAAATGCCCGCGACCCCGCAAACCGTATTCCCGCAATCGTGATGTCGCTGGATGCTGTGAAATACAGGCCGCCGACATTGGGGAAGCTGTCGATGTAATTCCCAGTTGCGTTGTAGGTGCCATTATCATACTGACCCACAACGCGGAAGACGGTTTCAGGGTAGGTATCGCCTGTGACCAGATCATAAGCGTAAATACCCAGGCCATTCCGTCCGTTGATATACAGCGGCGTGACGTATTCACCTGGCATCAGAACCACACAGCCACCATTTCCGGCTTGTGCCACTGCATAGCCAAGCTGCGAAAATGGTGCGCCGAAAGTGCCGTTCTGTTCGCCACCAATTGCGCCCTGTCCTACATAAATTGTTGCGCCAGGCCCTGTGCAATCATCCACATTCGGGAAGAAGTCCGCAGGTTGTATCCCGTTCTGAGTATTCAGTAAATTGTATGTCGGTGAACCGAGGTAGCTCAACCCGGAGCCATAGGTCATATCAAACGAATCCGGCGCATCCAGCGGCAGGTCAACGCTGCGAGCCTGCATGTAGTCTTGCTGCGCGATGACAGCATCCGAAGTGCCGCCATTGAAGAAGGAACCCAGGCCGCCAGCGGAACGAGCCAGCGCTGCAATACCCGCAGCATGTGCCGCAGCCGCCGATGTACCGCCGAAGCCGCCGAGCGTATCAAGACTGGCGACTGTGCCATCGCATAGACTGGAATCTGGAAGCGGCGAAAGCGATGTTTCTACAAATGAAACGCTCGTGATGTCCGGCTTCACTTCATCGCGTTCCGGCGGAGAACCAACTGGCTGTGGAACGCCACCATCAAAGCCGTAAACCGGGCCAATAGAGCTATCTGGCAGGAGGGTATAGCCATTTTCTTCGTAAGCGCAGACCGCACCAACGGCAATGACATCCGGCGAATCTGCCGGACGTGCCATCGTACCCGCGTTGTTGATGAAAGTAGAACCCGTGATGCCTGTAATCTGGACATCTTCGGGTTGATCTTCGCCCAGGGCGACCTGTTCACGCGGCACGACCTGTACCTGCATGACGACGTTACTATCGCCCTTTGCGCGGGTGATGACCAGTTCCAGGTTACACAAGCCATCCACCAGGGTACATTCAGTACCATCAACATCCAGGAAAGCCCCTGGTGCATCTGAGAGGCTGTCTCGGAAGAAGGGATCTTCAGGGGGGCCATCCGGGTATGTGGCAAAAGGTTCTTCGCCAACAAGTCCCAGAGCGATGTTGAAGTCTTCGAGGTCTTCTTCATCGTCAGATCCCAGACCGTCCCAATCGTTCCAACTGATATAGATACGATCTGTCGCAGCAGCGCGGATGTTCACGGTCACTTCGGTTCCTGGTGTCGAACCAATGTTGAACGCCCCATAACGTGACATGCGATTGGCGCTGCCCGTCGGGGTAGAGATACCGTTGTTGCCAGCCGCTGCAAAAACCAGGATGCCTTCTTCGCGTGCCTGCGCCAATTCCTGATAGGGATCGTCACCATCTTCACGTCCAGTACCATCACCAGGAGAAGCGGCTGCGCCGAGGTCAAGCGTAATCACCAGGATGTCAATATCCAGGCTGCGAGCGCGACGGATTGCGTTGGATAGCGTGGCGTAACTATTCGCTGTGAGACCATAAACCTGTGAGTTGGGTGCAATGTCGCAGAGGATTTCGATCACATTCAAGCCATGATCGCCACCGCCAACGGGATCAATCAAGTCCGCGAGGCAGGCATAGTCAGGCCCCGTACCATCGGTAGGGTTGCCTGTGTTGAATCCAGTGTCAATAACACCGATGCGGATATTGTTCCCGCGAATACCTGCCGCATACCAATCCTGCACGCCGAGGCGATCATAGCCCTCTGAGTAAACTGTACCAGCAGGGTCTGCCGCCGCTGAACTTGTAGAACCAGTGCCGACACCTGTGTTGGCTTTGCGGATATATCTGACATCTGCTTGATTGGCTGCCTGAATTAAGGCTTCCATTGTGACCGCCGCTTCGATGCTGGCTGCGGTTTGGGCATAGATTTCTGCACCATATTCGGTGAGCAAGCTAGCAATCACGGCGCTATCGGCACCATCTGTCAGCAATATCTCAACCATGACACGGTCGTTATTATCCAGCGAATAACCACTCAGCAAGAGCGTTTCATTGGCTGCTTCACCTTCACCGATGCTATACGCATTGACTGCATCCAGCAGGCGGGTTTGCAATTTGCCTTCTGCCGACGGCAAAAGGCCATTCGCGCCGGGTTCTTCTGTCACTTCAGCAGTCACTTCTGGTGTGATTTCCGGTGTGACCTCTGCCGTAACTTCAGCGGTGACTTCCGGCGTGACTTCAGCAGTCACTTCTGGTGTGACTTCCGGCGTGACCTCTGCCGTAACTTCAGCGGTGACTTCCGGCGTTAGTTCCTGTGTCACTTCTGATGTGATTTCCACTGTCGGCTCGGTTGTGACTTCCGGGGTCATTGTTGCTGTTACTTCGGGAGCAGGAGTTTCTGCTGTTGGTATCGGCGCTGTGGGTGCAATTTCTGTTTCAGGCGGAACGATGGTGACGAATAGATCATCTATCGCAACTTCGCCTGTGTTGTTCATCCCGCTGCGGAAGAATACGAAACCAGCACCGAGGGGAGCAGGGTCGATATACGCAATGCGCGGAATACCATTGACACGGATGCCGATAGAGTCGCCAGCCGCAGTAATAGTAATCGGTAACCATTCTTCGGCAGGCGTGTCTTCAGGAGCTGTGTAGCTACTCAGGAGCTGATTATCACGGTAGAGTGCCACGCTGCCATTGCTGGCGAATAATGCGCGATATTCGGATACACCAGAACGGAAGGCGATTTCCGCCAGATTTCCCTGGATTGCGCGTACCCGTGCCGTCAACTGGAAATCTGCCTGAAGGAAATTCGATAGAAATGCACTGGAACCCCCCAGCACCGTGCCGAGATAGCTATTCTGATCCCCGACAATGAGCTGCCAGCCATTGAGCGACCAGGACGCTGCATCAAAGTCTTCGAAGTCTTCCGCCACCTGTTCCACCAGTTCGGTCGGTGTTGGTTCAATGGTGGGATTCTCTGTGACTTCGGCAGTGATTTCCGGCGTGATTTCAGTCGGAACCTCACTTGTCACTTCTGCTGTCACCTCTGCTGGCGGAGGTGGTGTAGTCGTCTGAGTCTCCTCAATTGTGGGAGGCTCTTCCGTCAGTATCGGAGTCACTTCTGCCGGAGGTGTGACCTCAGCAGGTTGAGTGGCTTCTTGCGCACTCAAGTTCGGCAGCGAAGCAGTCAGCACGAATGCGACCAGCATCAGTGCCAACAAGCTCTTGCGCTGCTTTCGGGACTTATCACGTAAATTCATGAGTCCTCCTGGATGATGGGACATGATTGACGAAGTTAACAGTCGAACGAGTGATAAAGAAATGATAGGTTGACTGTGTATACACAATACTTTCTCAATGAAATGCTGGCAAGGAATCACAACAGCATTCTCACAATCAAGCATACAGGAAGTGGGTGTGCTTGTCGGTGCGTTAAGTTGTAAAGAACTGTAACCTTTTTGTAAATTGATCTACTCTCATCCGATTATTGGCTGATTGTTGCCGCCTTCCAAGCTGCAACCCTGTGCTGTACAATACGTACAGTAATTGTAGACCAATCACCTGGGAAAACCTGTGAGCAGCGATCAACCCGAGACCACACAAGCGCCCCAGCAGCGGGGTGAAGCCCTCCATCGTCGAGAGACACGCCGCCAAATCTGGTTGCCCTTTGTGCTGGGGGTGCTGCTCGTAGCCTTGGCGTTTCTCATCGTTGCGATTCCTTCTGATCCGATCTGGCGAGTACGCGCCCAGGCTATCGGTGATTTTCTCTATACGTTGCTTTGTACGATCCCAATTTTGCTCTGCTTGTTCCCATTGTATCTGCTTATCATGCTGGGAATATATGGGATGAACCGCCTACACAATAGCACCGAAAGACCCCTGCGCCGCATTGAGAATCTGGTAGAGGGGTTGGCAAACCGCATCGAAAGTGGAGCCGCTGCTGTCAACAAGCAAACTGTCAATTGGAGTACGCGAATCGCTCCCCTGCTGAAGCTGTTCACTACGTTTGATCCAGCGCAGGACGAGAGCGAAAATAAGGAGACGACTGCATGAGTGAGCAAAACAACAATCCCGCAAACTGGAAAACACGCACTTATATCATCGGTACCATCCTCGGTGCGGTGACGGGTTTGCTTTCTGCGTATCTATTTGCCCGCGAAGCGGAAACCAACAGCGAAGATGGCGAACGCCCGGATATTCCGCCCAGCGCGATGATTGGGCTAGCACTGTCTGCCCTGGGGTTGATGCGCCAGATTTCCGAAGCGGGTAAGAAAAAGAAGAAATAATCATGTGTGGTCGCTACGTATTATCGGCAACGCCGGAGCAGTTACAGCAAGAATTCAATCTGGCGGAATTACCCACGATTGAAGCGCGCTACAATATTGCTCCTTCTCAACCGATGGCAATCATCACCAATGATGCGCCGCAGGAAGTAACGCTGGTGAAATGGGGGTTGGTGCCGCACTGGTCAAAAGACCCTGCTATCGGCAATAAGATGATTAACGCTCGTTCAGAGACGGCTGCCGAAAAGCCATCCTTCCGTGCTTCATTCAAATACCGCCGCTGCTTGATCCCGGCAAGCGGCTTCTACGAATGGAAGAAGACGGATAATGGCAAAGTCCCGCAGTACATCTACCTGCAAGATGAACCCGTCTTCAGCTTTGCGGGGTTGTGGTCTGTCTGGACAGACCCGGAAGGGGGTGAGCTATGGACGGCGACCATCCTCACCACGGATGCGAACGACAAAATGAAATCGCTGCATGACCGTATGCCTGTGATTCTGCCGCGTGAAAGCCGCAAATTGTGGCTGGATAAAGAAGCTGATCCGGCTGCGCTGCAATCGCTGATGAAACCCTACGATAAAGGGACAATCGAATATTATCCGGTGTCGAAGGCGGTCAATAAACCTGCCAACGACAATCCCACGTTGATTGAACGGGATGATCCGCCTCAGCAGCAGAGTTTGCTATAAATGCTGCCCATGTTCGAGCATGAAGAAACGCCCCGCGCCCGTGAAATTGCCGAGCGCCTGCTGCCTGTTGCACAGACATATTGGGCAGAGAATGATCCACCGAATTTCAAAACAGATCCCTACGCTGTGATGCTGGTGGCGATGTTCAGCCCACGCACGCGCACGGAAGATTCCCGCGCCGCCATGACTGACATTTTTGCCCTGGCGGATACACCTGAGAAAGTCGCCCAACTCAGCTACGAGCAAGCCTTCGCTATTCTGGATCGTAACAGTGTGCGCTTCCCGGAGAACAAAGCCCGTTACTTGATCGAAGGGGCGGCGCAACTCGCGGCAAACGGCGGGGAAGTTCCGCGAAATCTGGAAGACCTGATGCAGTATCCCGGCATGGGCTGGAAAACCTCGCTGCTGACTCTGTGGCTGGCCTATGGCCTCGCGCCGGAAATCACGGTGGATGTGCATGTGGCGCGTATCGGCATCCGCAACGGCTTCGTGAACCCCAGAACCAGCGACCCGCAGAAGGTCAGCCGGGAATTGATGGCGATTGTCCCGCGAGAATATTGGGGCTGGTGGAACTCGATCTTCGTCTACTTCGGCAAAGTCCGCTGCCTGCCGAACAATCCCCGCTGCAACGGCTGCCCGATTTATGATTTGTGCGAACGAGTTGGGGTTACAAATTCTGGATAATCAACGCGAGCAGCAATAGAATCACAATTACCCCAACGCCAACAGCAAACTTGAACCAGATTGGATCATTGGTGGTGGGTACAGCTTTACTGTACTTCGCCAATTCAACAGCCGCAGCAGTAGGGGTGATCGCTTTATGGTCAGCGGCGCGATCTGCTAGCGTTTCATCTTGTTGATGACCAATCCCCGTGACAACCGGAATCTTCGATAAGCAGATGGCTTCCACGACGCGAATATCGTTGTACGCAGACAAATCTTCGTGTCGTCCGCCACCGCGAACAAGCGCGATGACATCGGCCTTATTCTCTTCATTGGCTCGTTGGATAGCGCGTTGCAGCATTTGCGGAGCTTGAGCGCCCTGTACGAGTGAGTCAATAGGGTCAATTTTCGCCACGCCACCACTTGCATAAAACGTGGTGCGAAAGTCTTCCAGCCCTTTGCTATTCTTGCTGGTAATCAGGGCAATATTCTGAATGTTATTGGGAAGGTCTAGTCTTTCACGAGGCCAGATGCCCTTGCGCTTCAATTCTTCAATGGCATCCGGGTCAAATTTGGCAGCGCCTTTGTCCACCAGGCGCATCTTCCTCACTTGAATTTGTACCTCGGCTCGTTTCTCAAAGACACTCAGCGTCCCGTAGACATCAACCATCATGCCATCGCTGAGGGGAAAATCTGTGATGCCACGTGCGGCGTTGGGAATCATGCAGCGGATAGAAAAATCATTATCTACAAGATTGAAATACACATGTCCGAGATCAGATTGATGGTATCGCTCAATCGTGCCGCCGATCCAGAATTCCTGTTCAATAATACTCTCTATCTCCACTAAGGTTCGCACGAGAGCATTTGTTTCCTGAATCGTGCGAGTCTTTTCCGGTTCTTGCTGCATGATCTCTTATCTTTCTGGCGGTGTCATCTGCCAAAATCGGGCGCGACATGTCACGCCCCTACGATACCTGCTGAGAGACTGACAAGCTGAAATGCTGACCAGCTTCCCTTAATTATCCCAGTAGCCGCTGTCTTTTTTCTCCTGGCGCATTTTCTCTTTCAACTGCTTCTCGATGATCCCCTTGAAGGGATCTTCGCCGCGTGGGATCAGGACACGCCGCGCACGTCCACCACCGACTGCATCGCCCACAATGCCCAGTTCTTCCAGCATATCCATGATGCGTGCCGCACGCGGATAGCCCAGGCCAAGATGCCGCTGAATCAGCGAAGCGGAGGCTTCTTGCGTGGAGACGACAAACTCAATCGCTTCTTCCAGCATGGGATCAGTTTCTGCCAGGAATTCACGCCGCGTCAGGCCACGCGCCCAGGGGCCTGTACGGATGCGCTCACGATTTCCGGCTTTGATCTCTTCGTTGTTCCATCCACGCCAATGCTCAACGATCTTGCGCGTCTCTTCATCGCTGACAAAGCAGCCCTGTACACGCGCAGGCCCTCCGGCATCCGAGGCGAGGTAGAGCATATCCCCGCGCCCCATCAAATATTCTGCGCCTGTTGTATCCAGGATCACGCGGGAGTCCACACCAGAAGCCACCGAGAAGGCGATGCGCCCGGGGAAGTTGGCCTTAATCAACCCGGTGATGACATCTACCGAAGGGCGCTGTGTGGCAATTACCAGATGCATCCCCACCGCACGCGCCATCTGTGCCAGACGAGTGATGGCGCGTTCTGTCTCTTCTGGTTGGCTCATCATCAAATCCCCGATTTCGTCAATCATGATGAGGATATAGGGCATGTAATCACGCCCGCGCCGACGAGAACCGAACTTCTCGTTGTAATTGTCGATGTTGCGGACGGCATGTTCTTCCAGCACTTTATAGCGCCGATCCATCTCGCGGGTACACCATTTCAGCACCCCAACGATGCGCTCGGTATCGGTTTCCACCGGGCCAAGCAAATGTGGAATCCCGTTGAAGCGGCTGAGTTCCACCATCTTCGGATCCAGCATGACCATCTTGACGGTATCGGGGTGTGCGGTCATGAGGATTGAGCAGGCAATTGCCGCAATCGCTACCGACTTCCCGGAACCCGTTGTACCTGCGATCAGCAAATGCGGCATCTTGGCGATGTTGATCGCCAGCGGTTTCCCAGAAACATCCCGCCCCAGCGGAACCAGAAGTGGCGCATTTTCTTTCTGTGACTTGTCATAGTAATTTTTGCTTTCCAGGATCGAACGCAGGGTGACGATACTGGGGCTGCGATTGGGTACTTCGATGCCCATGAAATTTGTACCTGGAACCGGAATTTCCAGACGCAGACGTTTCGCCGACAGTGCCAGCGAGAGATCATTATGGTAAGACGCAATCTTGCCCAGGCGCACACGTTCTTCGCTTCCATCGGCTTTGCGGCTGTAGGGCTGTACCGCGTAGCGTGTGACCGTAGGCCCCACCTGTACATCAATCACATCAATATCAATGTCAAATTCCAACAGGGTATTCTCAATCAGCACCACGTTGTGATTGATTTCCTGCTCATCTGGCAGCGACATTTCTTCTTCATTCAGCAAGTCCATGCTCGGTAAGTACTTATCGCGCCGCCCAACCTTTTTCTCTTCTTTCATCTTCGAGACGTTGAAATAGCGCTTTTCTCGTCCATCTGGTCGCCGGACGATAGCCTGACCATCCTCGGTTTTTTTCTTCGTGACTTCACCAATGAGGTTGAAATCAATCTTGAGTTCGTCTTTTGCTTTGAACAGCGGATGGCTGCTGATGTCGATCTCATCTTCTTTGTTGTCGCCACTGCTCAGGAGAGCGCGGCGCAGCGAAGGTGGTAAATTGTCCATATCCGGGACAATACGCATCAGTGGATTGCGATGTGTAGCAACGGCGACAACCGTCTCTGCGGAGGCAGGTTTGTCCGGTAAGGTAACGCGGTTCATCGCACCGGAGAGCGTTTCACTATAGACCAGCAACCGTTGGCCTAACGACTTGAAAAAGCCAATCACCTGACTACGGCGTAAGCCAGCAACCACTGCAAAGCTCAAGCCTAAGGCCAGCCCAAATATGAGAAGCGTTGCTGTTGTCCCTAGCAGCCAGTGGGGCAGCGCACTCAAACCCCAACCGAGCAACCCGCCACCACCGCCGGCTCGCGCCAGGGTACGCAAATCATCGCTACCACTGAGGACATGCAATAATGCCAGTATGCTCAGGAAGGCGACTTCCAGAGCAAAGACCCGGTACGGTGGCAATGCAATCGTGATGCCGACCTTTGGCAGCAAAATGATAACACCGAAGATGAAGATCCCGGCGGCAACCAGCAGGCTGCCATCGCCAAATAGATTACGCAAAATATTCGCCCAGGCTACCGCCACCGCTGCACCAGAGGTATCGAACAGCGAAAGAAACGATAGCACGCCGAAAATCAGCAGGGCAATCGCCAGAATTTCATCTGCCCAGGGAGGCAGTACATCGCGCAGATCATCCCAGAACGTGGGCTGGCGTGCGCCTTCAAGCAGCGGCAGAACATCTACCTCGTCAGCTTGTTCGGTCACGGCTGGCGAATTCTCAGCGTGGGTTGGCTTATGATCATCTGTGGATGTTGCATCATCAGAGCCAGGTAACGGTTGCGCTTGCTTTGTTTCTGGCTCGACAGACCGCGATTGCGCCACAGCGTTTTTCACCTTTTGTTCATGCACTGATTATTGGAGTCATTATAGCAGCATCGCGGGGAGGAAAAAGCAGCGCCGCAGAACGATATGGAATAATCAAAACGCCGGAACAACTCGCTCCGGCGCAATAAACCAGCCTATGCCTGGCAGGTTCGTTAACTTAGGCGCAAACTCAAACCCAGGCGACGTGCTTTGCCATCAATGCTGATGATCCGTGCCTGTACCATATCCCCTTCTGCAACAACATTACGCGGGTGCAAGAAGTGGCCTTCTGCCAATTCAGAAAAATGTACCAGCCCTTCCAGCCCTTCTTCAATGCAGGCAAACGCGCCAAAATCTACCACATTGGTGATGCGTCCCTCGACGATTTCACCCACTTGATAGCGATCTTCTACTGTTGCCCAGGGATCGGGATGCATCCGCTTCAGGCTCAAGGCAACGCGTGCTTGTTCTACATCCACACCCAGGACGTATACCTCTACTTCTTCTCCACGATCCAACATATCTGCGGGGTGGGTAACGCGCCCCCAGCTCAATTCGCTGATGTGGATCAGCCCTTCAACCCCACCCAGGTCAACAAAAGCGCCAAAGTCGCAGAGGTTGGTCACGCTGCCATGTGTGATGTCTCCAGGTTGAAGGCTTGCCAGAATCTGCTCGCGGGTGCCAGCCCGCACTTGCGCAGCCCTTTCTGAAAGGATCAAGCGATTTTTCTCCGCATCTAGTTCAATGATGCGCAGTTGTAATGTTTCCCCGACGCGCTCAACTAAATTGTGGCGGCGCTTACTCTGCTCTCCATCAATCGGAAATTCGACAAGCTGGCTAGCGGGGACGAACCCACGCAGTGAACGCCATTCAACGAGTAATCCTCCACGATTATATCCAATGACCTTGAGCGTGAGGGTCTCATCGCCATCCATAATCCGTGCGATTTCCGTCCAGTCCGATGCCTCGTGAGTTTCTTCGTTGGCTCCAGGAAGAATTTCCGTGTGGATCGGTGGGTAGTTCTCTTGGTTGTGTGAGGTGGATGCTGCCCAGTGATCCAGGTCGGGATTGGGTTCTACCGACCGGGCAAATTCTCCTTCTTGCAGCAGGGCATTCCAGTACCCTTCTTCGAGATTTGGCGGCTGTTCCGAGTGTTCTTCTCGGATGGTATGCGTTGCCATAGCAGTCTTATCTCCCCTAAAGACGCTCGACTTACGATAAATGATCTGTTCCCTTGATGGTACAAATTATAGGTTTTTACCGATTCGATGTCAAACGATTAGGTGTCTGTTTGGGTCATGAGGGGGATTGATGCGTCAGAGTGTTCCTTTCCATGTCTAGTAATGCGTCTGCAACAGCCTGAATTGCCAGCCTTTGTTTACGATATAAATCTGGCTCACTGACACTCAAACGTCGTGCGACATCACGTACTTTTTTCCCTTCAATGAAACGCAGCGCCACGATGTTGTACATCGTCCACTCTGTTGCTGTCATCGTGCGAGGGCTTTCTGGGCGCAGTGTATTCAGCGCTTGTTCGATCACATTACGCAGTGCCTGCACTCCCGATTCCGTTTCAGTCATCTGCTGCTGAACCACATGCAAATCCAGCAAGCGGCTGCGAGTCATGCCAGGGCCTCCCCAATATTGCCGTAGTGCTGCCCGCACCAATTCATAGGCTTCCTCGCGGCTGGGAATATTGTGTCCGCTCAGGTTGGTTTTATACCCTGCGCGATATTCCACATCTGCCGCTCGTTTTCGCGTCAGGCTAATCTGTGGCAGCAACCCTTCGAGCGCAGCGAAAATCTCACCCTGCAAAACCAGATCATCCAGCGTTTGTTCGGCTCGTTCGATGAAGGTATTCAGTGTTTCAATATCTTCTTGGTCGATCATCTCCTGTGGCGGTTGGGCTAGCTGAACACCGAGTATGCCCAACAACTGGGGAGAGTCGTTATCCGTGTTGACTCGCAAACTGTAGAGTGGTGCAATCTGGAAGTTTTCCCACTCCTGGAATTGTAGACGCTCTTCGCCTGGTGTGAAGTTCGCCGCAAATGTCTGTAACTTCTGATAGGTTGCTTCACCGTCCCCATCGGCTGGTTGCCAGCCCCCAATGCTGCTGACGAGTTGTGGCTCTGCTTCCATAAAGGAAACAACAAAAGCAACTTCCGTGCGAAGATAATCACAGAGCGCTTCCAGTGTTGCAGCATTAAGTTGAGTCAGGTCATTGCGCGTGAGGATTCGCGTGCTGAGATCCTGTAACTTCGCTAGCTGTTCGTCATCTTCATCCCCATAAACCAGCCAGCGCTCCAGAATCGGTAATGCTAGGTGAATCGTCCATTGCCAGAGTAAGACAACAGCGACAACCGCAAATGGCGTGAAGTCTTCCCCTGCCAGCCCCAGGATTTCGGTTGCACGACGGGTGGATAGCACAACCGCTAAAGCCAGTAATGCAGTACCAGGGCCTCGCAACAAGAAGCGCATCAATTCTACTTTTACGACACGATCCGGTATATCTGAGCCAAAGAATGACAGCGGATAGGAAAGGAAGATCAACATCGTGATGACGACAATATTCGCGGTATTGACCAACAACTGCACCAGGAGCGTATTTCCTTCACCGGTTGGCAGCAGCGCAGAATAGGGGAAAATCCCGAGTGCTGGCAGTAAGATGCCGAACTGCAAATACGCCATCCGCCGCGCACTGGAAGTTGTCAGGCAGCGCTCTCGCGCCCGATTCACGTTGATGAAGGTAACAACGCAAGCCGTGATGAAGTACAGCAGATAGATCGGAAAGATTGGTCCCGCGAGGAACTGTACAGAATTATCGAAGGCATACGGTTCTGCAATCACATTGGTGAAGATCGCCGCTGCGAAAAACACTGTACTCAGCAAATACAACAATCGGACAATTCGCCGCCGCCGACCACGCGACGGCAAGCCTGTCGTTGCCAGCAGTGCATCTGAGACGTGAAAAAGAGCAGCCGGAATGAAGGTAATGCCAACCCATTGCAAGCGCCCCACAAAACGCAGCGCCTCCAAATCTGGCCCCAACGATGCGAAGGCATCGACCATATACACAGAGGTCACGCAAGCCAGCACGACACCTGATGCCCTGGCGACACGGTTGTTTAGATTGCGTGTCAGGTTATAGAGCAGCAGTGAGGCTGCGATAATCACAATCCCGACTGCTAGAATTTCGTTGATAAAGGCCAGCAGCAGCGCGACGAGTTGATTGACATCCATAGACGTTACATTCGATCTGTCATGTTGGTAGCAAATTAACTGGATTAAACAGTCTAAAATCAGATACGAGGGAAATGCAAGCGTGGAATAGCCGTTACAGCCTCAGACAAGATGAATGTTTCCGAAGCCTGTTTTTATGAAGATTTGTATGGGGGCGCTGCCATCTACCGAGGTTGTGTGATAGGTGAGGGTTTCTTCTTCTATAAATCGTTCATTATTCACATGAATGTTGCTAAAACGGCTCGCCTGTATATGTACTATGACTGCGACATCGTCAGGTACTTCCAGCGTAATATTACCTAGTGTCGAAATTAGATGCAGCGGTTGAAATGCTTCAGCCGGGGCAACACAATGAATATCCCCAAACCCTGTGCTGATACGCGCCTCGTGCGTGATGACCTGGCGCAAATCAATTGTTGCAGCACCGAGAGACGATCCAAGTAAGATTTGCCAGGGTAATTCGCCAGACAGCCCCAACTCCCAATCGGTTTGTGCAAACCAGGGTGTTGCCCCACGTTGAAAGGTCAGGTGTGCGTGCGTATCTTCTGCGTGAAGTGCTGGCCTGGCCTGGGGTGCATATTGCCCTGCGATCAAACGCTCTGCGCTTTGCGGGGGCAGCGCACGGATGCGCACATCCACTTCGCCAGAGTTGATTTCCAGCGTGGCGGATTCCAGGCTGCCGCGTGTGATGCCAAATGTTCGGGTATCTTCACTGAGTTTTGCATCCCCGCGCAGTAGAATTTGTGCGCCGACTAGCACCAGAAGCAGAGGCCAGAGTTGTGTAAGCTGGAAATTGCCAAGCAAGAAGAAATTCGCAAGCAGCAAAAGACCCCCAACCAGCACCAATAAAATGGGCCAGATCAGGGGGCCGTTTGAAGTTTGGGTTCGTTCCTGCGTGCGCAAGTTTACCCCTCGAAGAGATAATCGCGCAGGATGACATGAGCGCTGGATTGGCGCAGGCGGTTCAATGCCTGGGCTTCCAACTGGCGGACTCGTTCACGAGTTACACCGATAGTCTGCCCGACTTCTTCCAGTGTGTAAACACGCCCATCTACGAGACCATAGCGCAAGCGCAAGATTTGCGCCTCACGCGCCGGGAGCTTATCCAGCGCCTGCTGTAACTGCTCCTGAAGTAAGTGCGTTGTCACTTCTTCAGCCGGAGCCGGGCTGTTCGTATCTTCCACGAAATCGCCAAAGGTCGAATCGCCTTCGTCGTCAATCGGTGTTTCCAGGCTCACCGGACGGCGCGAGATTTCCAGCAGGTTCTCGACCTTTTCCGGCGTGGTTTCCATGCCGACTGCCAGTTCTTCGATCTTGGGGTCACGCCCCAATTCTTGCAGCAGTTTCAACTGTACGCGGCGCATACGGTTCAATTGGTCGCCCATGTGTACCGGAACGCGAATGGTACGACCCTGGTCGGCAACTGCACGGCTGACTGCCTGGCGAATCCACCAGGTTGCATACGTGCTGAACTTATGCCCACGCTGATATTCAAACTTATTCGTTGCGCGAATCAGGCCGATGTTGCCTTCCTGAATGAGATCAAGGAACGGTACGCCGCGCCCGATGTACTTCTTCGCCACGCTAATAACGAGGCGAGCGTTAGCACGAATCAGGTGTTCCTGTGCGCGTTCGCCATCATCAATGACTTCGCGCAGAGACTGTTCTTCTGACCAGAGCAGTTCCTCGCCCGATTCTTCGACTTCTTCCATCTTCTGACGCGCCCAGACAGCCGCTTCCATGCGCTTTGCCAGCGCAACCTCTTCTTCAGCCGTCAACAACGGGACGCGCCCCGCCTCTTTCAGATACAGCCCGACAACATCATCGGTATCCAGCGCTTGCTGATACCCGGCATCGTCGGTCAGTTCATTCAAATTACTGAGCGTCTTGCGCGTCGCAGCGAAGAGGCTTACCGTTTCTTCCTCTTCTTCATCGTCTTCTTCTTCTATTTCTTCTGCGTCGCCGTATGCATCCTCAGCATCATCTTCTTCGGCACTGTTTTCGGCACGATCTTCGTATAGATCACGCTTTCTTGTGCCACGAACAACGTCGATGCCTGCGTCAAGCAGTTCATCCATTACGTCGTCCAGTAGTGCTACATCCTGTTCGACATCAGGCATGACAGCCAGGATGTCGTCATAGGTGACGAAACCCTGCTTGTTACCCTTTTCGATCAGTTGCAGACGAACCTGTTCTTTTTGCATCGTTTGCACCATTGCTACCCACCATACTTTCTTAGACAGATGCAATCGCCTTGCTCAACAACGAATTGTAGAAGCAAGGCGGAAACGTAAAGCCGTTAATTGTATTGACGCTGGCATGTACAGGGTACATACCGATCACTTAACAAAACCACAAAGAAAGGGTATTTTTGGGTTATAGGTTGATACGCCGTTTGCACTCACTCACCATGCTGATGGATGCATTGTGTCTTTTATACAACACAACTCTTATAAGACCGTAAACGCAAGGTTTGTATATTGAAACCTGCAATATTTTTTGGAATATTGCGACACCACCTGGCAACCGGGTACAGCAAAACACAGTAACGCGATTTTAAAATCTTGTCAAGTTAATGGTAAATCTATGAAGAATTGAGACACTTTGTCTATGAATGAATACAATCTGGCATCATTTGGATGCTCTCGTGGGGATGGGCAATTTGCACACTTGTTGACGCGAATAGGGATTGAGCTTACACTCTAGCGCAAGTTCTAATCAACGTAATCGTAAGATGACCATTTAGCGGCAATAGATTGCGGCAGATACTGCACAACATTAGCGTTTCATTTGTATGCGTTAGTGTCATTGCATCGGCTCATACTATACTGAAAAATGCTTGAGGAGACAGGCAAAGAAATGACGCGGACGATACGGGTTGGCGTGATGGGCGCAGCGGGGTATGCAGGGCAAAACCTTGTAGAAATTCTCTGTGCGCATCCATCTGTACAGTTGGTTTTTGCGACTTCAAATACGTATCCTGGGCAACCAGTATCCGGGACGGATTTGCGCTACATTCGCTCAGAAGATGCGCGTTTGAAGGATGTGGACGCTGTTTTCCTCGCACTGCCACACACAGCTTCTGCCCCAGTTGCGAAACAGGCACTGGATTCTGGTGTGCGCGTAATTGACCTTTCGGCGGATATGCGCCTGGATACGCCAGAGGAATATGCCCGCTGGTATGGTGTGGAGCATCCACACCCGGAACTACTCCCTGTTCCCTATGGTTTGCCCGAATTACACCGAGATACCATTGGTGATGCGCAAGCTGTTGCTGTCCCCGGTTGCTACCCGACGGCGGTGTTACTGGGCTTGTATCCCCTCCTACGCTTACAGGGTTTATCCTTAGAAGCGCCAATTGTGGTTGATGCCAAGTCTGGCGTTTCTGGCGCGGGACGTACTCCAACGATGACCACTCATTTTGTGGAGATGTTTGGAAACCTTGTACCCTACAAAGTTGGGCGTGCGCATCGACACGTCGGGGAAATTGAGCAAGAGATTAGCCGTTTCATGCAGCTATCCGACCCCATTATTTTCACCCCGCATCTCGTTCCGGTAGATCGTGGTTTGATGGCAAGCATCACCGTCACGCTGAATTACAATCTGACGAGTGATCGCGTTCACAGCCTGTACACCAATGTCTATGCGGATGAGCCTCTGGTGGAACTGCTGCCCCTGGGGCAAGAAGCAAGTTTCCGTGGTGCGGTGCTTTCCAATCGCTGCCACATCAGCATTACGCCCGTTACTGAACGTTATGTTCATATTACCAGTGTGCTGGATAATCTGCGCAAAGGGGCTGCGAGCCAGGCGGTGCAGTGCTTCAACTTGATGTTCGGCTTACCCGAAACGCAGGCTCTAGTATAGAAAGCGCAAAGCATGCAGCAGCCCTGGGTGATCAAAGTTGGCGGACACGAAATCGCAGACGAAGATTTTCTGCACGCATTGGGCGAATATCTCGCCACGCTGCCAATGCCTGTCGTGATTGTTCACGGCGGCGGCAAAGAAGTATCTGAGGCACAGGAGCGTTACGGCCTGAATCCGCAAATGGTGGATGGTGTCCGTGTGACCGATGCTGAATCCCTGGAAATTGTGACGATGGTCTTGTCCGGGCTGGTTAACAAACGGCTGGTTGCCACCTTCATGCGGGCGGGGTTGGATGCCCTGGGGATGAGCGGGGTAGATCGTGGGATCGTCCGCGCCAGCAAAATGCACCATCCCTCTGTCGATATGCAGTATTCTGGCTCTGTTTCCTCGGTGGATGCCGCAAAATTGATTCCGCTGCTGCAAGCAGGCATTACGCCTGTAATCGCGCCAATTTGCCTGGGAAATGAGACTCTCTTCAATGTAAATGCCGATCATGTTGCGGGGGCGATTGCCGGGGCACTAGGTGCGGAACGGGTGATTTTCCTCACTAATGTAGATGGCGTGCTGGTTGATGGCACGGTAGCAACGACGATTTCTGCTGCGCAGGCCGAGCAATATATTGAAGACGGAACAGTTTACGGCGGCATGGTTCCTAAAGTCCGCACAGCACTTCATGCACTTGCAAGTGGCGTAAGTAGTTCCGTGATTACCAATCTCGAAGGTTTACAAACGCATGGTGGCACAGTCTTCGCGCAGAAATGATGCACTGTGAGAAACACCGAATAAGGATTGAAACATGGCAGAACAACACGAGGCAATCCAGAACGAACAGCAATACATCGTACAAACCTATGCCCGCCCTGATTTTGTGCTGGTGCGTGGGGAAGGGACGACGCTCTATGATGAGCACGGGAAAGCCTACCAGGATTGGGTAGGTGGTATTGCGGTCAACGCCCTGGGTTATGGTGATGCAGGCGTGAACGAAATCATTCAGCAGCAGCTTGCAACCGGGATGCTGCACGCCAGCAATCTCTATCACACTGAGCCGCAGGCGACTCTTGCAAAACTCCTGGTCGAAAGCTCTTTCGCGGATCGGGCGTTTTTCTGCAACAGCGGCACAGAAGCCAACGAAGCAGCAATCAAATTTGCGCGGCGCGTAGCCTATAACAGCGACGCAGTAGAGAAAACCCAAATCGTTGCTTTTTCCGGTGCATTTCACGGGCGCACAATGGGTTCACTGGCACTGACTCCCCGCGAGAAATATCAAGCGCCGTATCGCCCCCTGATGGGGGATGTCCACATCGCAGAATTCAACAACATTGAAAGCGCAAAAGAAGCCATCACAGAGCGTACTGCCGCCGTGATTGTGGAACCAATCCAGGGTGAAGGCGGGGTTTATCCAGCGACGAACGGATTTTTGCAGGCGCTGCGCGAAGCGTGCGACGAACACAATGCGCTGCTGATCTTCGATGAAATTCAATGTGGGCTGGGGCGGACTGGCACCCTCTGGGCGCATGAACCCAGCGGAGTCACGCCGGACATCATGACATTGGCGAAGCCGCTGGCAGTGGGTTTGCCGATTGGGGCAGTGCTGGTCACGGAGCAGGTTGCCAGCGCAATGCATCCAGGCGATCATGGCTCAACATTTGCGGGTGGTCCCCTGGTGACGCGGGTCGCAACCCATGTTGTGGAGCGCATCCGGCAGGCGGATTTCCTGGCACATGTGCAGGAAGTGGGCAAGTATTTGCTGGATCGCCTCTCAGAGATCAACAGCCCGATGATTCAAGAAGTGCGTGGGCGCGGCTTGATGGCAGCCATTGAATGCAGCGAACCCGTCGCGTCAATTGTGAACGCCGGATATGAACATGGCCTGCTGCTCGTTAATGCGGGGCCGAATGTGCTACGTTTTGTGCCACCACTGGTCGTACAAAACAAGGATGTCGATCATCTGGCGGACAAACTCACAACAATCTTCAGCAACCTGTAAATTGGGGCAAAGCAACTCATGAGCAAAGGTGTTCTTGTCCTGGAAGATGGACAGATTTTTCAAGGGGAAGGTTTCGGCGCGGAAGGCATCGAAACAGGTGAGGTGGTTTTCAATACTTCAATGACCGGATACCAGGAGATCCTCACCGATCCTTCCTATTACAAGCAAATCGTCACGATGACCGTTCCCCATGTGGGCAATACAGGGATCAACCTGGAAGATACTGAATCCAGCAAAAGCTGGGTCAGCGGATTTGTGGTGCGTTCGTTGAGTCCAATTGTCAGCAATTGGCGGCAGCGCAGTACCCTCAGCGATTATCTGGAAAGCCAGGGGGTGATTGGCCTATCGGAAGTTTCGACACGGGCATTGGTGCGGCACATCCGTACCCAGGGCGCGATGCGTGCGGCAATCGCACATGGGGAAGCAGCAGAAGACCCGGAAGCCCTGCTGAACATCGCCCGTGAGTCAATGGATATGTCCGGTGCAAACCTTGTGGATGCAGTCACAACCGAAGAACCCTATAACTGGGCAGAGGGCAGCGATCCGCAGTGGTACGGTGAAACCGGAGCCAATACTGATGGCCCCTTGATTGTCGCTTATGACTTTGGCATCAAGCACAATATCCTGCGCATGTTGACAGATCGGGGTTTGCGGGTGCGCGTCGTCTCGGCGCAGACCCCCGCAGAAGAAATCCTCGCGCAAAATCCTGCGGGAGTGTTCCTGAGCAACGGCCCCGGTGATCCGGCTGCGGTGGATTATGCCATCAGCAACGTGAGGAATCTGTTAGGCGAAGTTCCCGTTTTTGGCATCTGCCTGGGGCATCAAATTCTGGCGCTGGCGTTGGGTGGCAAAACGGAAAAGATGCGCTTCGGGCATCGTGGCGGCAACCAACCGGTGAAGAACTTACTCACCGGACAGGTTGAAATCAGTTCGCATAATCATGGCTTTGCAGTCACGGAAGATAGCGATCTCAGCGGCGGAGAAGTGACGCATATTAACCTGAACGACAACACCGTCGAAGGTCTGCGCCACAAAGAGCTTCGCGCTTTCAGTGTACAGTATCACCCGGAAGCATCCCCAGGTCCGCATGATTCGCTCTATCTGTTTGATGAATTTGTGGGGGCAGTGCGTTCTGAACATGGCGAAGAAACGGAACCTTCAGCATAATCCAGGTAAATAATCCTCTCGCGGAGGCGATATGGATATTCCAGCGATTGATCCAACAGTTGAAAAGATCGTGCGTGATCTGGTCTTTCTATTCATGCAGCGACCTATCACAGAAGAAATCGCGCTGAGAATCGGTGGAATTGACGGGTTCAAAAACCTGGAAATTGTGAACGGGAGTTGGGTTGGCTTCCACCAGGATGAATATATGACGGGCGAGAATCACGGCTGGATTGAGACAAAACTTCTGCTCACCCTGGGAAATTTTATCGTACCGCGCAATCTGGGACGACTCTATCCTGGGGATATGGATTTCGTTCTTGAGGGTACGAAAGACAATATCACGGAGCGGCGGCAGCCGGACGTGGCATTTGTGAAAAAGGATCGCCTTCAGAAGACGACAGGCTATTTCTATGGAGCGCCTGACCTTGCTGTGGAGATTGTTTCACCAACGCAGGGGCGCTCCGAAGCAGTTCGTAAGTCGCTGGCGTATTTTGAATATGGCACACAAGAAGTCTGGCTGGTTTTCCCGAAGAAGCAGGAAATTGAGGTTCACACGCTAGATACTGTGCCTATGGTTTTTAGAGTAGAAGACAATCTGACAAGTGCGCTGCTACCAGGATTTGAGCTAGCCGTTGCTACCATTTTTGAAGAATAGCCATGCCAAGAGATGAAAGAACCTA
>CAYVVZ010000005.1:0-166117 GCA_964455365.1 uncultured Anaerolineaceae bacterium | reverse complement strand
GATGGCGCTGAACGGCTCATCTTGCCCGCTTCTGAAACTTATATCGAATTGGTGACTCCTTCGACGGATGCCTTCGACGAACAGGTATTTGACGCTGCCTTTGTACCTGGTGAAGAGGGCTTCGTCCCGCTAGATTCGAATAATCTGGGCGGGGAATGCTACCTCTTTCCGACTCTGCATCCAGAAGCCAACTGTGCGCCGAATGGCTATCCCAATCCTGCCAATGGCAATCTGTGGTATGGCATTGTGGATCACAGCGCAGCCGGGTTCCTGCTAAACCTGGAATTGGTACGCAGCTACAACAGCGGCGATGCTGCGATTGACGGTCCCTTTGGCTTGGGTTGGTCGAGCAATTTTCTGCTGGATTACAACGTGGCCTTCGATGAAGAAGCGGATGCTCGGATTATCACAACGAAAGAAATTGGCACGTATCGCGTCGGTCTGGATTTGATCTGGCAGCCGCATGGACGCATCACCTTCACCACACCAACAGGATCACGAATTCTGTTCTCCGGGTCAGGTAACAGATTTGCCTCATCTACCATGCCTGGCTGGGTACTGGTAGAGCAAGATACTGGATGGGTGTTGTTCCAGGACAGTGGTTTGTATATCAGTTTTGATCGCGCTGGACGGATGACATCCTATGGTTATGCGGATGAATCCCGCGTGTTTTCGATCACTTATATCGCATCCCTGGCGAATCGATTGGATGGCCCGGCAGGGTATGGTGATGGGCGTGCTGTGATCGTTTCCGATGATCGCTCACAGCGCCAGCTAGAGTTGTACTACGATGACACCGGGCATATCTACCGCAGTGTGCTGCGCGATGTGACTGAAATTCCGGATTATGGCATTGCCTGCGAATTAGCAGATAACTGCCTGGAAACCCTCTATCGCTATGAAGAGGTAACGAGAGAAGATGCAGATAGCCAATGGCTTTTGCAACAGGTCATCTACCCCAACCGCCAGACGGCTATCTATTCCTACAATGGCGAGAATCGGTTGGAATGCCATGTTGATCCTCGCGCTCCCATCAGCCCACAGATGCGCTATACCTACGATGACCGGGGACGGGTAACCCAGGTACGGGTCAATCAAACCGCTGCTGTTGAAGGCTATTGCGATCAGTCCACAGCGGAGGGTGAACAACCCGTCTGGCGCACACTACAATATTTCGATGACAGAGGCGGTCGAGTCGATGTCACAGATGAACTTGGTTTTGTGCAGACCTATCGCTATGACGTGCAAGGTGGTGATATTGATAAAGAAGCTTCCTATCGACTGGCTTCAATCGGGAGCCAGGAGTATGCTTGGCAAAGTTATCCTGGGGTTACAGACACGGAGCTTAGGGATTCGGTAATTGAGTCAGTAACGAATGACAACCGTAATGTGACTGTGACATACACATATGTGAGGGATGGAATACATGATCGCTTTGCCGTGCAGAAGATCGATACAGGTACAGCGATATATTCTGTGAACCAGTTCGACATACAGAAAAATCACATACCCATAGCCCCTGATACGGTTACGCTGGGTGATGGACGTGTTGTCAGATACTTGTATGCTCAGCCCCAGACCATTTTTACTTTCTTTGTACAGCAGATTGACATCGACAACATCGCCTATGTGTCTGAGCGCGATTCAGATACCAATTGGGTTAACAGAATTCGACGATTTGATCGGTTTGGTGGCGGATACGAAGCGATATCCAATGCCGTGTACGAGTATAATCCAGTCGGCTTAGTCACAAGTTATTTCTTCTATTTTGACGGCACCGACTATGGCTATCGTGTACGGTACACATACGACGGCCTGGGGCAATTGCGGCTCATGCGTGATTCGATAGGCCTATATCGCGTTGAAAATAATGTGTTGCCCTGTGGCGATACGGGAGATGCTTGCCACGAGATCATCGTCACGGATCCCCATGATGCGGTGACGATATACCGTTATGATGGGCGCGAACAACTGATTGAAACCCAGCTGCGCGAGGGCGAAAATGGTGACCTGCTACGGCGGACACGATACCAATATGATGCATTCGGACGGCTCACGGGAGAAATTCAGTACGCCGCTGATGTGGAGTGTGAATTTCCAGAGCCGAATGCAATTGCAGGGGTGCTTTCCGAGAATACTGATGAGAACTGTCTGATCACTACCTATGACTATACTCCTGATCAAGAGACGAATCAGCTAGCGATCACGCGCACTAATGCGGAAGGACGTACCAGCATTCAGGTCTTCGATGCGCAAGGGCGTTTGATCCAGACTACAGATGAAACCGAACACGTTACCGACTATGCTTACGAAGGCGGCAATGTGGTTCAGACGGATCACTACGGCGATGCAGAACGAGAGACCACCTATACACGCGATGAAGCCGGACGGATCAGCGAGGTTTCAGTGAGTCCTGATAGTCCCTTTGTCCCTGGATTTCGGCTCACCTATGGTAGTCCGAATGGTATGCAGCTACGTAATGGTAATACGTCGTCCACTATATGGACGACGCGGGCTACGTGGACATGGCACACATCGCGCATCGGAACATTGAGTATTCCTGAATTGAGTTGGGATCCGCAGCAGAATCAGCCCCAACCCCTTGCTTTTGAATTGGACTATACAGGCGTTGGGGATGTGTCCCGTCTTGTCACCACGCTGCCAGATGATGTCCGTCACAACACCCAGGCTACATATTGCCCTGAAGATGAAGGCGGCTATCGGATTATTTACCATCGGCGCGGAGGCGCACAATCGCTGCCGACGGCTTGTTCGGTGGATACAGCCGAAGTGGATGCCATTTATTCTTACGATGCCTATGATCGCCTGATGCAAGTCGTAGATGAATTTGGCACGCGGGAATTCACCTACGAGCAGGACACCGTGCGTGATTATCGCTGGCGCGTGACGATGACGGCGACATCCGGTGAGGCTGCCTATACCTGGGTCATGATTTACAACTATGCGGGAGATTTGCTCGAATGGACGGATGACAACGGCTTCACCCGCACCTATACCTATGATCTCATCGGGCGCATGACCAGCGTTTCCACGAATGATTCTACAGATGCTGCATTTATCGATGTCACGTACAACCGCATTGGGCAAGTGACCACAATCGAGAATGGACGTGGTTATTCGACGCAGTATGAATACGAGGACACAGGACGACTACAGCGCCAGATCGAGCGCTTTGGCGAGCATGATCTCTCTAGCACGATCTATCAGTATAGTGAAAGCGGCTTACTCGAAAGTGTTGTCGTTTGCCAGGGGGATGTAGTTGAGTGTCCCAATACGGATGTTGAGAAGATTGAATATGGCTATGACACAAACGATCCCACACTGTTGACCAGCGTCACAATCAATGATGTTGAGCATCAATTCTCGTGGGAAGGCGCTAATATCCGCGATAATCAACTGCGTTACACCAATCCTCTCGACAATGACACTGTTTATCGCTTCAACGTGCTGGGGCAGTTGATGCAAGCGACAGACGCGGAGGGCAATGCCTATGAATGGACATACAACAACTTCGGGTATCTTGCGGGATATGAACCGCCTGATCTGCCGCTGCTGATTGAGTCAGATGATTCGTCGCAGCAGACACAAAGTAGTCGATTCACCCCGCAATATCAGCTTGCGTATAATCCGATTTTCGACGCAGATAATGATATTCGCTTTTTCGCGGTTGGCGACTCAGCGCTGGCATGGCGGCGTACCATCCAACGCACGCCGATGGGATTGCCCCTAAGCTTCGAGAATCCGGGCGTGCTGCGCTTCGGCTATGATGCGCTGGCACGCTTGAGCAGTGTATCTAGCTATGCACAGTCAGGCTCCCTGGAGACGGGTTGGCAGATGGTGCAGCGCGATGGTCAGAACAGTATGCAATTCAGCATTGCAGGTGTGGAGACGCTGCCAAGCTACACTCTGCTCTTTGATCCCTTGAACAGGCTGGTGGGTTTGGGAGACGAAACTGCAACGCAGGACTATGACTTCTCCAGCCCGCCGGGAAGCGAGGAAACAATCACCATTCCGGGCGAGGGCTATACCATCACTGAGAACAGTGTGACGGTTGCCCGCAGTGGTGAAGAATGGCGCTACAGCTACGATGTGCTGGGGCGCTTGCAGCAGGTCGAATTTGCACGTTGTGAGCAGGGTGACGATCCCGGCTGCCCAGGAGAATCCGACACCAGAATCACTTATGATGCTGCTGGCAATGTGACCGAAATGGTACACGAAGACGGCAGGGTCGAGTGCTTCGAGTACAACCCAGTGGGCAACCTCAAAACCTACATACCCGATGCCAGCGATGAGTGTGATGAGAGCGATGAGGACAACATCTACACCTATCACTATGACGGTGCCAATCGCCTGATTGCCATCGACTCGCCAGATGGTAAGCGGATGACGTATTTTTACGTCGGGGAACGTATTGCCGGAATGTGCGTGAGCCTCGATCCTGAAGGTGATCCCCAGGGCGAATGTGCAGACGACAGCATAATCGAACGCTATAGCTATGATGCACTGGGACGCATCACCGCACGGCAGTTTTTGACGTATGCTGGGCCATCCATGGGTGATGTCGTCAATGATTTTAGGACGGACATAGAAGACAACACTGCGGGAAATATGTATGAAACCAGTCCACAAACCCTGTATACACCCCTGGGACAGCTAGCGACAGTTGGCAATGGGGCAGCACTTGATTACGACGATGATGGCCTGGGTTTGCTGACGACCTATGACACCGGAGACACAACCTACAGTTTCAATTATGAGCCGAATCTCCGGTTTGATCCAGCGAGGCCGATGCTGCTCACCGGGATCACTAACAGCGAAGTTCCTTTTGCAAACTACACATACACCTACGATGCATGGGGGCGTGTCAAAGAATTCACCGTGAATGGACGCAGCTTCCAATATGCATATGAGGTAAACGACTTCAGCGTCAGCGATGGCAGTAGCAGTGTGCGCGTTCCCTATACTGGCGTAGTAGTTGAACCCTCTACCCGCCGCGAAGTGGACGACTCGCAAGACACATCTTCTGACCGCTGCGAAGTGGACGATTCACAAGACACATCTTCTGACCGGTGCATCATGCGCGACTCATCTTTCACAGTGGAACGCCGATTCACAACAGAAGCATGGACTAATTTTGAACATCCAGGACTACCCCTTGTTTCTCAGATCATCACCATTACTGACGTGGAACGTGTTTCAGACCCCAGAGAAGAAGCTGGTGAAGACCCCTGGCGCAATTTCAATTCTGGGGAGCCAATTGAGTACAATAAGCATCGCTACTTCTACGATTACGATGAAGTTGGAAACCTGACAGGCATTGTCTATTTCGGTCCTTACTCTGTATATCCTGTCAATGATGCAGATGCCGTCTTCGTACCCATTCAGTGCGCCGCCTTCACTTATGACAATGCCAACCGCTTGATGTCTGCACAAGTGCGTCAGCCAGCAGGAACGATAGATTGGGCAGATTTGGATCAGCACGGCTTGGATTGGCTTTCAGATCAACCGGCATTTAGACAGCGGGCACTGCTGACGGATGAAAATGCTGTTGCCTATCACTACCAGTACGATGCTTATGATCGGCTGGTGCAGGCAGGAGACTACAGCTTCATCTACGTGAATGACTCCCTGGTGCCGAGCTTCGCCTATGAGGGTGATCGTTTGGTGACGGCTGCCCCCAGCGCGAATGCTGATGGCTGGGTCTTCGATGACACCGGGTGGCTGGTTCCGGAGGGTGGTTTTGAAGGCGATACCGAAAATCCTTGTTCCCTGGGGCTTCCAACGGAACAACCTGAGTTCGAGATGGGTACCGTGCTTTTCGATGGCATGTTGGTCGATCCAGCTTCCGGCCTGTACTTCTACGGTGGACGCGCTTACCTCCCATCCATCGGGCGATTCTTGCAGCGCGATCCACTAGGGCCAGATGTGGCAGGTAACGTCTACGGCTATCCAACCCGGGCAGTCGAAATTCCAATGCCGGAGCAGCGCAGCACCATTGGTGATGGCTTACATGTCCTCTCGTATGCAATGATGTGGTATCCCGAACGCCAGATGCTGACGGCGGATACAATTCTCAAGCAGAACTTGCCCCATATCGAACCCACATTGAATGGCTTCAGCAGAACTTTGCTGCAACAACAACGCAATGCCGACGGGATGATCCGCAGCTACCTTGAGATGCCCGTTCGTATCCGAGACAGTTTCAACCAACCCAGCCCGGAAATTGATCTGGCGAGTGGGCTGGTATCCTGGCAGCCCAATATGGTTCCCTGGCAAGCTGCACCCAATGGAGAAAGTCTTTTCGCAAATGAATTCTGGGAAAATGAAATTGCGCTTAACTCACCAATTCTGACACCGGACGCAATGTTCAGCAGGCTTAACACATTGACAACCGTAGGCTATCGCCCACCAACAACTGCCGCACCGCAGGGATGGAATCAGTCGCAAACGGTCAGCATTCCTGGGAATGATTTGCCTGTCAGTCCTTTCGTTCAGTCGCCGGATGCTGTGCTGAATCCGCTGCTCCCGTCCTGGACTGATCCAACCAGTAGTTTGTATGTGCTGGACGTAACCGAGGGAATGCGGCAACAGCCGTATCAAACAGGATTACTGTGGGCCCAGGAGGCGCTCGAAATGCAGCTACCAGCGATCTATATCCTGCCTATTGTGCCAAATTTATATAAGCCGGATGTGCAGTTCTCGCCAACGCATGTCACCCCATGACGGAAACTGGGTGATTCCAGTGGAAGGCCAACCCCATAGTTGGCCTTTTTTGTTTTTGAAGTTGGGCAAAATGGCTATGTGATGGTTACACGCATAAGAGACTTAAACTATTGCTCATTCCTATCGGGCAAAGCATCTTCGCCTGAGCCTTCTTACTCCAAAGCATTGAGTTCCGTTTGTGCGTCTCGAATACTACGAATAACTGTGCTGAGGATTCGTTGTGCGCTGGTGCCAAGGGTGTACCTTTGGCTGTCAACACCTTCGCATTCCTCATACAAATCCTGTACGACAGCAGCATCCGTGAATGTGGTCAGGATTTCTACTATGGCTTCATTGGTTTCCGTCTCCACATGTACCAGTAAATCGTTATAGCTTTCCACATATTTCACGCAATCGAAACTGGTAAATGTTCGGCTGGCTTCCAGCATGTTACCGAGCAGAACATCCGGCGGCTCGATTTCCGGCGTTGGTATTGGCGTTGGTGTAGGAGTGGAGGTTGCGGTTGGGGTTAAGGTAAGTGTGGGAGTATTGCTAGGTGTTACTGTTGGCGTGGCAGAGGGGGTGACGGTTGGCGTATTCGTCTTCGTTGGTGTCGGACTGTTGGTAGGCGTATCGGTATCTGTCGGTGTATCCGTGGCGGTGGCTGTAGCCGTATGCGTTTCAGTTGCCGTCGGCGAAGGACTGCTCGTTTCTGTTGGTGTTGCAGTGGATGATACTTCTTCTGTGATATCAGAGGATACCAACGCAATCGCTTCTACTTCGGTATCCTCAGTTGTGGATGATAGGAGCGTCGGTTGGTCCGTTACAGACTCTTCTTCCGTAACGGCCTGCGTGGTTGAATCTTCCGTAATCGCTGCTGCTTCAGTGGGAGTTCTTCCTGGTGTAGCGGTACGACTTGCTGTTGGCGTTATAGATGGAGCTTCTGTCTCATCCGCGACGACTACAACTTCTGTCTCTGGAGCATCGGTAGGTTCACCTACACCCGTCATCAGCAGCGGCGCAACAATCATCACGAGGCTAATCAGAATGACTGCACCAAACGCCACCGGGATAACCGGAATTTTGAAGTCTGGCGTTCTTACATTAATCGCTTTTTCGAAAGCCTGGGCAAAAGCGGTAACGGTAGGATAGCGATTTTGTGATTCTTTTGCCAGCGCTTTCGCCAGCACAGCAGTCAACTTGCGCGGAAGCTGAGGATCAATCTGTGTGAGGGGTAGCGGTTCTTCTTTGATAATGCTGTAGCCAAGATCAGATTTGGTGCGGCCTTTGGTTGGCACACCCTTGTAGGGGAGTCGGTTCGTCAGCATTTCGTAAATCGTCACCGCCAGCGAATATTGATCTGAGGCGGGTTCAACCGGACTCATCATCAGTTGCTCTGGCGACATATAGCGCAGTGTTCCGGGAGGTCTGCCTCCGATTCTGGTTTTGAAGTCTGATGTTGTTTCTGCGTCCTGGGTTAGCTTGAGAATGCCAAAGTCCACAATATAGGGTTCGCCATTCTCACCAAACATGATATTCGATGGTTTGATGTCGCGGTGGACGATCTTTTGCTTGTGCGCATAATCCAACGCACTGGCGATTTTCGTCAGTAGATCGCTGACTTCCTTCGGGGTATATCTTTGCCCAGCCTGGACCCGCTCATTCAGGCGTTCGCTCAATGATCGGCCTTTAAGCATGGGCATCACAAAGTAGATCAAATCTTCAGATTCGTTGAATTCATAAATCTTAACGATATTGGGATGCTCCAGCCGTGCGATGGCCTTAGCCTCCTGAATGAAGCGCTGACGGCCTTCAGATTTCTGGGTGAATTCCGGCAGCAGAATCTTGATCGCAACATCGCGTTCCAGCGTTTCATCATGTGCTTGGTAGACAACACCCATCCCACCTTCGCCCAGTTTGCGTAGGAGGCGATACTTGCTGGTACTATTGAAAACGGTTTCAACGAGAGTTCGAATATCCATGGTCACACTGTACGATAGTTGAAGATAAGGGTCACTTTGCCCATGCGTATTTTATCGCCGTCTTCGAGCTTCTGCTTCCCATCACCTGGCTCTACAACCCGACCATTGATCGCAATAGGATTATTGTCCTTTAAACTGGTGATGAAATACCCATCCTGGGTATGGGAGATGCGAGCATGTTCACGGGAGACAGAGCGACCTTCGGGCAGATCCCGGAGGTCAATGACGAAGGCATGGGCTTCGCTTGGGTTCGGACGACCAACAACCGTTGGAAAACCCTCTAGAACGAACTGCTGCCCTGTCTGCATCTCGCGCAGAGATGCAGTGCGATTTTCTAGCCCCATCTGTGCTAATAGTTCATTGCGATTAATCCGCCCCGTCTGTACTGGGGATGGGCTGACTGTCTGATAGCCGAATTCCAGGATCTTGCTGGTGCCAAACTGAATCTGATCGATGGTCAAGGTAGGATATAGTTCGCTCCCGTTGTACTTGAGCATATAGGTCTGATTCGGGTTCAATTCCGAATTGAATGCTTGGCGGATGGACTCAACTAAGGCTTTAATCGTCATATCCCGGCGCACCAGGGCATTTTGCTTGTCACCGAAGATGTCGATCACCAGTTGTTCGTGTGTCTCTGGAAGTGGGTTATCTTGTAACATCAGGCTTTGCCCTCGGCGCTGTTAGCTGCCTTCTTGAGTGCCCGGTAGAAGAGTGCTTTGCGCACAAGTACCGCAGGTGGCATTTGCTCAACCAGGCTGGCATCCAGGCCATCTGCATGGTAAGCAGCCGCAACCTCTTTACGCATCTCGGCAATCTGGTCTTCGCTGTACCCGCTGGCAGCATCGATTAAGGTAACATCAGCCCGATCCGCCAATACACCATGCTTTATGGCTTCTTTAACGACCTGCGAAGGTTCCATGTGTTTCACCAGCACTGCATTCAACCCCGCTCTGCGGAAGGTTTCCATGACGGCTTTGCGCAGTTCCACTAATTCTTCATCTGTGAATTGCGTACCATTATTATCTTTCGTCATTACGCTTGCTCCTCATTCAGCCTTGATATACTTCTTCAGCAGACCGTAACGGTTGGCTTCTTTCAGGATTTTTTCGTCGCTCCAATTCTCAATATAGCCCGTTTTCACACCTTTATCGTTCAGGTATTCAATCAGTTCTGCGCGAATTTCCGCGATTTGTTCGGTTGTGAAATCATCGACTGAGAAGGCTGCGGGCTGTGATTTGGGTTGATTGGTGGTTGGTGCGGCTACCTGTGTGAAGCTGCGGTCACGCACAATGTAAACCACATCTTCTGATGTACATTGAGCCATGTAATCGGTCGGCAGCTTATGACGAATCAACAGTGCCACTGCCGCCATACGGAACTGCTCGACTTGTTCTTCGGTGTAGCCCTTCAAAGGATCTTCCACATGCATGTCATAACGATGACCTATCTCGATCAGCAGCGCTTGCGGCAAACCCGTGAGCAGCGCTTCTAGGAATTTTTGATTGCCGAGTTTCTGAGTCAGTTCGCCCGTGATCTGTGCAAGTTCTGCTTCATCAACCTCTGCGGGAATTGCCTGGATCACACCGTAGTTGCGTGCTGCACGGTATAGTTCATCGACCGGGAGGATGCCGAAGAAGCCATAGCGTTCGTCGTCGTCTTTCAGGCGTTCAAGCAGGGTATTGCGAATCTGCTGTAATTCCTGTGCCGAATAGATGTGATGCACATTACCTTCTTCATCCACCAACCGGGCGACCAGAGCGCGTTCTGCGATATCGAGCGCATTAGCTTTCCTGATCTCTTCCACTGTCACGCCATCCTCTGGATTTACTTCCAGTGCTCGCAGCAGCAAATAGTGCCGGAAGCGTTCAATCTGTTCTCGCGGAAGCTGTGCCAGGGCATTGTCTTCCTCTGTGGGCGCAGGCGGAGCCACGACGGTTTCATCGGTGCTGCCATTCGTGCCGGGAAGGTTTTCCTCTGGCGGCAGGGGCAGCCATTCCGCCTTTTCATCCCCGTGTTGATCAAGAATGATCTCGACCCAGGTATCCAGCCCGATTTCCGGGTTCTGACCTGGATTGTGAGGCGTGATGATCTGCAAGATTGACAATTTGCCGGATTGCACGATGAAACTGCGCCCGATGGGGAATTCCTGTTCACTGAGCTTGCGCGAGATGCGAGCGCTGAAGGGCTGTTTCCCGGCGCTATCCACTTCCATCGCAATCCCATAGCGTGTGCTGGTAACACGTCGCAGCAAATTATCACCGCTGCGGCTCATCTTCGTCTGGCTACCACAGAGGATAAAGTGTACGGCGGGACGACCGCGGCGGCTGCGGGTATACGAAACCAGTTTTGCCAGTTCCTGCTTCAGCATCTCTTCCAGATCGTCATAGTTATCCATGAAGATGAAGATTTCTCGCTGGGGCATTTCATGTGCGGGAACCTGTTCAAATTCATAGTTCAGGTGCTTCATGACCAGCGATAGCGGGTGACGCTTACCTTCTTCGTTGATTTCGGAATCTTCGGATACAACAGAGAGTACATGTGGCAGTTCTGCAAGGCTGTGCTTGCCACCAATATAATCAAACAATCCACCCTGGCTATCAATCAAAATCATGCCAACTTCGCTGGGCTTATTGTGATAGGCGAGAGATAGAATCCAGGTCTGGAGCAGGGTGGTTTTCCCGGAAAGCTGCACACCGGAAATGACGAAGTGCGGCTGTTGGCGCAGGTGGATCAGGGCAGGCTGCAACGTGCTATCCAGGATGCCCACTACAGAACTTCCCGTTTGCAACTTGCCTTTCACATACTGATCGTGGTCGAGGTCACTGTACAGTTCGAGCAGGGATTTGACCTGATTTTCCAGCAGGGCAACAGGGAATGGGCGCACTTCATTGGATGACCAGCCATCATCACCCCAGGCTACATCCATGTTATCCACAAGGCGTTTGAGTTCTTCGGATTGCAGCGTGTTGATGTCGACTTCTGCGTCCGGGTTATACTCTGCATCCCCAATTGGCAGCGCCGTCTGGAATTGGAGGGGCATTTGTTCCATGGCGACGAAACCACGACCCGCAACTTCATCAATTGCCGTCACACCTCGCCCAACCACAGCCGTGTAGTCAGCTTTATCTGCCATGCGCAGGGTGAACCGTTCGGTGAAGAGGTTGTAGAGTTTGCCTGGCAGCACGTTGGGATTTTCTGCGCTGAGGATGAAATACACACCCTGGGCAATTGCGCCGCGGATCAGGGAAATTAGGGTCGGCAATAGTTCTTCAAAGCTCTCGCGGAACTCTGCAAAATTGTCGATCACGACTAGAATGGCTGGCATACGAGGTCTATCGGGTGCTGCATTGTAGGCGATGAAGCCACCCGCCTGCGAGAGAATTTCCTCACGCTCCTCAATGATATTTTCCAGTTTGCGCAGCAAGCGTTCAACCCGCTCTTCCTGAATGGGCGGAATCACGGCTCCAACATGGGGTAATCCACGCAGTATATCCAGGTTGCGCCCGCCAAAATCCAGCACATACATGTGTAGTTCTTCTGGCGAATGGGTCGCTGCGAGGCTCATCATCACGGTTCGCAGGAAGGTCGTCTTCCCGGAGCCAGAAACCCCGAAGACCACATGATGCCCTTGCCGGAAATTCAACTGCAAAATCAGTTGTTTTGCAGAGCTTGGATGATCGACCAGACCAACAACAGGACGCATGGCTTGCTGAGGCCAGTTAATCCCATCCCAACCGCTGCGTTGATCCTGAGACCATTCGCGCAAGGCATAATTAAGTGCCAGTTCACGGTCGCTGAGATCATGTTCACCGCGCAGGATGCTGCGATGTTCTTCCTGCAAGTATTCGGTTTCTGTCAGATAGTTCCCAAGCGTGAGGAAACGTGGCAGCGGACTGGGCCAGGGCTTCTTTTGTGGTGTGGAATGCTCACGCGCTAGCTTGTTGAATTCACGCACGAGAACCTCAAAGAGCTTTGGCGGCTCCTGCGGCTCACTGAGCAAATCCAACCAGATGATATCTTCATCCTGGTATGCTGCCCAATCGATGCTGCTCAGGTCAGCTTCCGTATTGATGACTTCAGCGGTGTAATCTGCCCCGGTGTAAGCCACCTGAACGAGTTCAATATTTTCATTGCCAACCTGGAGATACCCGCGTCCGGGCGTTCCAGGTGGCAGATAAGCTGCATCGGGTCGGCGCAGCATTTCCGCGCTTTCTTCACGGGTTTCCACGCGCAGGCAAACGCGGAACTTGATATTGGCTCGCATCTGATCTGTGACCCCAGTGGGGCGCTGTGCTGCCAGAATGAGCGTCACGCCCAGGGCACGACCCAGGCGTGTGATGCTGTTCAGCTCGTCCCGGTATTCCGGGTTGGAAGCGATCATTTCCGCAAATTCGTCAATGATGATGAACAGATTGGGGTAGTTGGGTTTCTCGTCGCCAAAACGCTTGAAATATTCTTCTGGTTCCAGCAGATGCAGCCCCTTCTCACGGTAATGCACGATATGCTTGGAGTTGGTCAGCGTGTTGATGTGCTCACGCCGCTGCAATTCTGCTTTGATGGCAGCGAACATGCGGGCGACTGCTGCCCCTTCGAGATCGGTTACAATATCAACTTTGTGCGGGAGTTCCTTGAAGGGATCAAAAGCTTGACCACCCTTGAAATCGACCAGCACGAAGTTGACGATGCTCGGATCATAATTAATTGCCAGCCCCAGAATCAGGGTCATCAGCAGTTCCGACTTACCGGAACCGGTACTCCCGGCAACCAGCCCGTGTACACCGTCACGATCTGCAGAGAAGTACAGCTTTCGGACTTCATTGCCAGACATGAGGCCAATCGGTACTTGCAGCCATTCTGCATTCTCTGGCTGTAGGCTGTGCTTCCACTTAGAGACGATTTCCAGGTGTGACAGCAGTGTCGCCTTGTTCAAATCCAGCAGGGTGACTTTATCCGTAATGCCTTCGCCGTATGAGCGTGGAACTTCCAACTGACCCAAGAATTCAGCGAACTTCTTCAGCTTCTGTGTCTGGGTCAGCAGATCAGCACGCCCGACATAACGCGGGGTATTCACGCCGACTTCGGCATACCGGAAATCCACAACCCGGCTTTCCCCCTCGCCAACGCTGGCAACTTCGATCACTGCCTGGCACGCGCTCGGTACTTTGCGGCGTTCTGGAACCAGAAAGATGATCGCCGCACCCAGTTCCTGACCACGCTGCATAATCATTGCAACAGCGCCGGATGACTCAACTGATTGCAGCGCAGAATTCTTAGGCCAGTTGTTATCATTCTGGACAGCTTCCAACATATCTACCACAACAATCATGAAGGGTAGCCGCACGCTCTCGCCGTCGGTGTCACTGCGATCCTGCAAGCGCATACTGCGATTATCCAATTCGATGCGCAGAGTCTTCCAGAATAGGGAAACACGGTCACGCTCCAGATCGTCGTCTCGTCCTTCTTTTTTCTCAAAGCATAGTGGGAACCAGACCTTCGGTTTCTCTACATCGCGCTCGACTTTAATTTTAGGGGGTGGCGGAAAGTGTGGTAACCCGGATGCCCATTCCCAGTTTGAAGCAACCTGATTTACCCCCACGACGTAGAGGTTTGCGTCGGTGGGGGAATGCGAACCAACGAAACCCGCCAGCATGGCACGGATCATCGGATAGACGTGTTCGGCATCCCCGGCAATGCCCAGGGTGTGTGCCACCATCTCCGGCGCTTCTTCGTCCTGTTCCATGCCATCCGGATTTTTCTGCCAGAGGGGGATTGTAATGGGCGTATTGTCGATGTATTCCGAATCAGCCGCCAGCTTGAGAGCATCGTTCATCAGGGGGCTTTCTTCGTTGTCGCTCATCGAAATCGTATAGACCACATGGGAAGGACGCGTGCCAATCCCCAGGCGAATCAGCCCAAAATCGTCATCGCTGACGCGGCGCTCCCACAGGCGAGACCCAGAACGGCTGTCGTATACCGTGCCAAAAGACAGAACGACATCCGCGACAGGATAGTTATACATGTAGAAGGTGCGCTGCATATCGTGCGCTGCGACCATCTCTTTTCGCAGCTCGGTCAGCCGCTGTGTATACGCTTCTTTTTTTCGGGCATCTTCGCGCCCTGCACGGTACAGGTTATAGATTGCAAGGCCGCTGGACGCGATGACCGATAACCCCATCGGTATGAGGAGAAGTAGGTTTCGCCCTTGTCCACTCGCACCTACCAGCACATAACCGATGATCGTGACCAGCGGCAGAAACGACTGGAATATCGTCTGGTTACGCGAACTTTCCATGCTTGGCGGGTTAGGAATCTGGATTTGATCCTGCGGAAGTTCTGGTTGAATACGTGGTGGGCGATCCACCGTGCGTTGGTCTGTCAAGAGATATCCTCCATCAGCACAGGAAAGAAAGATGTGCTGGGATCTTCAATATTGAGTTTTTCATTACAGCGCGACTATATTGTAATGAACGTCTTATAGAATAGAATTTAGCGTGATTTGTCCCAATATGCAATAACGTTACAGGATTTGATCTTTGGATTACGCCCCTAATCCCGGTATAGTTAATGTATTCAGACCATAGAAAGGGAAACCCATGAAATATGGTTGTACGTATTGTGGACGGATGGCGGCAGATGGTCATCTGTGGTGTGAACAGTTTAACTGTCCGGCGGGGCACGTACCCAAAGTGCTTGGCTACGGGGAATACCTGGGAGACATCAAAATCCTTCGCTTGCTGCGTCTGTTTCGCACAGCCGCGGTATACATCGCTGAACGTGGCGAAGAGACAATCATGCTGAAGGTGGCGCATGAAGGCCACGAAGATAATCTCAGGAAAGAGGCGCTTGCGCTCACCCAATTCTCGAACCCAACGCACTATGGTCTGCCAAAGCTGCAAATGCCGTACCTGGGTACAGCAAAAAGTGATCCCTATGGAAAGGCAGTCTTTCGGGGCGAGACCAAATACTACGAATTGTTTGAGTATGTTCAAGGTGAATTCCTGCGCGATTTGCTGCTGGAAAATCCACAGCCCTGGTATCAACATAGTGCCTGGATTATGCTGGGGCTGGCAACAACGATTGATCGCATGCATCGTCAGAATGTCGCGCATTTTAACCTCAGCCCAGATGTTATTCTGGTGCGCAGAGACCGCGATAATATCCCGCGAACCGTCCTGTTGGATCTGGGATTGGTGAGTGAAGTGACTACTCCGATCAACGCCAGTCTCGTTCGACGAATTGAAGAACATGGTTTGCCGTCTTATACTCCCCCCGAATTATTGAAGACTGGCACACAGACGAGTCACGCTTGTGATGTTTATGGTCTTGGCCTCATCTTCTACGAACTACTAGCAGGTGAACCTGCTTTCCCCTATAAGCTGCGTCAGAATGAGGCTATCCGGGCGGATGTCAGCAAACTCAAGCCTGATGTGCCGATCCGCCGCGATGCGCCCCAACCAGATCGCCTGAAGAAGCTCATCCAAATCTCGTTGAACAAAGACCCGAAGGATCGCCCGGCTCATGTTGGTGAGATAGGGAAGGAAATAATTCAAATCTTTGGCAATCTGCCTGTCGAACGCAAGACATGGCGTTCACGCTTCCAGCGCCAGACACTGGTTGCTGCGACGATTCTGGCGCTGGTTGGTGCTGTGATTGCCATCTCTATGCTGCTGATTGCAGCAACTTCTGGTGGCGCAGCTGTTGCCAGCGCACTATAGCCAGTAGGTAAGTATCTATCCGGCGTGTTTGTGAGGTCGCATTCAAGACGCGCTCGAAACTGGATAGATGGTTTCAACAATATTGAACGCCTAGCAGCCTGGGACTATAACATGGTAGGGGCATAGTAAGCGCTTTGCTCTATGCCCCTTCGTAGAAATTAGAGAGAGTCGCCGCTTTCAGCAGCCTGTTCGTAAAGCAAAGCTGCTGTCTTCAGATCGTTGCTCAGCTCTTCAAACTTCGCTGCCATTTCTTCCACACGCGGCTTGATGTACGCCAGGAAGCGCTCCAGCACTGCACCACCGACCAAGCCGACGAAGGCGGTGGCTTTCAGCAGCATCATGGCGGCTTCCAATGCGGTTGCAACGCCCTTCAAGATTTCGCTGCCATTACTGAAGCCGTCTGCCATACGACGAACTTCATCCGTATCCATGAAATGTGTAGCCATTTCCTGTTAATCTCCTGTTCGCTATTAGGGGCAAAACCGATACCACTGGTTCACATGGTTGTAACAAGAACTTCACTGCCTCTGGACACATGCAAACCTTCGCATCAGGTAAGTTTCAATTTCAAACAAGCAGTTAGTAGACTGCCCGGAAGGTATCCGCCAGATTATCAACCAGCGTGCGAGCTTGTTCATCCGCTTGATCTATAACATCTAGAGCGGAGCTGAGGCTCTGTCCGGTTTGTTGAATTGTGTCACGCAGTTCATGGATCTTCGGTATGGAGAGTGAACGCATTTCGTCTACAAAGCGATCCGCATCATCACCCTGCCATGCCCCAGAAACAATCGTTTGGATTGCCTGGTCAACGAAGCGGTAAATCTGGTCATCAATGACATTCAGTTGCTGGGTGATTCGTTCCAGCACGCTTTCAACAACTTTGCGGGCAATCTTGAGCAGCATAGATTTCAAACTCATTTTTACACCTCATTCCTTAGAAAAGGTTGCCAGCACGACGCTGGGCTTCCATGTGATCTTCCATTTCGGCCTGAGCGAAGCGGGCACGATCTTCGCACTTTTCACCCAAACGCTGGATCGCGGGGACGAGTTCGCTGCGCAGCGCGTGTGAGAAAGCATCACCAGCACGACCCAGAAGCGCACCCTGTTCCATCACGGCTGCAATTTTCTGCATTTCGCTCATAGTTTCTTCCAGACGGCGAGCGGCTGCATGAAGGGTTGTAATCATTTCCTCCATCTGGTCATAGTCCATTCTAATTTCAGGCATGTGCTATCTCCTCAATGTTCTAATTGATTAATGCCAGGGTTTAGCGGACGAAAAGGCCGCTGCCCTCTTCTTCGGCTGCTTCAAAAATCGACTTCAAGTGAGAGATGGCTTCACCACCTTCAATCATCGAACTACCGAGGCGCTGAATCGCAGGCAGAAGATCGCCTTCCATATCAGCGTAGAATGCAGTTGCTGCTTCGCTGACCCAGCCTCCACTGCGGAGAGCATCCATGCGAGCTTCGATCACGTCGAGAATTTGTTTCACCATGTCTGCCTGGTTCAAGAATTGCCCCCGCAGACCTTCTAATTCTTCGTAACGGATTTCAATAATATCTGCCATATGGATTTATCCCCCTTACGCATTTGTGGAACTTTAACTAACTGTCATAGGTTATTAACACTACTTACAATATAGAGCAAAACAGAGCCTAAAGCAATTACATCCGCCATGACATCTATCCTTGATTTGCGGATTCGCCATCGGGTGAAGCTTCTTCTGTTGCTTCAGGTGTGGCTGTAATCTGGTCTGGTGTCGCACTCAGAGAAGGCGTTGGTGAGACATAGCGTGGTGGCGTACCAAATGGTACGTTGTCGATGTTGCCCGTCACGGTGACGACATCGCCAGAAACCCACCCTGTATGCCCGTCGTACTCGACTTCATACCAACCGTCTTCGCTGCGGCTCAGAATTTCCAGCATTGTGCCTTCGGGTACGCTGCGTACTAGCGGCGCGTCCGGGTGGTCGGTGGTGCGCATGGCGGAGCCGGATCGCTGGGTGATGGTCAGAGTCACAGCCAGCGTTTCGCCTGTTTCCAGCGCAGATTCTGTCATCCAACCGACCTGAATAGAGCCATCTTCCAGCATCGCTTCGACTTTGCGCAGGACTTCACCGGGTAGGTCAGGACTGGTACGCCGAACGCTGCTAATAATTTGTGCTGTAGTATCTGGCGGAAGCTCTGCAAGCTCTGTTATACGCCATTCGGTGGGATTTCCAGCAATGCGATAGAGTATCGTAACTTGCCCCAGGGCGATACCATCTTCCTGCGCGATGGTCAGTACTTCTTCCGGTGAAAGGGTTGGCACGGGCGTAGGTGGAATGGGTGTCGGCGTTTGGGTCTCGGTAGGTGTAGTGGATGGCGTAGGCGAGATCACATTCGGGTCAAGCGTGACGGTCGGTGGCAGGTGTGTAGCTGTTTCCGTCTCGAAAAATTCTTCGGTCTCTTTCGCGGCTGTGGCGCTGGCATCAATAGCAACTTGTTCGGCTGTGGCGCTGGCGTTAGCAATTTCGAGCACGACGGCCTGAGTTTCCGTCTCGTTGGGTGTCGCTGTTGGTGTATTGGTTGGCGTTGCTGATTCTGTGGGCGTATTCGTTGCAGTTGGCGTGCTGGTTTCGGTATCGGTAGCAGTCGCAGTTGCCGTAGGGGTCGCAGTTGGCGTGCTGGTTTTTGTATCAGTGGCGGTCACTGTTGGGGTGTTAGTAGCCGTCTGTGTACTCGTTTCCGTAGCTGTTACTGTATCTGTCGGTGTTGCTGTCTCCGTATTGGCTGCTGTTGGTTCTTCTGTGATTTCTTCTGTAACGGCGGCAGCAATCACGGTAGCCTGAGATTGCGTAGGCAGTTGTAGCGTGCCGCTGGCAAATAAACCAGCGAGGATGGCGGCTGCCAACACCAGAATCCCCAGCACTATCGGTAGTATCGGCAAACCTCTACGCGGTGGTGATCCCAGGCGTACAACAATCGCTGTGGCATTATCTGGTGCGCCGCGTTTTTTTGCCAGATCAATCAACTGCTGGGTGGCTCGCTGTGCGGGAGTGCCATCCACAATGCTGAAAATCTCGCTGTTTTCGACCAGACTCCAGACACCATCTGTACACAGCACATAGGTATCGCCATTGCGTGCATCCAGCAAGCGGGTATGGAGTTGCAGCGGTTTGGGCTGACCGATGTAGGTGGTGATCTTACTATTGCGCTTATCATAGACTTCATCAACTGCAAGGCCGCTGCTCAATTCGGCGCTGTCGTCTTCCGTGATGCGTTCAATCGAATTGCCCCGGATCCGATAACCCCGGCTGTCCCCAATGTTCGTGACAATTGCCTCGCCTGTAGGGGTGAGTACCATGCCAACAATGGTTGTGCCGATGCGCTTCAGCCCTAGTTCCGGGGCTGTCTCGCGTACTGCGATATTGGCGGCTTGCAAAGCATCTTCAAATCGGCGGCGTAAATCTGGCTCCTCGTTACTCGGATCGTAGTATCGTTCTGTAATGACCCGAACAGCGGTCTGGCTGGCAACTTCTCCCTTGCCCATACCGCCAATGCCATCCGCTACCAGGAACAGCATCCCATACTCCTGCTCTGGTGTCGCCGCAGCGGGAACATGCACGCCCAATGAATCCTCGTTGACCTTGCGTTTCAGTCCCACATCACTCAGTTGCCCAATGTCGATCTTTGCAGCCGCCATGTTTCTATCCCTCGTCTGATGATTCATCAATCTGGGTCTTCTCGTCTGGCGGGAAGATTGTTATTTCTACCGAACGCCCCAGACGAATAACCGTGCTTGGCAACGTGATTCGCGTCCGTTCATGTGGGCGCAGCTTGCGGCTGCCGATGAATGTGCCGTTGCTGCTCTCGGAGTCGGTGATGTAGTAGGCTCCGCCTTCGTATTCCAGTATGGCGTGCTGCCTGGAAACGCCTTCCTGGTCTGTCAGGTTCAGATCACAACCCATGCGCCCGATTGTATAAATGCTAGTTTCTACCATGAATTCCTCATTTAGCAGGCTGCGGTCACTGATCTTAGTAACGACGATCCTGGCCTGCGATTCGAGCGGCAGCAAATCCATGTCGATCATGGTTTTTCCATCATCTTCGACCATGGTCACCCCACCACCCAGCATCTCTGGCTTGATGGCTTCCATCCTTGCCATGCTGCTTTCGGGGTATGGATAGAACGTATCCTCGCTCTGGTTGCCCTGCCTGCGCCATAACCAGGCTACGAAAACGATCAATGCCAGCACCAGGATCACCACACCCAGAATGGAAATGGGGTTACTTTGCAGCGTGGTAACCATGCGCTCTGGCAAGGATGGAGCCGGGGTCGGGGTCGGAGTCGGCGGAACCAGAATGGTTACTTCTTCTTCAACGGCATCCAGAACACTATTGTCTGCTGCGAAGACGGTTATTTCCACACGGTACTCGCCGTCGGCTTCAATCGTCTCCGGGAACGCAATTGTGATGGTTTCACTCGCCCCTTCTGGTTCAATGATCTCTTCTCGCTCTACTCTGTTGCGGTTGAAGAGCCGAATCTGGTAGCGGTCAATCGCTGTGGATTCTTGTGGTGGAATTTCCAGCGTGATCTGCTGTGCGGCATCATCCACCAGCGGCGTGAAGCTCAAGTCGATAGCGGGAGTCGCGGTAGGTTCGGGTGTAGCTGTCGGTGGTGGCGTTGCTGAAGGGGTTGCAGATGGCATTCGCGGATCGCCAAACGCTTCTTCTGCACGCAAGCGCGTTCCATCATCAATCTCTGCAATGATGCGGAGGGTGTAACTCTGGCCTGGGGTTAATCCTGTCAACGGTATTGACAGTTGATTTCCAACGTCCGGGCTGTATGTCGCAATGACCAGCCCACCATTTCCCAGAATCTGCAATTCAATCGATGTAATGCGCTCTTCGTTTTCTGCGAAAAGACCAATCTGGATGGTTTGCGTCGCTTCATCAAACGAAATGCTATCAACTTCCAGGCTGACAGGCGCTTCGGTCGCCGTCGGTGCTGGTGTGATAGTTGGGGTCGCTGTTGGACGAGCGAGGCCAAATTGTTGGCTGGTACTCGTTAAGGGTTCTCCGTTGCTGTCTAATGCGGTGACAATCACAGTGAACTGACCGTCTTCCAGGTCTGCCAGCGAAAGTCGTATCGTGGTAACTAAACCAGAGTCCGGAGCAATTTCTTCATCAATTCGTTCAGCCCCAAGTGAATTGTTCACCTGAATGCGATAGGCAGCGATTTCACCGTCGCCATGACGTTGTACTTCGAACGTGGCAATTTCCGTATCCTGGTTGTAGCTATAGCTTTCCGTGATGGTGATATATAACTCTTCCGGTGTATTGGTTGCAGTGGGAGTGGGGGTTTCCGTTGCAGGGTAGCAATTCGTGGTTACAGCAAAATTAGCCGATTCCGCAGGGAGTTCACCACCTCGCGCAAGGCTCACACGCATCGTTGCGCTGTATGTTCCAGCTTCCACACAGATGGGAACCTGTGCCAGCAATTGGCTACGAAGGCCGTCCATGATGTCGGAAAAGAGTGTGTTCAATTCGCCAAGATTCCCGATACGCGAAAGACCGCCCGTGCGCATGGACATAGTTTCCAGTTCCGTTTCCGCAATGGCGCGATCTCCTTGCAGACCGATGGTGTGAATCGGAACCTGGGCGTTTGATTGGCGGGCAAGATCAGTTACTTCATCCAACGTGCGTTGACTGCATGGGTCGCCATCACGCACAATTTCATCACGTCCGTCAGTGAAGACAATCACAGCGCGACGGGCTGGTTGGGGCACATCCTGGCTGAGAACGTTCACCGCCTGGTATACCGCATCATACAAACAGGTACCACCACCGGGTACAGCAACCGCAGCACCGACTGCATTGATCGCCGCGTTAGTATCCGGGCTGAAATTTTGTACGGTGCTAAGTGTAGTATTGAAGGTGATGACCGAAAACTGCGCGTTCGCCGGAGCGTTATTAATCGCCTGGATTGCAGCGTTGCGCATATCGTCATCGGTTCCTTGCATACTGCCGCTCGTATCCAGTACGAGCGTGATATACAGCGGTGTATCTGGCTGTGCGATATTGGTTGTTTCCAGGCGCTGCGGCGGATCTGTATCGAGTAGTACAACTGCGGATTCCACTTCGGCATCGGTGACAACCCGCCGATTGTTATCGACAACTGTAAAGTACAAGCCAAGCTGTTGTTCGTCCCCATTCTCGGTAACTTCCGGGTAATTGATGACAATCCCTTGTGCGGCTTCCTGTGCGGCTGCGCTGAGAAGCGTCATCAGGAAGAAAAAACTAATACCCAGAACCCGTATGAATCGATGCATACTCTCCCCCACCTTTTGTTGTTACTTTCTGCGAAATAAATAGTGAGCGTTTACTTCTGATTGATTGAAGATGCGCTCAACACTTTCGGTAATCTCGCCACCTTCGCGCAGTGCTGCACGAAGCCGTATCAGAGCAGGCAGTAAATCGTTACGAACCTCCTGGATGAAGACCGCCGCATCGGGACCCGTCCAGCCTCCTGCTTGCAGGGCATATACATCCTGCTCTAATCGCTGGATTACTGTACTGATCTCATCCGCTTCATCTAGAAAGTGGTCGATCAACTGCCGCATTTGTTCGTAGTGTATTTCAATATGATCCGGCTGCCGCATGTGCCCTTCCTATGACATAAGCTTTGCAACAGCATCGATTACGCCATCGCTCGTTGTCGGCTCTGTTTGCATTCCCTGCCCTGCTGGACGCACAAGCCAGTACCCTTCAGCCGCTTTCAGTACCAGTAAGATACCTGCTTCTGTCACATCTGCGTCTTTTACATACACTAATGAAAGAATACCGTAAGCCGAAGGTTCTACCAACGATTTCCTCAACGACACGGGCAAATTTGTTGTCTCAAGAAGCGCATATGCTTGCTGAATTTGCCCGCTGCGTGCCAGCGAACGAACGCTGTCATAGATTTGCTTGTCAATCGTCATAGTTGAGTCTGTGGGTTTTTCATCACTTTCCAGGTCTAGCCCCAAAAGCACAGTAATCACCGTGCCAAATTGCAGGCTCTGCGTGAGTGTCTGGATCGTTTGCACGCCGGGTTGGGGTGAGGTGTGGTAAATCATGAAACCCGGCAGCATATAAAAAGTATGGTCGCCGCGAATCTGTGGGTTGCTGACGGTGACCGTAAGCACCCGCTGCGGTTCGAGCATCATGCGCACCAGCACTTCTAGCCCTTCCGCAATGCGCGTCGTGCCATCACCTTGCAGCACCAGGGCATCCCTTGCCAGAAGGGAACGCTGCGCAGCGGCTGCGTGGTCACGGTTCATGCCTTCAGGAATGACAAAGCTTGCGACACGCGAAACGCCCATCTTATCCAGAATCAGCGCAAATTCATCATCGCTGAAGTTCATCACGACGCTGGTTGCATCTTGTGGTTGGTTCATCATTGGTTATGTCCTCCCCCAGGGAATATCAAAAGCCGAAGAAATCTCTTACATCATCGGCTACATCACTGATTTTTTCAGCAGCACCTTCGACAAATGCATCGACATGCTGATCGATGGAGATTTTTTTGAGCAATTCACGATAGTTCTGCGCGGCTTCTTGTGGGTTGTCCAGTCCAAATACATCATCGCCATATTCGCCAATCAAATCAGCAACTACGGGTCCAATAGTCTGTACAACTACATCGGCTGCCTTAACTGCCAGGATGACTTGACCTGCAACCGGAATGATCTGCGCGGCTCCATAAGCAGCAACAGTAAAACCTACATCCTGAATGACACCGCTGACAACTTCTTCGCCCAGATTGCCAAGATCATCAATACGGCTCTTTCCTTCGATTACTTCCGAAAGGTGATCTAGCACACCACCAATGGTGCCGGAACCGACATCCTTTAGTAACCCTTTTGATAAGGACTTATTTAACACACTGAGAACATCGTTGTCTGCGAAAAACTTAGCAAACTTTCCATCAAATGTGGTTGCCAGATTGTCAATTAAGCGCCTGGCTGCGTTGCTGTTCAGTATCGTTTTTCCACCAGCCTGATAAAGTTCTTCCAGTAATTCCTTCACGCCATACTTCAGCAGCGAAATGATCCCGCCAGGAATCGTAATCGCCGCAAAGAACCCGGCGGCTTCTTCCTCAGCATCCTGGAAGACAGCAACGATTTGCAATATGACTTCGCTGCTGCTGTCGAGCGATTGAGTAAGGCGCTGCAATGCCGGGAAGAGATCATCATGCATATCTGCATAGAAGACCGTTGCCCCAGCCGAAACCCAGGCTCCATCTTCCAGTGCCTGCATATGTGTATCAATGGTACGATGTAAAGACTTTGTATCTTCCGCAGCCTGTAGAAATTGCTTCGCCAGCGACTCAAGCGCTGAATAATCGACTGTAATCTGATCGACCACCATACTAAATCCCCCAACTATCGATCTGAATACTGTAATACTTTGCAAAGTATAACCTGTATTGCTGGCTTTTCCACAACTTTTTTGTTCAACATTACAACAATTCAACAAAGTTGCCATAATGTGGTTCGCAATAGCCTCATGTGATACCATATCAGCATTGACGATTGCCATGCTGAGGGAGTGCTGTGAAACGTCACCATTTCTTTTCTTTGCTTGTTCTTGCGCTGCTGCTTTTCATGTCGATGTATTTTTTGCAGGCACAAGATCTCGATGCCTTGTTGGCAACAGATACGTGCGATGATGTGCGTTATTTGATGGCTCATGACACAACCCCTGCTTTGCTGCGAGGCACAGGAGGTGGAGCGATTTCAGTGGGCGCGTCTGCTGATGGTCAGGTTGGCGCGAATAACATCGGTGATTTGTGGTCATTTGGTGCAGAGGATACCAACCGCAATACAACAGCAACCATCACCTTCACGCAAATCCCGGCAGATACAATACTGGAATTTGCCGTCTTTCATGGGATGGAACGGGTCAGCACGGGCGTTCACTACGTTCGTATCTCGTCAGGGCAGTCATATTCTGTTCCTATCGTCGAAGATGGCTTGTATACGATTGTGGTACAGGCTGCGAATCTTGCTGCCGTTCAGAACAGCAGTGGGCAGGAAAGCTACCAATTCCGCCTGAGCGGTGATTTTACCAATGTTGATGTGACCAGCTTGCTGCGTGAAGAAGAACTGGTTGATGCAAGCAACAGCCAGCGCAAGACACTCGGCAGCGGCTTCGAGTTTGTGGACGGCGTACAGGTGCTTGACTTCCACAATGGCGGGGCATTGGTGAGCACCAATCCCGGCGCTGTTACCAGTGTATCGTCGCAAAGTGGCACGCAGGTATTCTTCGACTTACAGAGCATCATCATCGGGCGCTGGGCACAGGCCATTGACATCAGCGGTGGCAACTTATCCGCAGTGGATACACAGGGCAGCCGCATTTTTTATCTGGAGAATTACGGCTATCAGGGGACGCAAACCAACCAGGCGGCTATCGAACTGGCGGTGTTGGATGACAGCAACGGAACCCGTATCGTCACCGATTGGGACGAGTTGCGCGGCATGTGGGTGCTGGCGGATTGCATCGGTTTTGAACGCCGCGATGGACGGCAGTTCACCACACCTGTTTCGCCAGATGAAGTGGCGCGAGCCATCACGACGGAAGGCCAGCCTGAAGCGCAGAATAATTATGCTTGTCCGGCTTTCTACCTCCGTGTGAATGCGCTGGATGCCAGTAACGCGACCACATCTCATGACATCTGTATCGCCTGGGACAGCATTGAACCGGATAGCGAAGTACGGCTGAAACAAAGTGTTTTTAGCGCCAGTTTGGTAGAAGACCGGAGCGTCGCCCTGCACTCTACCAGCATTCGATTCTTACCGCTTGATCCATCCGTCTATGCAACACAATCCAGCTATCCATATCCACTGGACATTCAAGTCTCGTTAGATGGAGCACCTTCGCAAATTCTGCTGGATTGGCTGAATCTGAGCGATTTCGCCTATGAAAATGGTCAATTCACGTTCACGTTCCTGGATCAACCGCGCACTGTCACTTCCCGCGATGCAACGGATTTCGCTACTATCTCAGCGCTGGATGATGTCATTCATATTCGTTACCGTGGGGAAGACCCGCGTGAGGTACTCATGCTGCCGCGTGGGGATAGCTATGTGGAGATCACGACACCAGCCGGGAACCCAGCATTCGGCGGAGAATCTTTCGATGGAACTCGACTGCCAGACGAACCAGGGTATCAGCCGCGGGGCTTAAATAACCTGGGTGGGGAATGTTACCCGGTGAATACTGCACTCCCGGAAGCCAACTGCCCGGAAAATGGCTATCCCAATCCCGCAAATGGCAATCTGTGGTATGCCGTGACAGATCATATTGCTTATGGGAACGATCTGGATTTGACGCTGACACGCAGTTACAACAGCGCCGCCCACAACAGCGATGGAGCTTTTGGCCTGGGCTGGTCGATAGAGTTTCCGATTGATTATGCGGTGGCATTTGATGCGGAGACAAATACCCGCCCCATTCCCCTGGATGTTAGCTATCTGACTGCCCTGGATTTGACGTGGGTTCCACGTGGCCTGGTGTCATTTCGCACCCCAAGCGGATCGCAACACAGCTTTATTCTGGAAGCAGATCCGGCCTTCCAGGGAGAAATTTACCGTGCAGTAACCATGCCCGGATGGGTGCTGGTACGAGAAGGTCGTAATCCCCTACAGGTCATCCGCTCAGAATGGCGTTTGGAGCAGGACAACGGACGCACCTACACGTTTGACCGAGCAGGTCGATTGCTACGCTACGGCGATGGCTTGAATACGATTGAAATTGACTACTCCTATGGCGACAACTTCAATGGCCTAGCAGGGCAGCAAGTCATCATCTCGGATGCACCAAACATGCGCCAACTCGAACTGACCTATGACAGCAATCATCACATTGTGCTGAGTGTTATGCGTGATGTGAACGCTGGCACCGAATACCGAATCGAATACCTGTATGAAGGTAATCTGCTGACACGAGTTCGCTACCCCGACGGGCTGGAGGCAACTTACGAGTATGATGATGTGGGTCGCCTGCTGAAACATAATGACCCCCGCGCACCAATTGCTCGTGAGATGGTCTATACCTACAGCGTAGATGGTGGGCTGGAAACCGCTTCTATCGTCACGTCAGATGGCGAAATTCTCTGGCGTTCGCTCGCAGTTGAAGATACAGGGACAGAGCGCCGTGTCACCGTTACCAATCAGTTAGGTAGTGCAGAAACCTGGGTTTATGCCCTGGATGCCGGAAGGCTCACAGAACCAGGAGCCAGCTATACCCTGCTTTCACGTAGTGGAGGTGAAACCGCACAAGCAGAGTTCAACGGAACACCCATCCGATTTGAGTGGGAAGACGGTTTGCTCCGTAGTGAACTTGCACGTACAACAAATGGCGGTGGTCGCAACACTATTCTGTACAGCTATACACCTACGGGACGCTTGATAGGAGTAGATAGAGGCTATCCCAAAGTCGAAATTCTCGCCTTGTTTGATGAACAACTTCCGCTGCCACGGTATACGCCAGGAGCAGCAAGCTTCGCGGATGGAACAGCGCTCACCTACACCTATGATGAACAGGGGCGCGTGCAAACGCTCATAGATCGCAATGGCACGGAATATACATTTGCGTGGGATGCAGAACGACCTGATTTGCTTGCACGGTTGGAACGTAGCGATGGTGTTTCCTGGCAGTATATCTATGCAGAAGAAGCCCCCTACTGGATGCAATCGATCACCCAAATACGAGATGGCGGCGATACCGAAGGGTATACACGGTCGTTTGAATATGATGCCTTTGGGCGAGTTGTGAACATCTCCGATTCACTTGGATTGGAGTACGCTGTCACTTACGACGATACCTCCTTAATTGACATCTATCACAGCCGAATCGTCATCACAGAGCCTACAGGTGCGCGAACCGAGTTGCGCTTTGATCAGCAACAGCGCCTGACTGAGAAAATCACTTATGTGGATGATGACCCGCAGCACTACCTGGAACGCACCAGCTACGAATATGCTGATCCATTGGGGCGCATCACGAGCGAATCTCATTGGCTCCGCAACGAGGATGGGACAGAGGATGATAAGGAAGAAGCCCTGACAACGACGTATGATTACGAAGTCTATCCCCCCGTAGCATCGGCTGTGAGCCAGATGGCGGGAGCGGCTCCTGTTGACGATGCTGACTTTATCGGGGAACGGATTACCGTTACTGATCCGTACGGACGGCGTAAAGCGTATATCTATGATTCCCTGGGGCGCATCCGTATCATTGAAGAATCATTTGAGCAACACACCGAATTTGAATATTCCGTGCGGGATGTTGTTAATCCGCAGCCTGTCCCGGATACAAATTCTAATGGTTTGCGCATCGTCCAGCGCGACTACTTCAGGGATGCGCTAACAGCGGAAACAAGGTACATCTTCAGCGAAACTTGGCAGCTCACAGGTGTTCAACGTGAGACATTCAACGGCGATGCTGAAGTGCCAACTTCGAATTTCGGCTGGCGCATTTTCCGGTCAGAAGATCAGAATTCCACCAACCCGCGCTCGGTGGATATGCCTACGCTGGGGATTCGCTCCGCTACTTGGTCAGGATATGAAGACGGTCAAGCGACTGGAATCGCCGTTGACCTGCTCAACCCGCTGACGGGTGGCTACGAAACCGATCCCACCATGGATTTGCAGTACGATAACCAGGGGCGTGTACAGCGCATTACCCAGGATGGGCTTTTCTGGACGTTTGCCTATTGCCCACTTGGCAGCGGTGAAACGCGCATCATGCGTTCACACCCGAATGAAGAAGTCACCTGCGATAGTGCAACCTTTTCGGTGGCGCTCACCTATGATGCACACGAGCGCTTGGTCGTGGCAGAAGATGAATTCGGGCGGCGCAATTTCGAATATGGTGTAAGCAGCGAAACACATGAAACTGTTGTACAGGTTGAAGCTGTTTCCACCGAAGATAGTGAAGTGCAGCAGCGTTTCACCTGGGAACTGCGTTACGATGCGTTGGGGCGCTTGACCCATTGGCTGAATGATGGCGGTTTTACGCACCAATACGAGTACGATACCCTGGGGCGGCTCGTGGCTGTTGATGTGGCAGATGTTGCAGCAGGTGTTTCATACCCGGAAGCATCCTACAGTTACCGCTACAACAGCGCGAATTTGCTGGAACAGGAAATGGATGGTCTGGGACGCGGCTTCCTCTATGACTACAACCCGCAGGGGCAGGTCATCGCCCAGCAGAATTTGCTCACCCGCGATACAACAACCTTCGCCTATGATGCACAGGGGCGTATGGTCAGCAGTACATCTCCATTAGGTGTCGTAACGTCCTTCGCCTATGATGATCCCGCCGACCCCAATCGTGTGACACAGGTCATCACACCGGATGGGCGTGAGACCTACGAGTGGCAGTTAGCGGAACGTCGCCTCGTTTATCGGGATGGCCTGGGACGCGAAACGAGCTACCTGTTCGATGCCTTCGGCCTGCTCTGGCGGGTAGATTCGCCAGAAGGCCGCACCTACCTGCTGGAACGGGATACACGGGGTAATCTGGTGCGCTGGTCTGTGGGCAGCCGGAACGACCAAACGGGAGCGGTAACTGCTGACCGCAGCTTCAGCATTGCCTATAGCACAGATTACAGCATCACTGCGAGTAACGAAGCGACGGGTTGGGACTGGCAGTTCCAAACCACCCCTAACGGGCAGCTTGAGCGTATGGTGAACTTCGGTAATCACAGCATCGCCCTGGCCTACGATCCCTTCGGGCGGCTGCGGACGCTGGAAACAGGCGGCCTGAACTGGACAGTCGAACGCAGCGACCAGAGCGCAGAGATACTGGTTCAAATTGGTACGGATACCGAGATAACGCTCACGTATGATGCGCTCTATCGCCAGATTGAACGCGAGATTAACGGTTCGGTATCAACATTCACTTACGTCCCTACCGTCCCTACCTCTGAGAATGATGCACCGAACTCCGGTAATGTTGATGTACAGGTTGTTACGGCTGAAGGCCCGCGTGCCTATACCTTCTCTGCTGGCAATGAGATTGATGGACGGCAAATCATCGTGAGGGAGCCAGGACAGTTCGTGCGCTATACCTATAACGCCGAAGATTTGCTCGTCTCGATTGATACCGAGATTTGCCTGCCAGTAGTGGAAACAGGGGAGACTGATGCAGGTGCGAAAGATACCAACACCGATGCGGCTGCACTGATGGTCAATGAGCAAGATTACACGCAAGTATTTGCAAAACTTGAGGACGAGGAAGGTGCTGTTTGTGCCGAGAACTCCACCACTGAAACATGGCGAGCCAATATCCGCTTCCAATATGACACGCAGGGACGGTTGATCCGTATCATTGATGAACTGCAAGGCGTGGAAACTTTCACCTATGATGAAGCGGACAACTTGATCGTTTACCAGGATCGCGGTGGCAAGACGTACAGCTACACGTATGATAACTTGAATCGCTTGACGAGCATCACGGGGCCAACGGGAGTCCAAATCTGGCTGGCCTATGAAGTGAATCAGGTGCTGGAAATCTGCCGCACCGCAGCAGGTTATGGAGCAGCGTCCTATGAGGCTTGCCGGAACCTGGGCGAAGCACAGCGCCAGATCATCGAAACTTATGATTATGATGAAGTAGGCCGCTTGATCTCACAGTCCTTCCCCAACCAGAACGCGACAGCCTCAATCACCTACAACTACAATCAGCGGCTGACAAGCTGGGGGGATGTCTCGATTTCGTATGAGGCAAGTGATCGTGGTGATATGTCTTCCTTCGGTGGATACGATCTGGAATACGATGCCTTTGGCAATCTTGCATCTGTTACCGGAGATGACTCCCTTCAAATTACCTATGATGATCTAGGCCGCGTCGTGAGCATGACGGTTGCAGGTGAAACCCTCGAATATACCTACGAAGGCAACGGTTTCACCGTGCGCTATGCTGAGGGCGAAATAGCCTTCGCTGTCGGTGATGGCGGTATCCTGGAGATGATAAGTGTATCAGGGTCTCCAGTAATTACTACTGACAATGTCAGGCAAGATGATGAAGGTAATCATTCCCTGACGTTGACAGTCAATGATCAGGATGTCATTAGTTTGTCAATGGATGCACAGTATCGGGTTTTGAGGGCTGATTACAGCGTTGGTGATCAGTTTATCTCCACCACTGACCGTCGTTCATTTGAAGGTCAACTCCAGCAACAGCGCATTGAGGCAATTGTTTCACCTTTCTTGAATAGCTTGCTAGGTGCTGAGAACGATGGAACGATGCTGATTGTCTACGGCTACAACGAGGCCAACTTGCCGCTGACCATGCGCATCACTGACGCTACCGAGGGCAGCGACAGCGGCCTTTTGTATCAGGTGAGCTACATCTATGATGATTTTGGACAGCTTCAGCAAGAGAGCCGCCAGTTCGAGAACAATACCCGCGTGGAGATTCGCTACCGCTATGCCAGCAACCAACTGATCGAGCGCACAGTAACGCTCTTCACGCCGGATGCGCCACCGCAGACATTCGATTATACCTACGAATATGACGACAGTGGCAATCTTTCGGTAGTTCGCTCTGGTGAAGAGATTTGTGAGCAGTACAGCTACGATACGCTGAATCGTTTGACGAGCCTGGAACGCGGCAGTGAACGGTTCCGTTACGAATACGATGTCTACAACCGCCTGGTGAACATCGGCAACGCACGGCTGATCTACCAGGGTGTGTCGGATATGCCGTTTGCTTCGGTTGAAAATGGCATTACGACGCTCTATGGCACATTGGCCAATGGATTATCGCTCTTGCAGATACGGGGAGACGCGGTTCAGTTGCCGATCCTGGGAGATAATGGGCAAACGCTTTCCGGGGCAAGCGCTGACTTATCTGAACAGCAACAAACGATAATCTTTGACCCCTACGGCGACCCGATTACCAGTTTGCTGTCAGATTTCACCAATGAATTCGGCAGTGGATGTGATTGGTCGTCACAGGGGATTAGCGAACCTGGGGCAGCATTCGAGCCACCACAGCAGGTTTTCCAGGGCATGATGTGGGACTCGCAGGCGAATGTTTTCTTCCAGGCGGGGCGCGTGTATTCGCCAGAACATCGGCATTTCTTGCAGCGTTCCTGGCTTGGGCCCGTTGCTGATGGCAGTGTCTACACGCTTGGCAATCAGGCCACCATCTTCCCGGTACGTCCTTTCGAGGAGACACTGGATATGGGGCTGCGTCGCTTAGATGGAGTAATCAGCCAGTTAGCGCTGGCATCGGGGCTTAACGCGGATGCTGTATGGGCTAGTCATATACCGCAGCCAGTTGGATATACACAAAATCATCTGGTTGCAACAGCCAGAGACGGGGAACGCAGTTTGCAGCGTGATCTCTTCACCCTTGTGGATCTGCCTGTATGGTTGAAGGACAATTACAATCTGTCCTCTCCTTACCTGGATGGCGATGCACTGCGGATCATGCCAGATCAAGCGGCGGGACAGGGCGGTCTGGGGATTACGCATGAAAACTTCTTTGACCACGACATCTGGCAGGCTCCGATCTGGCTGCCAACTTCTCCTGTACTGCCTGGATTGTCTTGGATGCTTGCTGATAATCGTCCACCGCAGACGATTACGACATTCCAACCAGATGCATGGCGACCTGCTCGATTGACACTGGATACAGCGCTAGGCTGGTCTGATGCAAAAGTGCCGGAATTTGACGCAACCCCCGCCGATGTGATGGCTCATCTTCCGCAAATATTCAGCACGTACCCAGTCGATAGCCTGACAGTGTTAGATTTCGCATCGACCCTCACTCAAGCTCCTTTAACCGGGCCGCGCATGTGGATCGACGATACATTAACACAGTCGCTACCAACCTGCCTGGAAGTGCCACTAGCTCCTACAGTTGATCTATGGCGGCTGCAGTGGTTCACCGAAGATACCTTTGGCATCGCTTCAATCCTCTCGCGGCGTTATCTAGCGCTTCCGCCCCTGGATGCCTCGCCCTATAACCTGGATGGCAGCGCCATTGGTACAACAGGTGTCCCCTGTCCGTAAAGCAAAAAAGGGCAGACGGTGTCTATTCACTTTCTGCCCTTTATTTTGTGTGGGGAGCCGTCACTTAAACGAGAACGAGCGGTGAATATCCTGTAACATCTGGGTGATCTGAGGCGAAACGCCTGGAGGGTATGTCAGAATCGAGACATAAACATATCCCGGAATGAGGGTGATATATTGCTCCTGCGCAACTGCCGTCCCATCGGGATTGTCCCATTGCGCTTCAATACGAAAACCTGCTAAACCACCATACTCCGCTTCCTCGAAGGTGAGTACCGTCAACGCTTCATTCTCTTGTTGTTGCTCTGTCAGGATTTCACGCGCAATATCTTCGCTGCTCCGGTTGGGATCGCCAATGTAGCGGATCATCACACCGTAGGATGGGGGAATCGCATCTTCAAATCCAGGTGGATAAATCACGACCTGTACGCGAGGATTTGCTGTTGCAACCCACTCAGTCGGGACCTCCATTGTAAAATGTGGGCCATTGTAGAGAATATTTGTCATGGTGCATCCTTAATAGGGATTGAGTTCATTGACATCAAGTTCCACAACATAATCTTTGTAATCATGACCGATTGCATCGAGATGCGGAGTATCCCACCCACGTTCCAAAGTATACTTAACATTTCTGCGTCTTTCTAGAAAATCCGGTGTCAAGACGTCCGCAATCCGAGGGACTGGATCAGTGAGATTTTGAATGTGTTGTTCACCGCCCAGGCCATTCGGGAATGAGCGTCCAGCACTACCCATAGTCGCGACTTTGATATTCCCAAGATATTTTCTGTAATCTGGATTTCGCTCAATACGTTCCACGATGGCATCTACTATTGCTCCACCCTGACTATAGCCAATTAATGTGACATCTTCTCCGCGTGCCAACTTCGGCAAAATCTGTTGTAGAGCCTGTTCTACTGCCGGGTTTCGAGAGCCTATACGAACGCCATAAATTCCTTCCATTACATCTGCTGTCGATTGCGTCAAGTCAGGGCCATATTTGAGCGCTTCTGCAAAAACCTCACCAACATTTTGTACTATTGGAATACCATGGGTGAGAGATCGAATGGCATCAACCGCATCATTAGCCAAAGCCTGACAAGAAATATTTTGTGCTGGATCTTCGTCGGGTGAGCTTCATTGATAGCACAGGTCTGGGATTACTCAGTAGTATCCTGCGGGCATCACGTGCTTCAGGTGGCGATGTTTGCCTGGTCGTCATGCCTGGTTCCATTGTGTCAGACATCTTGTCGATTGTGCGCTTTGAGCATGTCTTCGAGTTCTACGAGACTCCAGAACAAGCACTCGTTTCATTCCGTTTTTGAGAGGTTCTACGTATGGAAATCAGTACACGCGAACATGTCATACGAATTCAAATCCTGGAGATTACGGGTCGATTGGATGCTTTTTCAGTCACATCTTTACGCCAAGAACAAAAGCGACTTATAGATGCCAAGCAATTCAAATTCGTCGTGGACTTAAGCAAGACGGCATTCATGGATAGCGCAGGGATGTCTGCCCTTGTATCGCTCTTGAAACAGTCGCGGCAGAGCGGAGGAGATGTTGTCCTGGTTCCACCCGCTGATCCGGCTGCTTATCGCATTCTCACGCTAACGCGCTTCGACCAAGTTTTTACAATGGCTGCTACTATTGAGCAAGCGATTGCACGCTTCTAGATTTTTGTGTGTTGCCCCGAACTCAGACGGGTGTTTCGAGGATAGACGACTGTTTTCCCTACACAGTAGCTTTCCAGACAAAACACACTGGCAACTGCGCATGTTTGCATCGGCCTTCAGGCATTATTTTTTGTGGGATTACGTATAATTTGCCCGACTCTACTGTGATGAATACCCAATGCCGCGCCGATTTCACGATAGTTCATGCCCTGCTCGCGCATCATCAGAATGTCAGCCCGGAGTTGGGCTTTGTCTGGATTACGCTTGCTACTTGCAGTAGAAGCAGGGAGAGGGATGGTGTAATTACCGATACGGCTGAATTTCACTACCTTGCGTGGAAGAAGCTGGCAGATGAAGAAAATATCCCTTTCAGCCGTGAAGACAACGAGGCGCTGCGTGGAGTATCCCGCCGTGAAAGCCTCAACCGGATGCTGAAGGGGCGCGAAATCTCGGAGGAAACTGCTCAATTATGGATGGCACGTAAGAACGAATACTATCTGGAACACCTGAACGCAATCACGCCAGATGCAACGCTTCCCGGTGTCACTAAATTTCTGACCGCAGCACATGCAGCGCGGCTGAAACTGGGTATTGGTTCTGCCAGCAAAAATGCACGTCTCGTGCTGGAACGCCTGGAATTAACCCGTTACTTCGATGTGATCGGGGATGGATATTCTGTTCATAATCCTAAGCCCGCGCCCGATCTTTTCGTGTGGGTAGCAGGCGGGCTGCGGGTGAATGCGAATCAGGTCGTTGTATTTGAGGATGCCGAAGCAGGTATTGATGCTGCGACTCAGGCAGGATGTTTCACAGTAGGCATCGGCAACTCTAATGTGAGTCATGCCAATATCCATCTACCAGATGGACTGGCGCAGGCCGAAGTGGGTCCTATTTTGAAACAGCTTGAGGCACTCAATAGACTATAGAGAGGCTAATTGCTGCCAGAATTAACTGCGCAGCAAGAGCCGCAAGCGCCACACCCTCGATGGCGAAAGCAAGTGCAAGCGAAGTGAGTGCGACGAAGAACCCTGCGAAAGCATTTGCGTAACTGGAAGGTTCTCATTGTCATATCTACCCGTTATGATGATTTTCAATGAGTCAATCAAATTCCTATTGGAAGAGGCGTGAAATTCCACCTCGAAAAAAGTTTACACCACTGAGCACTATCATCCCTAGCAACTTTCGCGCCCTACATCCCCATAGCTAAAGCAAGAGGCTTTGGGCGCATTTTCGGTAAGCGCGTGCTAACGGCTATGTTCTTGAAGGACTAGACTGCGGTCACTGCCGATTTTCAGCCCAAATGTGTACGCGCAAATTAGGACTATGATGGTTTATTCAAGGTTCTCTACAGATAGAATGTGATTGCACCGCGCTAATCGAGACGGTAAGTTGACAGGTGGTTGGAATGTCACTAAACTACCCTCTGAAATACGCAATTATTCTGCTGTGGGTATCGTGCATCGCGCCTACGATTTACAGAGAGGAACGACAAAAAATGCAGGCCAATGAGAACTTTCGCCTGATTGTGCGCCGGGGGCCGCAACCCAACCAGGTTTATGAATTAACTGGGGATGTCTCGAATGTTGGGCGCGATATTACCAACAACATTGTTATCAATGATCGGGAAGTGAGCCGTCACCATTTGCGTCTGATGCGCGGTGCGGATGGCTACACTGTAGAAGACCTGGGTAGCACCAACGGCACGTTCGTCAATGGAAAGCGTGTGACAGGTGCAACCTCATTGAAGAATGGCGACATGCTCGGCATGGGGGAAACGGTCACACTCCAATTTGAAGTGAGCCGTCCCGGTGCGGCTGCCCCTTCACCTGCGCCGCAACCAGCCGCGCAGGAACCGGAGGAAGCTCGCTTCAAGCGTCCGCCACAACCTGCGGAAAACCCCTATCAACCACAGCCACAAGAAGCCTATCAACAGCAGGAACAATCCTATCAGCCGCCACAGGATGCCTACCAACCACCTGCACAGCCCTATGTACAACAAGATCCCTACGCAGCACAGCCTGACCAGGGATACGGACAGCAGCAACAAGATGCTTACGGTCAGCCGCAGTATGATTACAATGCGCCTGCCGCTGCCGCGTATGGCCCGCCTCCTCCTGGGTATGATTACAATGATCCCTACGCAGTACGCGAAGAAGAAGGTGGCGGAATCGGACAGTGGGTATTGATTGGCTGCCTGGGCTTTGTATTGTTATGCTGCTGTGCAACGGTCATCGGGGCGGTTGCGGTTGATTCGTTGTGCTTGTATGACAGCATTCCCGGCTTGAGTTCGATTCTGGAAGCTGTCGGCTTCGTCGTGCAGTGTACACCATAGACATCACCGAACACCGAGATTACAGGGCAGGGGGTCATCCTCTGCCTTTTTGGTTCTAGCTGTTATCTGATTCATAAGGATTGATGCCGCCGTGTGTACCGCGCCGGATGTCTTGTTCCCAGGGTTTCTTTGCACCACCCCGGTAGCCCATCTCGTGCATGCGCTCGGTTTCCAGGCGCTCTAGCTCATGGGAAACTGCTTCGTCATGCAAGTCTTCGAGCGGGATTTTTTTGTCCGTACCATCAGCCAGGCGGTAGACATAGCCCACCCCACCACACCAATCGCAATCTTCCACTTCTGATGTGAACTCGTCTTCCAGCCAGCCGTATCCGTCACAGGATATACAACGCACGATTTGCATACTTCACTTGCTTTGTGATGATAACCAACAGTGAGGGAATGATGTCGTTATGTGGAAGGGTTGTAGGGCAGAATCACGCTAGCATTCCGCCCCACGCTCCAAACGAAGCAAGGAACTAATCGTCCTCATCCTCGTCACCCTGGTTTTCATAATTCACTGGATATGCAGCGGAGACATCTGCACTGCGAATCAACACCGGAATATCCTTGGCATTCTTCACAGCAACCAGGGGGCCATTTGCACTCAAGACAGCGTTGATCGCACGCCGCGCCTGTCGTGCATCCGAAAACTCAACCTCGACCTCGGCAAGTTCCTCGGTGGGCAAATTTAGTACGAAACAGATTTTTACAGTACTTGTGTCTGACATGAAGTTGTCCTTCCTTGTGGGAGAAACCGCGACAGATTGTGTCGCAGTTGTGTTGAAAGAAGACAAACGTCGTGCAATAAAGATAACGGCGGATTGTTATGCTGAGTTCAAGAAAATATGAACCTTGCCTGAGTGTATAGCGGGTTATGAAGCGCACGAGGCACTCCATAACCCGGAATCTTATGTTGATACGGCTGGTTGTTTCAGCAATTCTGCGGGTGGCTTCAGTTCTTTCTGTACCAATGCAAAAGCAAGCCCAGCACTCAAAAAGCAGAGTCCAGCAGCGATAATCATCATCAAGCGGAATGTATCCACAAATGCCCAATCAATTGCCGTGGCAACTTCGCCACCCATCTCTTCGCCCAGGCTTTCAGGGACGGCTGTATTTCCGAAGTCTTCTGCATTTTCCATCAACTGCGTTTCAGCTTCTGGCGGAATCTCAAAATTCATCACATTGGCTTGCAAGGTGCTGGCGAAGAAGATCAATGCGATACCGCCGAGGATGGCCTGCGTCAGTGCGCCGGATGCACGGGACATGAAGTTATTGATACCAGAAGCTACGCCGGAATTGCGCTGTGGAACCGAACCAAGCGCGGCTGTCGTCAAAGGAGCCACGACGAAACCCATCCCAATGCCGAGGATTACCAGACCGGGGAAGTAGGTCAGCCAATAATCCCCTGCGCCGCCAGTCACGCCGGGGAGTGCCAGCGCCAGGAAACCAGCGCCCACGATGAGCGGTCCCAGAGTCATCGGCAAGCGCGGGCCTGTACGATCTACCAGGCGACCCATGAACGGCGACATCACCATGATGCCAATGGTCACAGGTAACGTTGCCAACCCGGAAATTGTCGCAGAATAGCCCTGGATCTGCTGCAAATTGAGCGGCATAAAGAACAACGCCCCCGCTAATGCGCCATATAAAAAGAGCGTCATCAGGTTTGCACCCAGGAATGTGCGTGATTTGAACAAGCGCAGCGGAACCAATGGATGGTCGCTGCTCCGTTCTACGAAGAAAAACACAACCAGTGCTGCCAGGCCAACCCCGATTGTGAGCAAAGGAATGGGATTTTCCACAATATTCAGCGACCCGGAACGACCTAACTCTGTCGCGCCGTAGATGATCCCACCCAGAGCCAGGGTAATCAACACTGCGCCAGGAATATCCAGCACCTGGGGCATGTCTTCGTCACGGCTTTCGGGGACGTGCCTGAGCAAGGCGTAGATTGAAATGACTGCCAATGGAATACACAGGAAGAAAATCGCACGCCACAACCCGGCATCTGCCAATAGCCCGCCGAACGTGGGTGCAAGGATGGACGCACCTGTTGTGAATGTTGACCAGGTACCAATAGCGAGACCCCGTGTGTTATCGTCAAAATAAGCGGAAATGATGGCGAGGCTTCCCGGAACCATCAATGCGCCGCCGATGCCCTGCACAGCACGCGCCACAATCAAAAGCTCAGTGGAAGTGGCGAGGCCGCCCGCGATGCATGCCCCGGTGAAGATCAAGATACCGAGCATGTACACGCGCTTACGCCCGTACAAATCCCCTAATGCGCCGCCAAGTAGAATCAACGCAGCCAGCAGCAGCGGGAAGGCATTCACAATCCAGACGACATCTGCGCCTGTTGCTCCCAAATCTTCTTGAATGGGTGGTACCGCGACATTGAGCGCTGACTGCATGATGAAGGCCATGCTCGATGCACTGACGGTTGCGGCAATCACCCAGCGCCCGGTAGCGCCGAGTTTCCCGGTCTCCTCGTTCTTTGGTTTTTCTGCCATGTTGCCCCTCATGGTATGTGTACCCAACCAGCTTACCCGTACTTGCAATATGTGGCGACTAGCTGAATTGGCAGGGGTGTTTGCGATGGGTGTCTGTGTCCGGTACAGTACGCAAAAAATGGAGAATCAGAAGAAGCCTTGCGCATGGGTTTGGCGAACCGGGTAGTTCCACAGGGACATGCACGGCAAGCCGCCGAAGAACTTGCGGGGCAGCTTGCCCAATTCCCGCAGACCTGTGTGCGCCATGATCGGCTTTCCGCCTACGAGAGCTATGAGCGCACGTTCACGGAAGCAATGCGCTACGAGTTCACGGTTGGGATGCAATCTCTACAGGAAGACGGCCTCAATGGGGCGGCGCGTTTCGCAGATGGTGCAGGCCGTCACGGAGTGTTTGACGATGTTAGCCCGGATTGATGACAACCATGCGAATCTCGGTCATATCCTGCACAGCGAATTGTGGCCCTTCACGCCCAACGCCAGAATTCTTGCTGCCGCCATAAGGCATATGATCTACGCGGAATGTCGGCACATCGTTGATAATCACGCCGCCGACGTGTAGCTCACGGGTCGCTTGCATAGCTTTCGTTAGATTCGGTGTATAGACCCCTGCCTGTAAGCCATACTCGGAGTCATTTGTACGGGCAATGGCCTCGGAAAAGTCATCATACGGTACGAGCATCACTACCGGGCCGAAGACTTCCGAACACATCAGGTTCAGATGATCCGGCACATTTTCCATCAGTGTTGGCTGATAAAATCTGCCGTCGCGTGTGCCGCCGCACAGTACCGTCGCACCTTCTGCGACTCCTTCCTGTACCCAGGCTTCAATGCGCTCGCAAGCCGCTTCATTAATCAGGGGGCCTATTTCAGTTTCTGCATCCAGTGGATTACCTGTGATGAGCGTTTCCGTTCGAGCAATGAGCCGTTGTTTCAGGTCTTCGTAGAGCGAGCGATGAATGTACATACGCTGTACACTGATGCAAACCTGTCCGCTGTAAGCAAATCCACCAACCAGCAGGCGATCTACAAGAGCATCGGTGAGTGGGGTGCCTTCATCAACAATCACCGCAGCATTGCCGCCTAGCTCGAAAGTTGTTCGGCGCACCCCTGAGATTTTGCTAATCTGATGGGCCACGGCTGCACTACCTGTGAATGAGATCATATCCACGCGGTCATCAGTCGTCAGCCACTTGCCGACATCAGAATCCCCGGTCAGTACCTGGAATGCTGCCGGAGCCAGCCCTGCTTCGCGCATGATTTCCATGAGACGAATCGCAGTGAGGGGCGTAGTCGGTGCAGGCTTCAGGATGATGGGACAGCCTGCTGCAATCGCTGGCGCGACTTTGTGTGCCACCAGATTCAGCGGAAAATTGAAGGGCGTAATCGCTGCGACTACGCCAATCGGCACGCGAATGTAGTAGCCAATTTTGCCAATGCCACCTGCCGCCGCGTCCATCGGGATCGTCTCCCCACGCAAGCGCCGCGCTTCATCGGCGGCGAAGGTGAAGGTTTCGACTGCACGCCGCACTTCTCCCCGTGCATAGCGCAGGGGTTTCCCACTTTCGCGGACAATCAGCGTCGTGAGGGCTTCCATTTCTCGCTCGATGATTGCCGCTGTTCGCATGAGGATACCTGCTTTTTCGTAGGCTGGCATCGTTGCAAATTCTGCTTTGAAATCCGCTGCTGTGCGGATGGCGTTCTTCACTTCGGCTTCGGTCAATTCTGGAACCGTTCCGACCACCGTATCGTCAAAAGGATTTCGTATGAGGGTACTCATCAAGAAAGTTCCTTATGTAGCTGGTACTTTTGGCAGATTGTAACACGGTTTATGCTGGCAACTTTCATCAAAAAAACATCTCAATTGTGCCGAAATTCCGCCCGGTACGCGCTGAATTTTGACAGCTTACAGCGTGTACTTTATGATCGGTGCGAGCAGTTATTCATAACTGACTTTTTGCTCGTTCTAACGTTTTTGGTGGAATTAACCTCACCCCTACTCGCTTTGCTCGTTTTCCCCTCTCCAAATTGGAGAGGGGAGGGAAGACCGGAGGTCTGGAAGGGGTGAGGTAAGGGCATAAAAGATAACTCAGCAAATTTCCACCAATTCCGGTAGAACCAGAATTTTTGCCCATCCTTACTACTGAAATTGCTTCACTCAGGAGCTTCCACACCATGCCGTACTTCATGGGGATAGACATCAGCACAACCAGCGCGAAAGCGATCATCATCAATGAGCAGGGCGAAGTTCTCGCTACGGGCAGCACATCGCAGCCGATCAGCCAACCACAGCCTTTATGGAGCGAACAAAATCCGGCGGATTGGTGGGAAGGGGTGGTGACTTCCATTCGTTCCGCCCTGGAACAATCCGGCTTATCCGGTGCGGATATTTCTGCTATTGGCCTTACCGGGCAAATGCATGGCCTGGTGATGCTGGATGCAAATGGTGCTGTGCTGCGTCCTGCGATCCTCTGGAATGACCAGCGCACCCAGGCACAATGTGACTGGATGACCGAAAAAATCGGATTTGAGCGCCTGATTGAATTGACAGGCAATCGCGCCCTGACTGGATTCACTGCACCGAAAATCCTCTGGGTGCGTGACAACGAACCGGAAGTCTATGCGCAGTGCGCCCATATTCTGCTGCCAAAAGATTACATCCGTTACAAGCTCACCGGGGAGTATGCAACCGATCTCGCCGGGGCAGCCGGGACATCCCTGCTGAACGTCAAAGAGCGCAACTGGTCGCAGGAAGTTGTAGAAGCCCTCGGCATACCGTCGGAATGGTTACCAACCGTACACGAAGGCACACAAATCACTGGAACAGTCACCGAGGCAACTGCCACGCTCACGGGTTTGCAAGCGGGAACGCCTGTTGTTGGCGGTGGTGGCGATCAGGCGGCAGGGGCTGTTGGCATGGGCTGCGTTGTGCCAGATGCGATTGGTGTGACGGTGGGGACATCTGGCGTGGTATTTGCTCCGCTGGATCACTACGCCTACGAACCAGAAGGCCGCTTGCACGCTTTTTGCCATGCTGTGCCGGGAATGTGGCATTTCATGGGCGTGATGCTCAGTGCTGCGGGAAGTTTGCAATGGTATCGGGATACGATTGCGCCGGATGTTTCGTTTGACGATCTGCTGGCAGAGGCTCAATCTGCCCCCGCTGGCAGTGACGGCTTGTTTTTCCTGCCATATTTAACCGGAGAACGCACACCCCATCCCGACCCGGACGCACGCGGCGCATTCATCGGCCTGACCTCTCGCCACACCCGCGCCCACCTGACTCGTGCGGTGCTGGAAGGGGTGGCTTACGGCTTGAAAGATGGCTTCACCCTGATTGATGAAGCTGGCCTGCCGGAGTCCTTTACGGTGCGCATCAGCGGCGGGGGCGCGAAGAGTCCCTTCTGGCAGCAGATCATCGCGGATGTCCTCGGCGCACCGCTGCTGAACGTTAACACGCCGGAAGCTGGGGCATTCGGCGCGGCGCTGCTGGCAGCCGTTGGCGCAGGCACCTACCCGGATGTGAAGGCCGCTTGTGAAGCCACCGTGAAAACAGGTACACGAGTCGAACCCGGTGCAGATGAGGCAGTTTATGCAGCGCAATATGCCACCTTCCGCGCTCTCTATCCGGCACTCAAAGCGATCTAATTCTGTGGCAGCGAAGCCCTACTTCAGATCCTATTGAACTTGTTGCGAGGTGGCTCATGGTTCTTATTTAACAAAGTGATCGTTACGAACCATCCTGGCCTGAAGCTTGGTTATTTTGCGTGAGACGTATTTCAGGCAAACCGCGCCAGTGGCTTCACGCATCAAGATAAGGATTTATGGCATTGCTGGGTCCGCCCAGAATGAATGCCTAACTTGATGTATGAGACTCACGGTTCTCTCCTGCTGGTAGCCTGCCTGACCTCAGCACTGCGCAACCTCAGCGACGATGAACTAATCCGGCTACAAAATCGCATCGCCAGCGGGGAAGTTGATGATGAGCTGCTGGGAGAAATCTTGAGTGACCGTGAACGCTAAATTTCTTTAATCAGATATTTGGTAGCGGTGTCCAGTAGCTCTCGCGTTGATACAGGCTTGGTGAGGAACTCATCTGCCAATGCCCGATAGCGGTTATCTTCATCTGTCAGCGATGCCGCGCTGATGAGTACGACATTCACATCCCGGTAAGCTTCGGACTGACGCATTTGTTCCAGCAATTCTGTACCGCTCATCTCCGGCATGTAGACATCGAGGATAACCAGCGCGGGTATCTCTTCCTCAATCGTCTGTAACGCTTCGATGCCATTATGCGCCATACGGATTGCGTAGCCCGCATGCTGCAAACGTCGTGCAAACATGCGACACAACACAGGATCATCATCTACGATGAGAATGTATGCCATGAATCGATCCCTTCAATCCAGATAATATGCTACCAGAACCCTCAAAATGGTATCACGGCATCCTGTACCTTGGCAATATCCTGTGCCTACAGTCAGGGTGATCGCACCAAAACGATTCTCACCACAAAGGACACGAAGAAATTCGTAGGGGTGATCCGGCAGATGATACGCATCAGGATAAGGATTTTTGTTGCTCATTTTTGGTATTTCCGGGACACGGCGAATGTCGTGTCCCTACAAAAGTCATGTTTAACCATAGGGACATAGCACCGCTGTGTCCGTCAGAATTGAGGCTAAACCGGATGGCAACGATCCGCCAAAACGCCCGAAATGATTGTGCTTCGCTTGATTTGGTGTATTTGCCACCGGTCGAGTTCGTCGTTTTGCTCGTTTCCTGTTTCTGCGAAACAAAAGTGAATTTGAGGCGATTGCCCTGATCAAGTGAGTGGGAAACCTGGGAAGATTTCCTTTCTCACATATGGTACACTATCCGAATATTTAGCTGTCGTGCAGCACCACACGATAGCCTGAGACGTGACACCCGTAACAATTAAAGGTATTGGTATCGTGAGCGAAACATCTACGCGGCTGAACAATGGCCTGCGTGTCATTTTGCGTGAAGTACACAGCGCCCCCGTCATCAGCTTCTGGCTGGCCTACCGCATCGGCAGCCGTAATGAACGCACCGGACATACGGGAATTTCCCATTGGGTTGAACACATGATGTTCAAAGGCACAGAACGCTTCCCGGCTGGCGTATTGGATCGGGAAGTAGATCGTGCTGGCGGACAATGGAACGCCTTCACCAGCATGGATTACACCATGTATTACGCTACGCTCCCGGCGGATCGTATTCGCTTGATTCTGGAAGCAGAACGGGATCGCATGACCAACGCCAGCTTTGACCCGGAAGAAACAGAAGCCGAGCGCACGGTCATCATTAGCGAAAGACAGGGCAGCGAAAACGACCCTGTTTTCTGGCTGAATGAGGAAATCCGCGCCGCAGCCTTCCGGGTGCATGGCTATCATCACACCATCATTGGAGATACAGCCGATTTGTTGAGCATGTCCCGCGATGAACTCTACGGGCATTACCAGCAGTTCTATACGCCCGCGAACGCAACCGTCGTGTGCGTTGGCGATTTTGAAAGTGACGAAATGCTGGCACAGATCGAAGCATTGTTCGGGGATATTCCCGCCGCACCTGAGCCAGAATTATTCGTGCGTCCAGAACCGCCGCAGCAAGGCGAACGCCGCGTCACGGTAGAGCGCCCCGGTATGACGGCTTTTTTGAGCGTGGCGCATCGCGTGCCGGATGCAAACCACGATGACTGGTTCAAGCTGGATTTGCTGGACAGCATCCTGACGGGTCCCGGCGGCAGCGTCGATAACAAAACCAGCCGTTTCTACAAAGCACTGGTGAAAACAGGCATCGCGGCAGATATTGATGGCGGCTTATCCGAAACCATCGACCCCTACCTGTACAACATCAGCATCACATTGAATGACGGTGTATCGCTGCAAGAGGCCGAAAAAGCACTGCTAGCAGAGATTGAGACGGTGCAACAACATGGCATTACCGAGCAGGAATTGCAAAAGGCCAGGAAACAGGCGCGAGCTTCATTCGCCTACAGCACGGAAAGCGTCACCAATCAAGCGTATTGGCTGGCGCAAAGCGTCATGCTCGGCGATGACTCGTGGTACGACAATTATCTGGAACGGCTGAACGCGGTCACGGTTGAAGATATTCAGCAGGTGGCGCAGCAGTATTTGCAGCCGAGTCAGCGAACGGTTGGATGGCTAGTACCCACCGCCCCCGAGGAAATTCATGATGAAGACTAGAACCTATACCCTGCCCAACACGGAGAACATTGTTCGGCAGCAGTTGCCCAACGGCCTGACGATCCTGATCTACGAGAATCCGGCGGTGAAATCGGTTGTGCTGCGGGGATCGCTGCGGGCAGGCAGTATTTACGAAACGCCGAAACAGAACGGCCTTGCTTCCCTGACGGCAGATGCACTGATGCAAGGCACAAAAACCCGTGATTTCGATACGATTTACAGCTCATTGGAAGACATCGGCGCAGAGTTGCAGTTCAACGCGGGGCAATATCGGGCGCACTTCAGCGGCAGAGCATTGGCGGAGGATATGCCGATTCTGGTGGAACTGCTGGCGGATTCACTGCGCAACCCGGTTTTCCCGGCAGAGGAACTGGCAGAGGAGCAGACGCGCCGCCTGACCGAACTGCACTACGCCGAGCAAGATACGCGATACAGGGCAATTCGCTTGTTCTATGAAACACTCTATCCAGCACATCATCCCTATCATTACGCAACGTATGGCTCTGTGAAGACGCTGCCAACCATCACACAGGCAGATTTGCAGGAATTTCATACCAGGCACTACGGCGCAGATGGTATGATCCTGACGGTTGTGGGAGCGGTGAACGCGGATGAAGTCGCCGCCCAAATTGGCGAAGCGCTGGCAGACTGGCACAATCCCACGCAGCCTGCCGTACCGACCCTGCCACAAATCGAGCTGCCAAGGCAGCCGATTGAGCGCCGCGTATCCATCGCAGGAAAGAGTCAGGCAGATGTGGTGATCGGCAGCGTGGGGCCTTCGCGCTATGCAGATGATTTCCTGGCGGCATCCGTTGCCAATAGCATCCTCGGTGAATTTGCTATGATGGGGCGCGTGGGCGATGTCATCCGCGAACAATTGGGGTTAGCCTACTATGCCTACAGTCGCCTGGAAGGTGGTGAAGGCCCCGGTGCGTGGCAGGTGATGGCGGGAGTCTCGCCAGAAAATGTGGCGCTGACCATCGAAAAAGCGCAGGCCGAAATCAAACGGATGACGATGGAATTGGTCACGGAAGCGGAATTGGACGACAACCAATCCTACTTCACGGGGCGTTTACCTCTGCGCCTGGAGAGCAACAGCGGCATAGCGAACATCCTGGAAGCATTGGAGCGTTACGGCCTGGGGTTGGATTATCTGGTGAATTATTCTGAGACAATCCGCAGCATCACCCGTGACAATATTCTCGCCGCTGCACAGCGCTACCTTCGCCCGGAAAACCTGGTGATTGCCGTCGCAGAACCAGAAGCATAATCTTTCATTTTTCGTGTTTTCGGGCACGATCATGCTGCTTCACTAATGAAACGCGCAGCAGGTTTTCCCTTCCGTCCCCCGCTGCGCAAGAGCAACCAAGTCCTGCGCTACGCAGTGGGAAGGGATTTATGGAGGGGACACCGTAAGGGCGCAATCATTTTGTAGGGGCATGACCTGTCATGCCCGCTAGAATAAACGATCCCCTCAGACCTCAATTACCTTGCCTTCTGCCGCACGTTGCAAGCGATCATACAAAGCCAGCCCTAAGCCTGTTTGCTCTGGGGCACGCATCAGAATCGCATCAACTTCTGCGGCATCCAGTTCACGAATACCACTGAACAAATTCGCCGCTGCCGCTGCCAGATCAGCGCCAAGCAGCACAATCTGCGCATTCACATCGGCAAAATGCGCCAGTTCATGATCCAGCGCCAGCACCCCGGCACGTTCCCCGGTTGCGGTCATCACGTTAATTTGTTCTTGCATCGCAGCATAAACGGCTTCGTCTGCGCCAGAATAGACCAGCACAGCCGCATCCGGTGAATAATGTTTCAACATGGTTCCCGGCGCGGGTGCGGTTGAGTCTTCCCCCACGCGGCGCGGACGATACGCAATCGTCGGCAAAACTTCGCGCAGGGCTTCCAGCGGAATCCCACCGGGACGCAGCAAAGTCGGCACGCTCGTAGTCAAATCGACAATGGTTGATTCCACCCCGATTGTCGTATTGCCACCGTCGAGGATCACATCCACACGCCCGATCAAATCTTGCAACACATGCAGCGGACTGGTGGCGCTCGGCCTGCTGAAGCGGTTCGCGCTCGGCGCAGCAATCGGAACATTGGCCTTGCGGATCAATTCCTGTGCGACAGAGTGCGACGGCATCCGCACCGCTACGGTATCCTGCCCTGCCGTAACATTCGCCGCAATGTCTGGATTTTTACGCAGCACCAGGGTCAGCGCCCCAGGCCAGAACCGAGCCGCTAACTGGCGTGCCACATCAGGAATATCTACCGCAACCCGTTCTAAATCGCTCATTTCATCAATATGTACAATGAGTGGGTCACCTGCCGGGCGTTCCTTTGCGCGGAAAATGCCAGCAACTGCCAGTTCATCAAAGGCATTCGCACCCAATCCATAGACAGTTTCCGTGGGAAAAGCCACCAGGCCACCATCGCGGATGACCTGCGCAGCCAGTGACATTGCCAGAGGGTCAGGATCAGCGGGATTAATCTTTGCCAGGTAGGTATCTATCACGTTCGGCATAACAAACCTTTATCATTAACGAAGCTACAGCGTTTGAGAATCAACACGCCATAGGTATCTTACGAAGTGCGCCTTGCTTTGTAAGCCCCCAAACGTTGGGGGTGCGTTGGCTATGTCAAAGTCTCATGCAGCAAACGAACAAGGTTTTGCGGGGTATCATCCGGCGGTGCAACACGCTGCGCGAGAATCATCAAACCAAGTACCAACACGATGACAGCACCACCCATCAGCAACCAGCCCATCGGATCAACTTGCAACGCGACCAGAAGCACCAGCGGAAGTCCGAGCATGCCAGCGACCAACATAATCAATACCGTCAGGAGCCAGAGCCATAGGCCATCATGCACCCGTATATCGAAATCAACGCGGGTTAGCGTACCTTCCCAACGACGCAGCGTTCCTTTGCCATCGACTCGCAGCCGACCTCTTTCCAGCAAGTGAACGACAAAATCCACTTTGTCACTGCTGAGGTGGGTAATCTCAATCTGCAACTCTTCTGTACGCAGTGTTTCCAGGCGATAGGTACATTCTTCTAACGGTAACGCGGATACGAAACGTGCGGATTGTTCTGCTTGCCCCTTACGCTTGCTCATTCAGACACCTGTTCACCAGCGAACTATTTTCCTTAGTATACGGTATTGCGCAGCACAGTCCTAGCCATCCTGACGCATCTTGCACAAATTTTCTTCAGACGCGGGGAGGAGCAAACTCGTTCGGAAATGCCAACTTATGCGTAATTCAGTTGCGCGAAAATTGGCTTTTGCGCACAATAAAGGAACCAAGTATCTACCCGTGAATTCTTGTAGAGGTGTGTCCACGACGCACCCGCCGGACTGAAGACGGGTTCGACATGACCGAAACCCTACGAAAGGTTTTATCCATAGGAATCATTTTTTGGATAGATTCTAGGTTATGAACGGAACTTCAGGATTATGGAGCGAAGAGAATGATTGAGCGCTATTCCCACCTGCGATGGGTATCCGGTTATCTAAAGCGACGTGCTGGGGATGTACCCAACACGTATGTCGCGGAATATCAGCTCAGTGACTTGATGCGCAAAGGTTTGATTGAACGCAATGCAGGGCAAGATTTCTTGAACGCTACCGGACTGGTTGATTTTCATTGGGAAATCATCTGGCCTGAAGATTTTGAACTTCCCGACGAAATGCTCGTGAATCGCATTGGTGATGTGGCAGGCTATGTCGTCTTCGTGCATGGCTGGACGGGTAATATGCACATCTGGGAAGAACTACCCGGCATGGTGGTGAACAAGCAGCGGCAGCTAGTCGCCATTAGCATCGACCACAATGGGTTCGGCAGTTCGTTGTTTGAAGACCACACTCCGGCGCTGAAGACGTGCAATCCTCCGGCTGCCATGCGTACCTTACAGAATTTCGTCGAACTCATCAAAATTCGCCGCCAACGTGGGGAAACGCGCACCAAAGTGGTCAATTTTGTCGGGCATAGTATGGGCGGTGCAACACTCTTCTATCTGAACCCGATGCTGTGGAATTATGGCGAAGTCACACGCACAGCATTGGCTCCGGCGCTGCTGCTGGAAGATGAAAGCCATCGCGTTTTCTATACGACACTTGGCCTGGGCATTGGTATTTTGCAACGCTTGCCCGTTCTGGAAGTGGTGGAACGCTTCATTAAACCCAGTGTATTCCGTACCTTGACGGCAGGAGCCAGTGACCGCGTGAAGGACTTACACGCCGCACAATATTCGGATACCCCCAAAGGGATCACAGGGGCGGCATTGATGGCAATGGGTGTGTTGAATGACTATGAAATCGCCCGTGATTTCTCTTTAATGCGCGTCATGCTTGGGCATCGTGATCCACTGGTGGGGCTGGTGGATATGATGGATTTGCTGGGTGATCTGGAATTCCCGGCGAAGAACATCCACGTTGTACCGGGTACACATTACATGTTCAGCATCGGTTCCGAGACTCCGGCTAATGCTTACCTGCATGCGCAAGCCCGCGAGATGGTTGTGGAAGACATCGTGAACCTGCACGAAAAAGCGCTGGATATGCAAAAAGTTGGGCCAAGGTTTGGCTAAAGTAGAACGGTGCATCGAAATTGGGAAAGTGATGCTTGCGCCTGCTTTCCCAAAAAGCGCTCTATCGCAGAAGAACACCTCATGTAACTACCACTCAGGATAACCTACAAGTAAACACAGATTTACCATCGCATGAAAATCCTCATTATCGCTCCGAAAAAACCTCGTCAACATGGGTCAAACACGGTACAATCCCGATAAATGACATCGGTTCATTGTGACGTATTGTGCCTATCGGCAATTCTTGACGCACTATGGCAATTCTGTTAACCTTTGTCTGCATATCCATTTGCTCCAAATATCACAAATGGGGTACTCCATGACACTAGAATTATTCGCACCGGCGGGTATTCTCGTCGTTCTAGCAGTTATCGTTACATTCATTGTGTTGATGATCTCGCGTGTATTCGGCCCGTTCGAGCCGAGCTTCCGCAAGAATGCGCCGTATGAAAGCGGCATGAAGCCCATCGGTTCCGCGAATCGCCGTTTGCCCGTGAAATTTTACCTGGTTGCAGTACTCTTTATTGTATTCGATGTAGAAGTCATCTTCTTCTTGCCCTGGTCCGTAGCAATGCGCGATATGGGCGTTTATGGTTTGGTGGTGATGGGCTTCTTCACGTTGATCTTGATTGTTGGTTTCTTGTACGAATGGAAGAAAGGCGCACTGGAATGGGAGTAAGTTCAAAACTCGGAAACCTCGGTGTCGTCACTACGACACTTGAAACAGCAGTGAATTGGGGACGCACAGGCGCAATGTGGCCTTTGCTCTTTGGCCTCGCTTGCTGTGCGATTGAAATGATGTCCACGCAAGCATCTCATTATGATATGTCCCGCTTCGGTATGGAGCTAAACCGCGCTAGCCCGCGCCAGAGCGATCTGATGATCGTCGCAGGCCGAGTGACGCGCAAGATGGCTCCGGTGGTTCGCCAATTGTACGATCAAATGGCAGAACCGAAATGGGTCGTCAGCATGGGGGACTGCGCAAGCTGCGGTGGCGTATACAACAATTACGCCATTGTGCAAGGCGTAGACGAAATCATCCCCGTGGATGTCTACGTTGCTGGCTGCCCGCCCCGCCCGGAACAGCTCATTCACGGTATCCTGACCCTGCATGAGAAGATTCGGGGTGAACGCATCCAGGATTGGGCTGGATAAGCGAATGGAATAACAACAAACCAGGGGCGCGAAAATGTATCGTGCCTCTGTGTATGCTTACGGAAGACAAACAGGTGAACTTATGCAAATTCCCGCACCTCTAGACCCTGTTCAACAATTGCAGGAAAACTTTTCGGAAGACGTGCAGCACGTCAAAGAATTTCGGGGCGAGACGACTGTCGTTGTAAACCCGGAAAGCTTGCCCGTTGTAATGGAATATTTGCGCAATACACCGGGACTGGTTTTCAATTTCCTTTCGGATATTAGCGCGGTTGATTATTTCCCCAACGACTACGGGGAGGCCAACGGCTATGACGGCGAAGGAAAGCCCTTCCGCCCGGAACGCTACGGGATTTCGTACCATATTTATTCTATGCTCTATAACCGCCGCATCCGCATCAAAGCCTTTGCAATGGAAGAAGATCCGGTTCTACCGACTCTGACCGATGTATGGCCTGGGGCGAACTGGCTCGAACGCGAAATTATGGATTTGATGGGGGTGACCTTCAGCGGTCATCCTGACCCGCGCCGTTTGCTGCTGACAGAGGATTGGGACGGACACCCGCACCGCCGTGACTACCCGATGGGCAAGGAAACGGTAGCCTTCTCGTTCAATGTCGAAGAAATTCGGAAATTTAAGCCAAGAGCGGAAGAGTAATTGAATGACCACTTCACAGATTACACCCTCAGAAAATGAGAGCATCCGCGCCAAATGGGAAGGCAGCGTGGAACAACTGCGCGGCCTGGTGAGCGACCGTGCCATTACGGGCGAAACGATGCTGCTGAACATGGGGCCGCATCACCCCAGTACACACGGTGTGCTGCGCTTGCTGCTGGAACTGGATGGCGAAGAACTGGTAACCGTACTGCCGGATATTGGTTTCTTGCACACCGGTATTGAAAAGAACATCGAAGACAAAACTTACGAAAAAGCCGTCACGCTGACGGATCGTATGGATTACCTCGCGCCGATGTCGAACAACATGGCCTTCTCGCTGGCAATCGAAAAGCTGGCGGAAATTGACGTGCCTGAACGTGCGCAGATGATCCGCGTGATTTGTTTGGAACTGACGCGCATTCAGAGCCATATGGTCTGGCTGGGTACGCAGGCGCTTGATCTTGGCGCGATGAGTGTCTTCCTGTATGCATTCCGCGAACGCGAGAAAATTCTAGAAATCTTCGAGATGATTTCCGGGCAGCGCATGATGGGCAGCTACATCCGCCCCGGTGGTGTCTGGCGGGATCTGCCGGATGAATTCTTCCCGGCGGTGCAAGCCTTCATGGATGATTTCCCGCGCCGCATTGATGATTACGAGAAGCTCCTGAAGAACAACCCCATCTGGATGGATCGCACCCAGGGCATTGGCGTGCTGGAACCCGATGTTGCGCTGGCATTAGGTGTGACGGGTTCGGCGCTGCGTGCCAGCGGCGTGAACTGGGACATCCGCAAGGCCATACCCTACAGCGGGTATGAGACCTACGAATTCGATGTGCCGTTGGGCGAACACGGTGATGTATATGATCGCTACCGCGTGCGCATTCAGGAACTGCACGAGAGTATGAAGATCATCAACCAGGTGCTGAAGCGCCTGCCCAAGAAGGGCATCTTCCGTTCGGAGAATCGCAAATTCGTACCGCCGCCGCGCAGCGAACTGGGCAGCAGCATGGAAGCGGTGATTCACCACTTCAAGTTGTGGACAGAAGGCTACAACGTGCCAGACGAAGAAGTGTATGTTTCCATCGAAAGCCCGCGTGGTGAAATCGGCTGTTACCTGCACGGTACAGGCGGCCCCAAACCGCGCCGTGTGCATTTCAAAACACCGTCATTCATGCACATTGCTGCGATGCCTGCCGTTTGTGGCGGTCATATGATCGCTGATTTGATCGGCATCATTGGTAGCTTTGATGTGGTATTGGGCGACGCAGATCGTTAAATCACCATCAGACAGAGTATTTGCGTAGGGGCATTTTTCGTACCCGCCCCTACAGACCAGAAACAACAGAGGACTGACAAATGGCAGTAATCGGCAATCCGAAATACGCAGAACGCATCGAGGAACATTTCGCCAAATACCCGGATAAACGCTCCGCCGTGATGCCCTTGCTCTACATCGCGCAAGAAGAATACGGTTGGGTGACGGAAGATGCACTGCGCGAAGTGGCGGAACTGTGCGAAATGGATACCACACAGGTGAAATCCATCGCCGGGTTCTACACCATGTACCGCGAACGCCCAAGCGGCAAAAACTGGATTTACGTCTGCACAGACCTGGCCTGTGCGCTGGAGGGTGGCGACGCGCTCTACGAAGATATCCTGGCAGACCTGGGTTTGGATCATCACCACGATACAACCGAAGACGGAGAATTCACGGTTGAGCATGTGATGTGCCTGGGTGCTTGTGACCGTGCGCCGATGCTGCAATGCAATTTCCGCTTCGGCGACCCGGAAAACGGCGAATACCGTGATTTGCGCACAGAAGACGGCGCAACCGATATGGAGCGCGTACACAAGATCATGAATTATTGGCGCGATCAAAAGGCCGCTGCCAACGGATCGTAAGGTTTAGGGAAGCGTAGGGACGGTAGAAACTATGGCAGAGCAGCAATACATTCTCTTACGAGGACGAGAAATTGAGGGTATCGAAAAGCTCGATACTTACCTGGAACATGGCGGCTATGAAGGGCTGCGCAAAGCCTTGGGCATGGAGTCCGGCGATGTCATCAATGAAGTGAAGGCTTCCGGCTTACGCGGACGTGGTGGCGCAGGGTTCCCCACTGGCGTGAAATGGAGCTTCATCCCGCAGACGGAGCCGATTAAATACGTCGCAGTCAATGCCGATGAATCCGAAACAGGCACCTTCAAAGACCGCGAAATCATGGAAACCAATCCGCACCAGTTGATCGAAGGTTCGCTCATCTGCGCCTGGGCGATCAAAGCAACGGCGGTATACATCTACATTCGCGGCGAATATCTGGATGTTGCCGAGAAGCTCCAGGTTGCAATTGATGAAGCAACTGCAAAAGGCTACGCAGGCGAGAACATCATGGACAGCGGTTTCAACTGCCCTGTGCATATCCACCTGGGTGCAGGCGCGTACATCTGCGGTGAAGAAAGCGCCCTGCTGAACAGCCTGGAAGGAAAGCTGGGACAACCGCGTGTTCGTCCGCCATTCCCGGCAAATAAAGGCGGGGGCCTCTATGGGGAACCCACCGTCGTGAACAACGTGGAAACGCTGGCGAATGTTCCCTGGATCATGGTCAACGGTGCGGAAGAATACAAGAAAATCGGCACTGAGCAGAGCGCTGGCACCAAAGTCTACTGCGTCAGCGGGAACGTGAAGAAACCCGGCAATTATGAACTGCCCTTCGGCGCTACATTCCGCGAACTGCTCTATGAGTATGCGGGCGGCCCCAAAGATGGACGCACATTTAAGGCGCTGCTGCCTTCTGGTGGTTCTGGCCCGATTGTGCATCTCGATGACAAAGTGCTGGATACCAAGATGAGCTACGAACATACCACCGAAATCGGCACCATCATCGGGTCAGCTTCGCTGATTGTGATGGATGACACCGTAGACATCACCTGGGTTGCCAGCAAAGTCACCAAGTTCTTCCACCATGAAAGCTGTGGCAAATGCACGCCCTGCCGCGAAGGTACGTACTGGCTGGATAAGGTGCTGGATCGCATCATGGCAGGCAATGGAAGCGAAGACGATGTGCGGCGGATTGAAAATGTGGCGAAGAACATGCAGGGTGTTACACTCTGCGCATTGGGTGAATTTGCCGCGAACCCGATCATTCATACCATCAAGAATTTCCCGGATGATTTCTACGCGCATGTGAAAGGCGAGAAATCATTGGAAGCGGCTGGTGATTAGGCGACTGCACAGGCGGGAATTTGTATTTCCTGCCTGCAATTACGCTGAGTGATGATGTCTGCTGATTCGGATGCTGTGGTGCCACAGGATAACGCGGAAGAGATACCAACCACCGCTACAGAAGAAGCCTTCTCATCAGAGGAAGCACCTGCCGCAACGGAGGAAGGCAAGCCGGAGTCTGAAACGATCTGGGATCGGCTGCGGCAGTTCTTTTTCCCAGGTGAGAGGCGGGACGCTCGGTTGGAGCAGTTCGAGGAAGCAATTGCACGCTCACCCGATGCAGCGGTAAACTATTTACTGCGCGGCGAACGCTATCTGGAGATGCGCATCTGGCATCTGGCAAAGGCTGATTTTGAAGAAGCCGCTGCCCTGGCACAGCAGCAGCTCCAGGAAGATCGCTGGGGCATCACGACGCAGGCCATCCATGACCGGGCTTTGCAGCACCTGGCACGGCTTGCCGAAAATGGGTTCTAGTCGTAGGGGTTCGATCATATCAAACCCTTCACGCCAGCGGGCGCGTCATGGACACGCCCCTACGAGGACTCTCGGTAGGGACTTAATATTTTGCCGATTGGCGAACGGACGACGAAGCAGCACAACTGCGGAGGAACATAAATGGTAACGCCCGTTACAGAGGATGTAAAACTCGTTACGATAACGATTGATGGAAAAGCGTATCAGGTTCCTGCTGGAGGGAATCTGGTAGACATGGCGAAGTGGTACGCCGGGAATGATATTCCGGTTTTCTGCTACCACCCCAAGATGGAACCTGTTGGCATGTGCCGCATGTGCGTCGTCGAAATGGGTCGCCCGCGTATTGACCGCGAAAATAACCAGGTTGTGGTGGACGAAGATGGCAACCCACTCATTGACTATCATCCCAAATTGCAGACGGCCTGCACGCAGATCGTCCATGATGGAATGTACGTGCGCACCAATACCGAAAAAGTCAGTGAGGGGCGCGAGAGCATCCTGGAATTCTTGCTCACCAGCCACCCGCTGGACTGCCCCATCTGCGATAAGGGCGGTGAATGCCCCTTGCAGAACCTCACCATGGCGCATGGCCCCGGAGCCAGCCGCATGTATTACGAAGACAAGATGCAACTGGAGAAGCACTACCCGTTGGGAGACTTGATCTTCCTGGATCGGGAACGCTGCATTCAATGTGCGCGTTGTGTGCGTTTCCAGGATGAAATTGTGGGCGATGATGTACTGGCCTTCCACGAACGTGGGCGGCGCTTGCAGATCATCACCAACAGTGATCCCGGTTTTGATACGTACTTCAGCGGCAACACCACCGACATTTGCCCGGTGGGTGCGCTGACCACGGCTGACTTCCGTTTCGGCGCTCGTCCCTGGGAACTGAACGAAGTTCCGAGCATCAGCCCCTGGGATGCTGCTGGCGAAAATATCAGCCTCAGCACCCGCATTGACCGCGACTTCGGCGGACACACGATGATTAAGCGCGTGATGCCCCGCCAGAATGAATTCGTCAATGAAATCTGGATCAGCGATAAAACGCGCTTTGGTCACCACTTCACCCGCAGCCTGGATCGTTTGATGGCTCCGATGCTGCGCCAGAGCGACAGCCTGCGCGAAACCAGTTGGAACAGCGCACTGAACAACATCGCTTCCGTTCTGCAAGAAGCAGATGGAGATGTGGCGGCGCTGGCAGGTGGCTTCGCTACCAACGAAGACCTCTGGGAACTGTGCCAATTGATGGCGGGTTTGGGCAGCGAACGCCTGGGAGCCTGGACGACACACGGCGGCGCAGCAGTTGTTGCGCAAGCGGGTATGACGGACGGCGCAAACCTGGGCAATCTGGGTAAGGGCGACGCTGTGCTGATTATCGCCAGCGACCTGGAAGAAGAAGTTCCGCTGTGGCGCTTACGCCTGAAGCAAGCACAGGATCGCGGCGCGTATCTGGTGGTTGCGAACGCACGCCACACCCGCATGGAAGACTTCGCGCTGGATACCTGGGAAGAAAACAATCGACTGGTTGAGGGTGCTGCTATCCGTTATGAAGCGGGGCAAGCTGTAGAGGCCATGCTCAACCTCAAGAAAGATCACGCAGACATTGCTGATCGCCTCGCCAATGCCGAAAGTCTGGTGATTGTAGCTGGTGCGGAAGGGCTAACAGCGGAAGGCAGCAAGGCACTCTCGCAGGCAGCAGCGAACTTCCTGAACGAAACCGGGCACATAGGCAAGCCCAACAGCGGCCTGCTGGCTACCCTGCCGGGCGCGAATGGTATGGGGCTGCATTACATGGGCTTCACACCAGAAGCCGCCGCCGACATTGCAGCGAATCCGCCACAGGTGTTGATCCTGCTGCACGCCAATGTGCTGGACGATGATCCAACCGCAAAAGCCTGGTTGGATAAGGTGAATATGGTGATTAACCTCTCCCTGTTCCCGGATAGCACAGTTTATGGTTCAGATTATGCCCTGCCTATTCAGAGCTTTGCAGAACGTGATGGCACCTATACCAACGGCGAACGCCGCGTGCAGCGTTTCTACACCGCACAGGGGCCGATGGGTGATGCGCTCCCGGCCTGGAAGGTCTTCACCACCCTGCGTGAAAAACTGGGGCAAGGACGCGGCAAGCTCTCCGCGGCTGCGGTGATGCTGGAAATCAGCAAGAACCTCGCAGCCTTCGATGGTATGCGCTACAAAGATCTTTCACGCACACAACGGCAATTCCCGGATGTGGGCGGCGATGATAAATACTATGGTGGCACAGCCTACCAGAACAAAGGCGGCCTGGGTAAGCAAATCCCGGCAGCAGGCGCTGAAAAAGTGACGGTCAGTGCGCCGGAAGCTGTAGCCGTCAGCGACGGTGAATTACTCATCGTACCGAGTACACACCTGTACGACCGCAGTTCGATGTTCCAGCCCTCCACCATGATGCATGCTCGTGTGGCACTGCCTTATGCCTTGCTGAATATCGACGACGCAAACCGCCTGGGTGTGCTGCATGGTGATATTGTAGAGGTTGAATTCGGCGTAGACCGCGTTCGCGTTCGCGCTGTTGTGAGCGCAGAAACCAGCGCAGGTGCAGTGGTACTGCCGCGTAAACTGACCACGACAGCCACACCGATGACACCCACTGCGGGCAGCGTCCGCAAAGTGACCGAGCCAATTGGAGTAGATGTGTAATGCAGAATAGAACGCTACAGATTATCGGCGGCGTGGTCGCCGTCGTACTCATCCTTCTGGTAGTCCTGGGCATCACCTCGATTGTGCAGAACTGGGAGTCAGTCAATGCGTGGCTGACCGCTGCCAGTGACCCGACGCAGATCATACCCTGTTCTGAATCGGCGACATGCAGCGTAGTGCATCCCATCGTTTACGGCTTGATTCTGGTGCTGCTGATTATCACTGGCTTCGCCTACACTACGCTGTTGGAACGCCGTATTCTGGCCTTCTTGCAGCAGCGTGTTGGCCCCAACCGCGCTGGCCCTCTGGGGTTGTTCCAGCCGGTGGCAGATGCCGTGAAGTTGATCTTCAAAGAAGACATCATCCCGGATAATGCAGACAAGCCTGTGTATTATCTGGCTCCGATGCTGAAAGCCATCCCGGTTCTGATCATCGTTGCGGTGATTCCGCTGGGGCCGCCAATCGTTTTCCCTGGCCTGGATGGAAACTGGTATCAAATCCCGCTGGGTTTGTCTGATGTGAATGTAGGTGTCCTCTGGATTCTGGGGATCACCAGCCTTGGGACATACGGTATGGTGCTGGCAGGTTGGTCGAGCAATAACAAATATGCCGCCCTCGGTGGCATCCGTGCGAGCGCTCAGATGATTAGCTACGAACTGAGCATGGGCTTGACGCTGGCTGTTCCGGTGATGCTCGCCAGCAGTATGAGTGTCGGTGACATCATCGAAACGCAACGCAACGTCTGGGATTGGTTCGTCTTCCAGAATCCGCTGGCAGCCGGAATCTTCCTGATTGCCATGTTTGCGGAAGTGGCACGCGCACCGTTTGACATCCCTGAAGCCGAACAAGAACTGACCGCCGGGTACATGACCGAATACAGCGGTATGAAATTCGCCATGTTCATGATGGCGGAATACATCGGCATCTTGATCGTCAGTATGATCTCGGTAGCGATGTTCTTCGGTGGCTACAATCTGGTTCCGGTGGATAATGTACCGCTGCTGGCTCCGTTGTTCTTCATCGGCAAGATTGTGCTGTTCGCCTCCTTCTTCATCTGGGTACGTGGCACGCTGCCGCGCCTGCGCTATGATCGCCTGATGGCGCTGGGTTGGAAGGTGCTGCTGCCGCTTTCGCTGGTCGCTGTCGCATGGACTGCAATTGCGGTTGTGCTGCGCGATGCCACCAGCCCCACGGTATACGGCGCGGTATCTGCGATTTTCTTCCTCGTGGTGGTTGTCGGCGGCTTCTTCATCCTGCGTGAAGAACAGCCCGAAGATGTACAACCAGACGACGAACTGGCAAATGATCCGCTCATCACCGGTGATCGCTCCGGCATAGCCTGGACGCTCATCAACCTGATTGGTGGCCTGATTGCCATTCCGTTCATGATCGTCAATGGCATCATCAACGGGTTGGAGAGCTTCGGCAAAGCAGCCGCTGGCAGCGATGAATCCGCTATTGTCCCCACCGATCAATCCCAGGGTGGCGATTAACCTGACGAATCTCGCGGGGATGGGCGCTGCTCATCCTCGCTCATCCGAACTGTGAGGAGAGACGAGGTACTATTGTTATGAATATCATTCGCGGTTTTGCAACAACATTCAAGCATGTGCTGGAAGAACCCGTAACCCTGCAATATCCTGAGCAGATGAAAGAATTCCAGAAGCGTTATAAGGGTCGCCATCATCTGCGCCGGTATGAAAATGGCCTGGAAAAATGTATCGGTTGCTCATTGTGTGCAGCGGCTTGCCCTGCGGATGCAATCTGGGTAGAAGCAGCCGAAAACACCGACGATGAGCGCTACAGCCCTGGTGAACGCTATGCCAAGACCTACGAAATCAACATGATTCGCTGCATCTTCTGTGGCTATTGCGAAGATGCCTGCCCCACAGAAGCAATCCAGCTTGGGCACGAACACCAGATGAGCTTTACAGATCGTCGTGATGCGATCTATACCAAAGAAATGTTGATTGATCCTCCGGTAGAAGGTGCGGACAGCACACCACGAAAAGTAGAACCTGGTGTGTACACCAAATCCATCCCGGATATGGAAGACCCGTCGTAGGGTGTACAAATGAAGCATGGAAGCGGGCGGTTTGCGGGGATGCAGCCAGCCCGCTTTTTTGTGCGTGTTCGAGTAAGTGGTAGAAGTGGACGGTTGCATAGATCGGTAGACATCCCTATGATACGTCCCGCATGCAAACAACCTCGGTAAACACATGGCAAATGCCGTGTAGGGAAGCCAATAGGCCGTTTGCGTTTCGTTGCCATATTCTTTGGAGTATGGCGTTGATCGTGGTAAAATTCACGAGTTCATGCTTACACCTTCAGTAGGAATCGATTCATGAGCTTTGAACTGTTTTTCTTCATAGCCCTGGGGATTGTGGCGATCACCAGTGCGGCTGCGATGCTAATCAGCAAAAACGCCGTACACAGCGCCCTCTTCCTGATTGCTAATTTTGGCTGCGTCGCCCTGCTTTATCTGATGCTGGATGCACCCTTCCTTTCGATGGTGCAAATTGCAGTATATGCCGGGGCGATTATGGTGCTGTTTTTGTTCGTCATCATGCTTTTGGGTGCTGAACAAACTGTTGACGCATCACGCCCCTTCCGTTGGGTGGCGGGTGCAGGAACTGCCCTGGCTGCCTCCTTTATCTTCGCCTTGAGCGTTCCGATTGCCCTCACGGGTGGTTTCGCCTTGCCGGAACCAGTCGGCAATGCGCCGCTCGTCCGCGTGGTGCATGCGGCAAATGTCGCGGCTCCGGTGGATGTGAGCATCAGCGGCGGAACGCTGGAAGAACCGCTTCTGCTGGAAGACCTCACGTTCAGCGATGTGAGCGACTTCATCGAACTGCCGACTGACGAAGCAGAATACACCCTTTCAGTTTCCAGCGATGGCGCTGAACTGGCTGTGTTGCCGCTAACCGTTGCTCCGAATGAGGTGCTGACTCTGGTCGCACATGGGGATGCTGTGGATGGCACACTGCCCTTTGCAGTTACGACCCTGCCCAATGACCTGAGCGACAGCGGTTCAGATGCAGCACGGTTGCAGGTTGTGAACCTCTACACCGAAGACGCTGTTCTGCTGGTGGATGAGGGTAGTGACCGCGTACTGAGCCTGCGGGATAACAGCGGCGAAATCATTGACCCGGTGCTGGTCAGCGAATTGGGATATGCCCAGGTTGCGGAACCATTCAGCTACGATGAGGGAACCTATCCACTGGCATTCTACACGCTCAGTGATGGCGAGTACGTCAGTGTGACGAACCTGGATGAATGGGAAATCACGGCTGCGACGGAACAAGTCATCCTCCTCGTGCCGGATTACGACTCGACACCTGGTGAAACAGGGTATCGTCCGCGTGTGCTGGATCGCAACCAGGAAGTGCTGGCAATCCGGACGGCGGAGAGCTTCGGCAGCCCGCGTGATATTGGCTTGCAGCTCTTCACCGTTAATTTGCTGCCCGTGAATCTGGTTGGCTTCCTGCTGTTGGTGGCGCTGGTCGGTGTGATTGTTCTCACCCGCCCGGAAACATTCGCTACCGAGCGTCGTTCCACGCGCAACCGCCGCCGCAAGGTCAGCCGTCCGCTGGTCAGCGTGATCTCGCAGCAAACAGGTGGTGATGTGGTCGTAGAGCAGCCGAAGCTGCAAGACCCTGATTCAGGCGAATAATTCAGAGGAGAAAGTTGCAATGTCCTCAGTTCCGGTAGAAGCATTCATCGCGCTCAGTCTTGTGCTGTTCACGATGGGTACAATGGGGGTCTTACTCCGCAGGAATGCCATTATCATTTTTATGTCGGTAGAGTTGATGTTGAATGCTGCGAACCTCGCGCTGGCTGCGTTTGCACGCCAATGGGGGCAAGTAGATGGGCAGATTTTCGTCTTCTTCGTAATGACCGTTGCTGCGGCGGAAGTAGCAGTCGGGCTGGCGCTGATTGTGGCGATCTTCCGCAACAAGCAGAGCATCAACGTGGACAACCTGCACCAGTTGGAAGGCTAACCGCCCCCGACAGGCAGACGGGAAAGGCAAATTCGTTTTATGGAAGCATATGCAAGTTTAGTCCCATTGGTGATTTTGGCTCCCGCCTTGGGGGCGTTCTTCAACATCGTGTGGGGCAAAGCAATGGGGGAACGTGCGGCTGGCTACCTCGCCAGTGGCATGGCGGTATTCACCTTCATTCTCTCGCTGCTGCTCTTCAACTATGTGAGCGCTAGCCACGGCCTGGGGGCAGTGGTTGACCCGCCCGTATTCGATGGCTGGATACGCATTGCAGCCGCGCAGTTCAATGTGGATATTCCCTGGCAGTTCCGCATTGATACGCTGACGGTCACGATGCTGCTGGTCGTCAGCGGGGTTGGCTCGCTCATCCACATTTATTCCATTGGTTATATTCATGGCGACCCCAAAGCGGGGACGTTCTTCGGCTATTTGAACCTCTTCTTGATGTTCATGCTGATCCTGGTGACGGGCAACAACTTCCTGATGATGTTCGTCGGCTGGGAAGGCGTGGGTCTCTGCTCCTTCTTGCTGATTGGTTTCTGGTGGGATAAAGCTGGCTCCGTCGGCTGGAAGAACAGCAATGCCGCTCGCAAAGCCATGATCCTCAACCGCATCGGGGATTTCGGCATTTTGATGGCGGTCTTCCTGATCTTCTGGACGTTCGGCACGCTGGATTACTACCGCGCTGGCGAAGTCGCCAACCCGCTCTACCAGCTTGAAGTCAACGGTTACGAACCCTCAGAAGAAGTTGCTGCGCTTTATGGTGCGGAAACGGAAGAACACAGCGCAGAAGAAACTTCCGAAGAAGGCGCGGCGGTTGCAGGCGAAGCGGCTGCTGAAGAAGAACATGATGAAACGGCTGAGGCTGGCGACGATCATGGTGAAGAGCATCACTATACCGCCGAAGAACTGGATAACAGCCTCTTCCGCCCGGAACAACTGGGTGTCTTCGGGCAAGCGCTGCACCTGATGCATCTTGAGGAAGGCGAAACCACGCCCTGGGGCATTGACGCAGATGGTAGTGTCATCGAACGTGGGCGCGAAGTAGACTTCGGCGGTTTCACACTGGATATTCAGGTGGTAATCGCGCTGATTGTGCTGTTCTTGCTCCTGGGTGCTGCGGGTAAATCCGCACAGATTCCGCTGTTCGTCTGGCTGCCGGACGCGATGGCAGGCCCCACGCCTGTTTCTGCGCTGATGCATGCTGCGACGATGGTCACAGCGGGTGTGTATCTGCTGGTGCGCTCGAACGTACTGCTTGACCTCGTGCCGGAAGCGCGGTTTGTGATCGCTGTGATCGGCGCACTGACTGCCCTGGTAGGTGGTTTCACCGCGCTGGGACAGTGGGACATCAAGCGCGTGCTGGCGTACTCCACCGTTTCGCAGTTGGGCTTCATGATTGCGGCGGTTGGTATCGGCGCATATGTCGCAGCAATCTTCCATCTCGCAACACACGCCGTTTTCAAGGCGCTGCTCTTCCTGGGCAGCGGTTCAATCATTCACGGCGTGGAACACGGACACCATCACGTACACGGACATGCACATGGTCATGACGATCACGGGCATGACGACCACCACGAAGAACATCACGAAGATGATTTCGATCCGCAGGATATGCGCAATATGGGCGGCCTCGCCGGACGCATGCCAGCGACCTTCGTGACCTACCTGATCGGTACATTTGCCCTCTCTGGTCTGCCGATCTTCGCTGGTTTCTGGTCGAAGGATGAAATTCTGGCGGATGCGTGGCACGAAGCCTTCTTCGGTCACTCGCTGATTGATAACCTGGGTGGCTTCATTGTTCTGGGGCTGCTGCTGGTCGCGGCTGGTTTCACGGCTTTCTACATGTGGCGACAAATCCAGATGGTTTTCTTCGGTGACCCGCGCAGCGAAGCGGCGGATCACGCACCGGAAAGTACACTCTGGATGACAGTTCCGCTGGTGATCCTGGCAATTGGGGCGACCTTCGTCGGTCTCATCAATGTGCCAAAAGGCGCATGGCCTTTCACCATTTTCTACGAGGACTACGCCTTCAAGCACTTCCTGGAAAGCACCATCCCAAGTGTGACAACGGGTGAATCGCTGTACTTCAATTGGCTGTTGGCTGGCATTGCGACTGGCATCGCAGCGCTGGCGATCTTCCTGGCACACAGCATCTACGCGGGAAATAAAGCAGTGGTCAACCGCGATGAGCATCACCTGGGTGATGACCCGCTATATGCCAACCGAGCCACGCGCCAGATGTGGAGCTTCTCCAATGCTCGGATGTACTGGGATGAATTCTACGGTGCAGTGATTGAACAGCCTTTCAACCGTGCAGGGGATTTCCTGGCGAATGTGATTGATTGGAACTTCTTGCACGATTACTTCCATGACCGCGTGATTAAGCGTGGCTTCGATGCAGTCGGCAATTTCCTGAAAGAACCGATTGATCTGGGTCTGATTGACGGCATGGTCAACGGAGTAGGCCGCGTGGTCGCCTTCTTCAGTGGGCGCGTGCGTGGGATGCAAACCGGGTATGTACGGACATATGCCCTCACCCTGCTCCTGGGCGTAGTAGTCGTCGTTTTGCTGATGTTGGTGCCGCTGATCCAGCTTGCACTGAATGGCTCTTAAAGGGGACGGAACACGATGGATATTTTGTCAACAATTGTTTTATTCCTGCCGATGGTGGGATTCAGCGTGCTGCTGTTCCTGAATGGCAACACGCAGAAAAACGCAATCAAATGGACGGCTTTTGGCTTCAGCGTCGTCACGTTCTTCATGACCCTGGTCATGTGGGCTGGCTTTGATGCCAGCAACCCGGCACTGCAATTCGTACAGCGCTGGAACTGGCTGAACATCCAGGTCGGTGATTTCAGCATTGTCTCGGATTACTATGTGGGTGTGGATGGCCTCAGCCTGCTGCTGATCGTCCTGACCGGGATCATCATGCCGGTGGCAATTCTCGGCTCTTTCCAGAGCAACATCTTTGAGGAACGTGGGCGTGAAAAGCTCTACTACGCCTTCCTGATGCTGCTGGAATGGGCGATGCTCGGTGTCTTCCTGATCCAGGATTTGATCGTTTTCTACGTCTTCTGGGAAGTCACACTGGTGCCGATGTACTTCTTGATCGGCATCTGGGGTGCGGAAGAGCGTGTTTACGCGGCGGTGAAATTCTTCCTCTATACGATGGCTGGCTCAATCCTGATGCTGATCGCCATCCTGTTCGTGGGGAACTCCACCGGAACTTTCATCCTGCCGGAAATCATCGAGATGGTGAACGCTAACCCGAACTTCTGGAATGAAGTCAGCGGCCCGGCAAGTGCCAGTACGGTGACAGGCGGCCTGTTGTTCTTCGGCTTCTTCATCGCCTTTGCCATCAAAGTGCCGATCTTCCCCTTCCATAGCTGGCTGCCAGACGCACACGTACAAGCACCGACGGCTGGTTCTGTAATTCTGGCGGGTGTGTTGCTGAAGCTGGGTACTTACGGCCTCGTGCGCTTCAACCTGCAAATGTTCCCGCTGGAAAGTGTGCAGGCTGCCCCGCTGATCGCAGGTCTTGGCGTGATCGGTATTTTGTATGGCGCGTGGGTCAGCTATGCACAGACCAACGTGAAAAAACTGGTCGCGTACTCCTCCATCAGCCATCTTGGTTTCGTGGTGCTGGGTATCTTCGCCCTCAACAGCCAGGGTATTCAGGGCGCAACCTTGCAGATGGTCAATCACGGCATCAGCACAGGCGGCCTCTTCTTGATGGTCGGTATCCTGTATGAACGCTATCACACCAAGGAAATGGGCGCTTACGGCGGCATCTGGAAAGTGATGCCCCTGTTCGGCGGTCTGTCCTTGATTATCGCCCTGAGTTCGATGGGTCTGCCGGGTTTGAACGGCTTCATCGGCGAATTTACAATCTTGCTTGGTTCGCTGGGAAGCAACGTCCTGGGCTTCTTCTATACGCTGCTCGGTACCGTCGGCGTGATCCTGGCTGCGGTCTACATCCTGAAGATGTACCAGCACGTCTACATGGGCGAATTCAAAGCCCCGCCTGGGCATGATGGTCATGATGCACATGGTGATGACAATCACGGCCTGAAGCTGCACTGGACGGAACTGGCAGCACTGGCTCCGCTGTTGATCGCCATCTTCTGGATTGGTCTACAACCGGGTGGTTTCTTCGATGTGATGGGCGCAAAGACGACTGATCTCGCAGCCGATGTGGAACAAGCACGCATTTACTACGTCGATACCCTGGAAGAAGACGCGGAAGAATTGGCACTCCCGGCTGAAGACGGCGAAGAAGCGGCTGCCGAAACGACCGAAGACAACTCCGGGGAATAGGGAGCGATCATGGTATTTGATGCACCTACGCTCGAGACGCTCGCGTCTTACAACTTGCACATTGCGCTTCCGGCAATTTGGATGGCGAGCAGCGTCATGCTGCTCCTCCTGATTGATCTGTTCCTGCCGGAAGATCGCAAGCATTGGACACCGATTGCGGCGCTGTCTTTCATCAGCATCGCATTCATCATGACGCTGTTCAACTACAGCCCGGATGAAGTCATTGCATTCGGCGGCATGTTCACGGCAGATGCCTTCACAGGCTTCTTGAACCTGGTAGTTCTCGGTACAGCATTCATCGGGATTTTGCTGAGTACGGATTATCTGCGCGTGGCGAATATCAATCATGGCGAATTTTACGCGCTGCTGCTGCTCTCTGTTTCCGGTGTGATGTTCATGATCGGCGCAAATGATCTCATTGTAGTCTTTGTTGCGCTGGAACTACTGAGCATTCCGCTGTACATTCTGTCGGCATTCCGTGCCACGAATGTGGATTACATCAGCAAAAAATCCGCTCTGGTGGAAATTGAACGCCCTGAAGGGGATGAACTGATTGTGCGCTCCGAAGAGAGCGGCATGAAGTATTTCATCCTGGGGGCATTCTCCAGCGCCTTCTTGCTCTACGGTTCGGCTCTGATTTATGGCGCAACCGGGACAACCAACCTGCAAGAAATTGCAGCGCAGGTCAATCGCGTGCTGGCAGATAGCAGTTCCGCACAGGTATTAATGCTCGTCGGCGCTGCCCTGGTCGTAGTTGGCCTGGGCTTCAAGATTGCGGCGGTTCCCTTCCACATGTGGACACCGGATGTCTACGATGGCGCACCGACCCCGGTCACGGCCTATATGAGTGTCGCAGCCAAAATTGGCGGTTTTGCGGCGCTGATGCGCGTGATGGCGATTGGGTTGGCTGAGTTCTCTGTTATCGAAGGAAATTCCGCATCCTGGCTGCTGGCGGTACAGGTAATTGCAGCCGCTACACTGATCCTGGGAAACTTGCTGGCAATTGCACAGACCAACATCAAACGTATGCTGGCCTACTCCTCTATCGCACATGCAGGCTATATGCTCATGGCAGTTGCTGCCGTGGGTACAGCGGGCGTTGCTGGCATCGGGGATGTGCGTACAACAGCAGCGCAGGCTATCGCGGTATACTTAGTCGCCTACATGTTCACCAACCTGGGCGCATTCGCGGTTGTGCAATCGCTGGAAAAGCCGGATGGTTCCGGTACAACCCTGGACGAGTTCAAGGGATTGTTCAACAGCCGTCCCATCATTGCTGTAGCAATGGCAGTCTTCATGCTCAGTCTGACGGGTATCCCGCTCACGGGTGGTTTCATGGGGAAATGGCTGGTCTTTGGCGCTGCGGTACAGGCACAGTTGATCCCGCTGGCAGTCGTCGGTGTACTGATGAGTGTTGTCAGCGCGTTCTACTATATCCGCGTGATCGTGAATATGTTCCTGTCCACCGATGAAGCAGGCAGTGAAGCTCCTGGCGCAACGGCTCCGGTAACCTGGGCGATTTACGCTTCAATGGCTGGCGTACTGGTCACGGGTATCGCTATCCCGCTGGTGATCAACCTGGTGAATTACATCCAGTTCTAGCGAAACGTACTCTCATAACATGCACTACAGCGGGGATGGTTTCTTATAATCATCCCCGTTTCTGTTCAAGGAATCCTTACAATGAACAACTCCCGCACAGGCTTTTTCTGGGTCATCATGGCAGCCGTCGGTTACGCCTGCTTGCCCATTTTTACACGCTCCATCTATGCCCATTCTTCTTTGATCCCTACGGATATTGCCCTGGTGCGTTTTTTGCTGGCTACTCCGGCAATCTGGTTACTGCTGCTGCTGCGTCGGCAACTTCAAGGGAGCTATACGACAAAGCGATCTCATCCCTTCCCACCCTGGCGGCAAGCCTTCCTCGGCTTCATCTACGCGGGGGCAGCACTGAGCGCGTTCAGTGGGCTGCAATATGTCCCGGCAAGTCTGTATGTTGTTCTGTTCTATACCTACCCGGCAATGGTTACCATTATCTCGCGCTTACTAGGCGAACGGATTCCCCGCGCTGGTTGGATTGCGTTGGCATGTACATTGATAGGCGTGTTCCTCACCCTGCCGGATTTCAGCATCATTGAGCCAGAAATGGTTCTTGGTATTCTGATTGCGCTGCTCAATGCGTTGTTGGTAGCGACGTATTTCATTGTTGTCGGCAAGCTCACCCGGCGAGGCGCAGAACCAATGCTCGGCACAGCTTATGTCATCACTGGAACCCTGGTTATTCTGGCGCTGGTCAGTCCGCTTGTTGGGGGATTCAGCCTTCCAGCAACACCCAGCGTGTGGGGATTGTTGATCGGCCTCGGTATTATCAGCACAGCCTTACCCATTCTATTCATGCAGATCGGCATTCAGCAAATCGGCGCTCCGGTAGCCAGCATCATCAGTACATTTGAACCTGTTCTTTCGATGACGCTCGCTATGTTGATTCTGGGTGAAACTATTCTGGCGACACAATGGCTAGGAGCTGCGTTCATCGTTACCGGAGTCATCATTCTGCAAAGCACCCGCATGCGCAAATCCATCACCACACCCTGACTAGAGACTCCCATAGAACGATAAAAGTGCGCCGAGATTATTGCAAAACCAGCAAAGTATATTACATACCCTTTCTATATGGCGTACATGAGTATATCATGAGAAGTTCGAGTTATACGTATGCATTATTATTGCTATCTTAAGAGTTTCGTGCTAATATGACCACAAGGCGCTATTAATGTAAGTGGTACTTGCTAGCAAGTTGGATATTCAATCGAGAAAAATTTTTTGCATCACATGGATGGTAACGTTTCAATTTTTAAATGAGTTACTTTAACACTTGAAAAAAGTAAACTCATGTGGCAATCTATTTCGGTCAAATTGAAGACATAGTTCAATGAAAATCCATTAGAAAGTGTATAACAATGGCTGATGAACAAAGAATAGCAAGACTCCGTTTCGACGGCTCAATCTGGTGCAACCTCGATATTGCTCTTCGCAACGTCGATCAAGTATTCCGCCGTGCAACCAACCCGCTCGGTTTGACTGTCATTGAATGGTACATTCTTCGCGCACTCTACGAAAAAGATGGGCAGCACGCTTCTGAATTGGCTCGCGCTGTTGGTCGCGCAGCGACCTCCTTCACCCCGAACCTGGATCGCCTTTCCGAAAAGAAACTGATCGAACGCCGTGCTGATCCGCGTGATCGTCGTGCGGTTCGCATCTACCTGACCCCGGAAGGTGAAAAGATGCAATCTGATGTGAAGAAGAGCGCGAAAGAAATCGACAAGCGCATTAGCCAGAATTTCTCAGAAGAAGACTTCAACGCCTTCCTCAGCATTCTCTCTGCTCTACAGACGATGGATATTCAGGGCTAACGTTACCCCCTTCATCGGGCTTATAGTAGAATACAAGCCAGTCTCATTGTGAGGCTGGTTTTTTTGTTCTTCCCTCTTATAGAGTTTGATACATACATAGCTTCATCAATATTGATTGATTTCAAGTCAACGTTGCACTTTGTGCAAAGAGTTAGACAAATACACCAAAGCTTAATCTTTTCTTTTCTACGCTACCTGTATATTATGTAACGGATAAGCCATGGTAGAGTTTACTCTGTGCGCTATGGTCTACCCTTCACGAGCAGAGAAAGAAAACACTTATGGATAACGCAAAGCCGAAATTGCGGTTCGATGGTTCTGTTTGGTGTAATCTGGATATTGCGCTGCGCAACATCGACCAGATATTCCGCCAGGTCGTTCAGCCACTGGGGTTGACTGTCATCGAATGGTATATCTTACGCGCCCTGTACCAGCAGGATGGACGGCATGCTTCGGATCTGGCACAGGCAGTTGGACGTGCAGCGACATCCTTCACGCCCAACCTTGATCGCTTGACGGATAAGAATCTGGTGGAGCGCCGGGCTGATCCGCAAGACCGCCGTGCGGTGTGCATTCACCTGACAGATGAAGGGCTGAAGATGAAGGATGACGTGAATGCAGCCGCAGAACGCATTGACAGTGAGATGAAGAAGCAGTTCTCTCAAGATGAGTTTAACCGCTTCCTCGGCGTGCTTTCCAACCTGCAAACCGATGAATTCTTCATCTAAATCTTCGGTTGATTTCTTGTAGCGTTTGCTGAAATGCCTGCATCGCGGGATCACTGAATAAGACGAAGCGCACCAGTTCAAAATCCGGCTGGTGCGTTTTGATGTAGTTGACCACCGTTCCCAATGCTACTTCGCTCGCTTCATTCAGCGGATAGCCATATACCCCGGTGCTGATCGCAGAAAAAGCAATCGACTTCAGGTTATTTTCCTGGGCAAGCCGCAGACACCATTCATGCGCACTGGCGAGAAGCTGCGCCGGATTTTGTTCCATGGGGTAGATCGGCCCTACAGCATGGATGACGTACTTCGCAGGCAAATTGTATCCCTTTGTGATGCGAGCTTCTCCCGTTGGGCAACCTCCCAGCGTTCTGCACTCCGCTAGCAGTTGTTCACCTGCTGCCCGGTGGATCGCACCATCCACGCCACCCCCACCCAACAGGCTGCTGTTGGCAGCGTTGACAATGGCATCGACAGCTTGCGTGGTAATATCCCCTTTGACTAGATCTATTGTCGCCTTGCCAATGGTGATCTGCGGATTCTGTGTCATTGGTTCACCTTCCCAGATTTCTTATAACGCTCTGATTGTGGCAGATGTTGGCATCATGGTATCGTGATCGCATCAAAAAATGCAAAGAGCCTATATGAACGAAACCATTCAGGTGTTAATTCTCGCTGACAGCCTGCTGGCACGCGCTGGATTGGCGGCACTGCTGGATGCAGCAGAGTTTTGTGATGTTGTGGGACAAAGCAGTTTTCATCAGGCGGTTGATACGGTGTATGAATATCGGCCTGACGTGCTGCTGGTTGAACTTGGCTGGCAAGTGCAGGCCAGCAGTGAAGAACTCAGTCAATTGGTGAGTGCTGGCGTGCCGATTGTCGCCTTGCTTCAGGAACAAGAGGACGCGGCTACCGTTTTGCGCACGCTCACCCAGGCAGCGGCCTTCGGTCTGCTGCTGAACGACTCCGAGCCAACCTCTCTATCACTCGCTTTGCAGGCGGTTTACAATGGCATGGTTGTGCTGGAGCCAACGCTAGTTGGTGATTTGGCAGCGACCGAAGCCAGTGATGATGCACTGATGGAAACATTGACTGGGCGTGAAAACGAGGTGCTGCAATTGCTGGCACAAGGCTTGACGAATAAGGCCATCGCCCACCAGCTCGGCATCACGGATCATACGGTGAAATTCCATGTCAACGCCATCATGACCAAGCTCAATGCCCAGAGCCGAACAGAAGCTGTCGTCCGTGCCGTGCGTGCCGGGTTGATTCTGCTATAATCCCCGGCAGGAATTACACAGCAATCGAGGTTCTTATGTCTCGCTGGATCACGGAAGATTTCCCCCGCCCTGCTCCCGAACTGGTGCAGCAATTTGCGGATATACCCACCAGCATCCTCTCGGACAGCATGAATCGTTTTCAGGCGATGGATGCAGGCATCCGACCCCTGCGCGAAAACACAACGCTGCTCGGTGTGGCCTTCACTGTGCAGGCGATGGAAAGCTGCAATTGGGAAGCCCATCATGCGTTGGCGCTGGCAAAACCGGGTGATGTGCTGGTGATTGCTGCACGAGGCGGGATGAATAACGCGGTCTGGGGGCATGTCATGACCGCAGCGGCGAAAGTGCGCGGATTGGCGGGGGTGGTGATTGATGGCTGCATCCGGGATACTGCCGAGAACCGCGCCGACACACTGCCAATCTACTGCCGAGGCAGCGCAGCCGGAGGCCCCCATAAAGGCTGGCGTGGCAATATCAATGTTCCGGTGGCCTGTGCAGGGGTGGTGGTAAATCCCGGTGATTTAATCGTCGGGGATGATGATGGCGTGGTGGTCATTCCACAGGCAAAAGCGCACGACGTTCTCGCAGAAGCGAAGACGCGCATAGCTGGCGAAGAAGAATGGTATCGCCGCATCGCAACCGGAGAAACCACCGTCGATATTCTAGGGCTGGATGACCTGCACTAGACGCTATGCTTTCTGAGGTATACTAAAATTACGAGTTTGCAGGAGTTGAAAATGGCAGAAGAACTGGTGCTGAAAATTCCCCAGGAGATCGCCCAAAAAGCACAGCAAATTGCAGAAGAGACAGATCAATCAACAGAAACCGTTTTACTGAATCAGTTACAAAACCTGGATTCCCCACCGCTACCGGATGACATCAATGCAGAATTGACGGCATTGCAGCAGCTTTCGAATGATGCCTTGTGGAGTATTGCCCAGGCGCAGCTAGCCATTGATGTACAAGCGCGGGCAAATGACTTGATGAATCAGAACACGCTTGGGAAGATCACGCAGCAAGAATATGAGGAACTACAAACGCTCAATGAACGGGCAGATCGCATGATGCTGCGCAAAGCCGAAGCAGCAGCGATTCTTATTAAAAGAGGTCAAACATTCAATCAGGGAGATTTCAAGCCGCACGATGAATGAACCACAGCCCCCGTGGAATGTACTTCGCCAGCAAGTATATGAGCGTGCAGACGGTTGCTGCGAATACTGTCAGACATGCGAAATTAACACTGGGCAAACAATGCATGTGGATCACATCGACCCACAGGGCGGCAATGACCTCGTGAATCTATGCTTGGCGTGTTGGAACTGCAACACGAGCAAACATATTGCAACAACAGGGATAGATCCAGAAACAAATGCTGAAGTCGCTCTCTTCAATCCCCGTCAACAAATCTGGCAAGATCATTTTATGTGGACTACCGAATCCAGTTACTTACTGGGAAAAACTGCCTGTGGGCGCGCAACCATCGAACGACTGAAAATCAACAGAGCAACAATGGTTGCTACACGCAAACGTTGGGTAGCAGCAGGCTACCATCCTCCAGAATAATACAAACCAACGCTTGATATGCCCCTTACCATGCGTGACAATCAAGCGTGTCTTGTTACCAGAAAAGCAGCTTCTATGACTACAAAAACCATTCTACAGCTTGGCGCAGGCGAGCTGATGAAACACTCCATTCGCGCAATCCATGCGTTAGGACATCGCGTCTATGCTGTAGATCGCAATCCCGCTGCCCCAGCCTTTGAGGTTGCGGATGGCAGCGCGGCAATTGATTTAGTGGATACAGATGGCATCACAGCGTATGCACAGGAAATCGGCGCGGATGCTATTCTGGCGGTGAATGAAGCAGGCTTGCTCACCGCTGCCGAAGCCAGCCAGCGCTTAGGGCTGCGCCATATTTCGCCAGAAACGGCACTTCGTGCGCTGGATAAAGGCATGATGCGCGAAGCCTGGGATGAAGCTGAATTGTCACAGCCGCAGTTCCTGGTTGCAGATCGGCTGGAACAAATCCCGGATTGCGCGATGATCCTCGGCTTTCCATTGATCCTGAAGCCAACGCGCAATTGGGGCAGCCGGGGAATCAGCCGCGCAGACTCACCTGAAGACTTGGAATGGTCGATAGAGTTTGCCGCGCAGCATCAACGCAGCGGAAGTTTCATCGCAGAACAATGCGTGGACGGCATAGAGATGACGGTTGAAGGGCTGATACAGAATGGGCATGTGCAAATCCTGGCGAAGTCGGATAAAGAGCATCAGCCGCACACGCGCTTCCGGGTGGCAATGGGCTTGAATTATCCCGCAAAATTCCCGGAAGCGATCCTGCAAAAAACCGACGAACTCGTCGTTCAGGCCGCACAAGTTCTGGGATTGAATAACTGCGCTATCCATGCAGAAGTCATGGTCAAGGGCGAAGACATCTACCTGATTGAAATGGGGGCGCGTCCCGGCGGAGGGCATATCTTCGGGCAAATTGTAGAAGCTGCTAGCGGGGTATCCATGCCACAAGCGCTGGCGCAAATTTTGCTCGGTGAGCCAACCGACATCACCCCGAAGCATCAGCGCGGCGCAGTCTATCGGTTCTTTGCCCCACCGAAGGGTATCTTCCAATCCGCCACCGGAATTGAGGAAGCGAAGCAAATTCCGGGTGTGCTGGATTTCGGCTTCCACATGCAGCCGGGAACAGCTGTTGATTCCATTGCAGGGGATGCAGACCGCCCCGGCTACTGCGTGACGACGGGCGAAACCCGTGAAGAAGCCATGCACATTGCCGATCAAGCCATTGCAACCATGCGCTACGAAATGGCCTGATCTTATGGCGAAACATCTGCTCTGTGTGACGATTGATACCGACCCGGACGGACTCAACACCCATGACCCGGATCGGCGTAATCTAAATTGGGAGGGGCTGCACTTCGCCATGCAGCACTTCCATGAAGCCTTGCCCAACATTCCGCTGACGTGGTACGTGCGGGCAGATGGTCAGTTGGAACATGCGTATGGCAGTATGCGCTATCTATTGGATGAATATCGTGACTTCTGGCGCAGAGCCATATTGCGCGGGGACGAATTGGGCTGGCATCCGCATTTGTACACCATTCCCCAGGGGGATGAACAGCCCCTTATCATCACCGACTCAGTGCAGGCCGTTGCGGAACTAACGCGCATCTGGGAATCGCTGCAAGGGGTAGATTTGCCGCTGCCGACCTTTCGCATGGGCGAAGCATGGCAAACACCAGAAACCCTGAATTTGCTGGAAAAATTGGGCTTTTCGGTGGATTCTACGGCAATTCCCGGACGCGATGACAGTGCCAGCGGACACCCTCGCAACTGGGCAGGAGCGCCGAACCAACCCTATTTCCCAGCACAGGGCAATGTGCGTGAGGCAGGGACAACGCGCCACCTCCTGGAAATCCCTATGAATAGCTGGTACATCCAGGCATCGTATGATCAGCATCCAAAACTGCGCTATATGAATCCCTGCATTCATACGGATTTGTGGCAGCAAGCATTGGATGGATGGCAGGAGACGCTACCGCAGCAGCCGCTGCATATCTGGGTGCTGATTCTGCATCCGGCGGAAGCCATGCCCCACGAGCCGGATTTGCTCTACGCCCATTCGCTGACAACGATGGTACAGAACCTGCAAGTTCTGGAACAAAAAATCACCGCGCAGAGCGATGATGTTCAGTGGGTAACCGTAGCTTCTGCGGCGCAGCAGTGGCGAGAACAGGCAGGTTAATCATTGTTCTTACGCACAGACGCATGGAAAGAGATAGGATACTCAGAACAGTCGATTAGCGTCTCAGCATTTCAGCTTGTCAGCCTCAATTTGTGTTTTTTGCGAACATCACATCTGCAAAAATGGTTTTGCTGACTGCTGATTGCTGACTGCTTATGTACATCGACGCTGAAAAGGCCGACTGCAAGGACTGGTGTGGTTCATCAGTTGATTATTCCGCCAGCCCATTGACATAGTCGTGCAGCATATCCGCCGAAGTCTGCAATTTTTCCCCGCGCTGTATCACCCAGTGCATCAGATCAGCAACGGTTGTCTCGCCATCCAGTTCGATCCCGGCAGCATCTTCGGTCAGGCGCAGCAGTTCGGATACTTTGTTGACGAAGCTCACATATCCGCGCACATCACCCAGAAAGGATTGCATCACCTGTTTGGATGGCTGCTCCTCCCAGGCGTGGATTTGGTCGACAAAGTCAGTTTGCATGTTGGTTTCGCTCTCAATTTCAGATGTTTCCTTTATTGTAGAACCAAACCTCTCAACACAACCTTAAGACTAATTTCTTACCCGGCATTCGCTGCCCATTGCAAAATGCGCCGGAAACCTTCGGCAATGTCGTCATCTGCCGCTGCGGTTGTCATTCGCAGGAAACCTTCCCCTGCTGCGCCATACGCCGAACCTGGAACGACGCACACCTGTTTCTCGTTCAGGATACGCTCTGCCATTTCGTTCGCGCTGAAGCCCAACTTGCGAGCATCCAGGAAAAAATAAAATGCCCCCTGGGGTTCGATGATTTCCAGCGGCGTTTCGCCGAAGGCATCGTAAATCGCCAGCACTTGCTCCCGACGGCGGGCATAGGCTTCAACCATTTGCGCCATTTCTACCTGCACAGCCGCATCTCTCAGCGCAACCAGGGCTGCCCGCTGCGTGAACTCCGCCACATTGGTAATAGTATGCTGGCTTTGCTTGAGCGCGTTGTTGATAATCTCCTGCGGCGCACACAGATAGCCAATGCGCCAGCCTGTCATGGCATACGATTTGCTGAAGCTGTTCAGCAGCAAGGTACGCTCTTTTGCACCGGAGATGGATGCCACGCTGCTATGCGCCACACCATACAACAGCGTGTCGTAGACTTCATCTGCCAGAATATACAAATCATGTTCCTGGGCGAAGGCCACCAACTGCGCCACATATTCCCGGTTGGCGACCATCCCCGTAGGATTGCAGGGTGAATTCAGCACCAGCGCGACGGTATTTTCGGTGAGGGCTTCTTCCCAGGCTTCCATCGTCGGGAAGAAATCCGTTTCTGGCGAACCTGCCACACGCACCGCATTGCCTCCAAGTACTCGCACCATGTTGGCGTGCGTCTGCCAGGAAGGATCAGGAATCAACACTGTATCACCGGGATTGATGATGGCTGCCAGCCCAACATGGTAGGCATGGATCGCGCCGTGTGTTATCAGAATTTCCGTCTCTGGATCGTAGGCTGCCCCAGTCATGCGCTGGACACGTTGGGCGATGGCTTCGCGCAGCGCAGGCAGTCCGCGACTGTTGCTGTAATGTGTAGCTCCGGCTTTCATAGCTTCGTAGGCAGCATCGATGATGGCTTGCGGCGTATTGAAATCGGGATCGCCCGTTTGCAAACCAATCACAGGCACGCCCTCACGCTTCAGTTGGCGCACCCGATCCGCCAGCGCAATCGTGAAGGACTCGGAGATTTGAATGAGATTATAGTTCATAGGTTACACCTGTGGTTGAATGCGCCGGATATTGATTGTCTCGGTAATGCGGCGGATATTCTCTGCAAATTCCGAGGAGTGGTGCAGCAGGCCGCCGCTGCCATCCGCCACGCCAACAATGCGCGAAGGATTCTTCACATCATCCACGATGACCGCACCACGTTCGCCAATCGCGCCACCTGCCACCACAGGCACACCATCAATTGCACCCCATGCCGGGACAACCCGCCGTCCTTCATGAGCCGCCAGCGCAACACCTGCCAGCGTAGGCCAGATGTTGACCCGAATCGGCAGTGCGCCGCGTTCTCGCGCAATCACTAAGCCCGCCGGGTCAATGCTTCCAATGCCAGCATCCATTAAGAATGCTCCCGACTGGATATGCGAGGCCATTTCAGGATCGCACCAGGTTCCCCACGAAGGCCAAACGACCAGCACATCTGCGTTGGCGATATGCCCTGGCGCGGATTCTGCCGTCGCATATTGATTCTGGGGATATTCCGCCTGGGTAAAAATGGTTGTCGCAGCGGTGTATGGTTCTTCTTCGTCACGCTCCCGGACGATGACGGTCACATCTGCGCCGTAATCGATCAACAACAGCGCCAGCAAACGGCTGCGGCGATGGTCACCCGCGATGACGATCTTCTTGCCCTGCACCTGCTCTTCCAGCAGTCGCGCCACCTGATCGCGCACCGCTTTTGCCCAGGCGCGGCTGTCGCTGTAAATCAGCAATTTGGTCTTTTGCAGGATATCCCCTGCCGTTTGTGCTGCCATCTGAGGACCAAAAATGCGGCGCTGATCGATATCTTGCAGAACAAAATCCACGCGGCCTTCGGCAGCCGTCAGTACCGCAACTAGCTGCATTTCGGTGCTGACCGTCACTGAACCGATGGTGTGCGTAGGCGTGTTGTGAATGTGGCTGCTGACGAAGTATTCATCTTCGAGTGTCTGGCTGATGACGATATTCAGCACGGTATGATTGCCGCGCTTGGTCGCCTCGGCATATAACTGGCTCAGGAGTGCATCTAATGAGAGATGCCCGCCGCCATCTTCCCGCGCCTGAAATGCGGGAATGTTGACCGATTTTTCTTGCTTTTCGCGCAGCAAGTCGTTGCTCAATTCACGCAGCAAATCATCCGGCGCATCCACTCGATTGCGCTCACACAGGCGGACAATCAAATCGCGTACATCAATATCGAATTCTTCCGCGAAGGTTTTGACCTTGCTGGTGAACGACGAATGAAAACCTGCATATCCAGCCGTGATCGCCATCGTATCCAGGCCGCGCCCCGGAACCAGCGGCGCAATCAACCCGGCGCTGATGTCCATTGTCGCCTTCAGGTCAATTTCACGCAGGATGCCTCGCCGCTGCAAAATCGCCAACAGCGCTTCGGTGATGACGTTTCCAGCGCTGCGTCCCATACCACGCAAAGAAGCATCGACCACAGCCGCCCCGCTTTCGATGGCTTGCAGCGTATTCGCCATGCCCATGCTCAGATTATCGTGTCCATGAAAGCCAATCGGCACATCACAAACATCCTTGATCGCCGCGATGAAGGCCGCGACATCTTCCGGCAGCATCGTCCCAGCGCTGTCCACAATGTACGCCAGATCAGCGCCCCATTCCTGGGTTTGCTTGGCGACAGCGGCGTATTCCTGCGGAGTCACGGCATAGGATTTCATTGCGTTGTAGCAGACGAACATGCCCTTTTCTTTGGCATATTCGATGAAGGGACGCGCCCGTTCACTCTCCGTGACGTTGGTTCCCACGCGGATGAAATCCATGCCATATTTCGCGGCGAGGTCAATGTCTTCCTTGCGCCCAATACCGGGGATGAAGAACGCGCCCCATTTCGAGTTTTGCGCAGCCTGTGCCGCCGCTTCCAGATGCGCTTCATCGGAGGCCGCCGCACGCCGCACGCCTTTATCGCTGGCATTCAAGCCCAGTCCATGCCCAATCTCGATCCAGCGAAATCCGGCACTTTCCAGGGCGCTGACCAATGTCGCGGTATCCTGCGCCGTGAACTGAAAATCAATCACATAGCTGCCGTCGCGCAGCGTCACTTCCATAATGTCCGGGGTATGCTCCAGCATTAACGCCTCCTTGCGGATGCCAAGAAGTCCCTACAGCACACAACTCGTAGGGACATGCTTCTGCATGTCCGCACACATATGACAAGAGAAAAGTTGAAGTAGAGTGTAGCGTCAGGGGCAAAAAGGGGAAAGTGGCATTCATCGCCAACGATGACTATGACAATTCCACCACCCCGCCCCGCTGCTGCATGGATTTTGTAGCCGCTTCCAGGATTTTGACGACACGCAGGCCAGCCGCACCGTCTGTTTCGGGCGTGAGATTATGCTCGATGCAGCGGATGAAGTGACTGGCTTCCAGTTGCAGCGCCTCAGCGGTATCAATTTTGGGCGAATACATATCTCCGGTACGGTAGCCAATCATGGTACGGTAGAGTTCTTGCGTGGACTGCACCTCGATGCCCTTGTCGTAGACCTTCACCGTCTCGATAGGTTCCAGCGCATCATAGACGATCATCTGCTTGCTGCCGCCGATTAATGTGCGCCGAATTTTGACCGGAGCCAGCCAGTTCACATTGATGTGCGCCAGCAGGTTATCGGCGTAGTACACGGTCAGGAAGGCGACATTTTCCGGTGCGCCGGGGACGTGACTCATTCCGGTTGCGGAGACAGCCTGCGGTGCGCGGTTGAAGACAAATTCAATGATGCTCAGATCATGTACGGCTAAATCCCAGAGTACGTTCACATCATGCTGAAAGAGGCCGAGATTGACGCGGGTACTGTCATAGTAATAGACCTGCCCCAATGCGCCATTCTGTACGATTTCATGGATTTTGCGCACCGCTCCGGTATAGACAAAGGTATGATCGACCATCAGCGTCAGGTTGCGCTTTGCTGCTTCTTCGATGAGTTTTTCAGCCTCGGCGGTGGTGGCTGCCATTGGTTTCTCAACGAAGACATGCTTCCCAGCCTGGAGCGCCGCCAGCGCCAGCGGATAATGCGTGCTGACCGGAGTCGCAATTGCCACCGCATCAACCTGTGGGCTGGCAATGAGTTGCTGCGGATCGCTTGTGACTTCAATGGCAGGATAGCGGTTTTTCGCCCGTTGCAGCGAATCTTCGTTCTGGTCAGCGACCATCTTCACCGCTGCGCCGGATGTCTCATAGAAATTGCGCACCAGGTTCGGCCCCCAATAGCCATACCCGATCACGCCAATATTGATTGTCATGTGTCTCGTCTTTGTTCTTTGCTTCACAAAGGGCATATTGTAGCACAGGGATTTGTGTCGGCTTAGAGTGTGCTTCACCTAGCCGGATTGGGGATGCGAGGGATCAGCAAGCGCGGTATCCTCTGGGTGTCAACATCAGAGAGGGAGAATTTTTCATGCGCATCAGTCTACAATTGCCCTACTTCAACTTCCCGGAAGTCCGCGAGAATGTCGCTCGAATTGCCCGTACAGCCGAAGCTGGCGGATTCTATAGCATGTGGGTGATGGATCATTTCTTTCAGCTTGGTGGCGAACTACTAGGCCCACAGGAAGACCCCATGCTAGAAGGCTATACCACCCTCGGTTATCTGGCAGGTGTCACCGAAATTATGAAACTCGGCACGCTGGTCACAGGCGCGTTTTACCGCAATCCCGGCCTGCTGGTGAAAGCCGTTACCACGCTGGATGTCCTCTCTGGCGGACGGGCTTATTTCGGCATTGGTGCGGGTTGGTACGAACGCGAAGCTATCGCGCTCGGCTTTGGCTTCCCATCGTTGAAAGAACGTTTTGAGGTTCTCGTAGAAACGCTGCAAATCACGCACCAGATGTGGTCGGATAACAACGGTGCATTCGAGGGCAAACACTTTCAATTAGCAGAAACGATCAACAATCCGCAGCCCATCAGCAACCCACACCCGCCCATCATGATCGGCGGCATGGGTGAACAAAAAACGCTGCGTTACGTGGCACAATATGCCGATGCTTGCAACCTGTTCGCAGCCGCTGGCGAAGGTGTCCTCAAACATAAGCTGGAAGTTCTGAAAAGCCACTGTGACGATGTGAGCCGCGATTACCGCGAGATTGAAAAAACCACACTGGCAACTGCCTTCGCGGGCGAATTATCCACGACAGAAGCCATCGTTGATTTCTGCGGCAAGATGGCAGATCTGGGTATTACCCATGTGATTTTCAACATGCCGGATGCACAGGGTTTGACCAACGTTGAAGCCATCGCAGAGCAGGTTATCCCACAGGTGAAGGATTTGTAGGCAGGCCTGTTTTCATAGGCGCGATGATTGGCTAGCAAGAAATGAATACCGAGAACAATCCTGTGTAGGGGAGCGCCCCGTGTGCGCTCCCGGCGGGCGACCATGTGGAATCGCCCCTACAAGCCAGGTATCGAATTGTGAAACCGCATTATTGCGCCTCGGATACGTCTCAGTCCTACCGCTGTACGAATTAGATGCGCTCGTAGTGCATCTTATTGGGATCAATCCCCAGTCGTACCAGCGCCTGCCGCACGCGCTCCACATCAGCACTATCATCAGCATCCACTGTCCGAACGCAGATCAAACGCTGTTCACGATAGCCTTGTCCCTGTGCGGGGCTGGTGGATACTTTGGATTTGTAGCCTAGTTCGCCTGCTTGTGTCGCCTGCTTGACTATCGCCCAGGTTTCATCAACCACCTCAACAGTCGTCTGAATACGCCATTCGCCCGTGTGGGATGTTGGCTCAGGATAGTCTCCCGGTTGGCGTTTCGCTTCAATCCAATATACGCCAGGAACCTGGGAAGGCTGCGCTTCATCATCGTGCATCATGCGAGCCTTCTGTACCATCTGGATCAAATCCAGGTTGGGATTGTCGCTTTTGTCACTCATTCGTCTTGCTTTTCCTCATCCATAACGTCCGAGTCAAATTGAATTGCCGTGAAGCTGACCGTTTCTTCAAATTCGGGCAGGTTCATAGGTTGCATGGAATTGAGATGCTGTAAGTAGGTGAACGTCGCATTCTGAGCGCTGCTATCACCATCGAACTTGCCCAGGACAATCGTATCCTCATGGTGCAATAGGCATTGTCCCTCTTTCTTCAAACGCACCCCATTGACCCATGTACCGTTTGTGCTGCCCTCATCGCGGATCACCGCACCATCGGGAGTCTGGCGGATGGTTGCGTGGCGGCGTGAAACGTGTTTGCGCTCTGCCGGAATCCGTACTGCGAGGTCAGAGCGCCGCCCCAGGCTCATAGACGACAGCAGTAACGGCAGCGGAGAGGCCAACGTATCCCCTGCCAAATATCCGTAGGGTTTGCGATACAGAGATTCTAGCTCAATCCATGGAGACATCTTGAAGAGTTTCTCGATCATCACCTGGATCACATCCTGCGAGAGCATCACCCCTTTATTGAAAGACATCGACTTTGCGAACTGCGGACAATCTTCCATCCACATGATGTCAAACCAGCGTTGGTTGCTCTCCCGCTTGTATTCCGGGATTTCAAACCGTTCCCCCGTGAGGACGATCCGCGCCGGAATTTCAAAATGATAGAACGCTTTATTGCTCTTCTTGCTCTTCAGGTTTCGCGCAGCATGTTTGATGAAGGGCTTGGGCAGTTGGGTGTCGTGTACCAGCAGGGGCAGACTCGTCAGAAGCTGATAGACCGCTTCGCGCTGGGCTTCAATCTGGCGAAAGGGGTTCTTGCTGCTTCCCGCCTTGACCTTCTTGCCGTTGTCATACTCCCAGGGACGATCATCCAACGTTGGGGTAAATGGCGCATGGGCATTCTTAAAATCCAACACGCCAATGCCATCTTCGCTGAGGATCAAGGCATCTACCTGGCGGGTGTGGTCGGCCTTGCCCGTAGGCAGCGAAAGATTCGCCAGGAGCGCGTAGTATTTAGAGCCATGTGAAAAATGTTCGTAGAGCGATCGTGCGATCTGGATTACTGGCTCACGCTCAAAGTCCCGGTCGAAATCATTTTCTCGCCCATCAGGACCGCGTGTGATGAACGCTTCAAACGCCATACGACCCTCTCCATGCGGTGTGCTGAGTGCAGTGTATGCCCTTCATTGTAGCAGGCTTTACGCAGCACATGGCATAGCGATGTCGCAAATGTTCAAGCGGCGTGTGCGCGTACCCAACTCAGCGCTTCATCTAGTGTTGAAAAGACCAGCACTTCCACATTGCCGAAGGTCACCGTATTCAAGCCAGCAGCGACTGTGACGGCTAGTCTACTGGTCGTGATCCAGATCGGTTTCTTGAGGTTGGGATGTTTGAGTAATGGACGTTCGCCGCGTGTCACGGAATTCACCGCCTGCAATAGTTCATTGAAAGAACCCATCTTACTGAGCGGATTCTGGTTGATGAAATACAGGGGTTCTTCCTGCTCATCCAGCGTCTGTAGCAAATCTTTCGCAAGATCCGCACCATGTTCTGAGAACAAGAAGTGATCTTCGTAAGAAATCACAATCACAGGTAAATCTGAGAGTCGTTCAATGTGATATGCCATATCAAAGTTAGCCTCACAATTTCACAGATATTCCTACTGTAGCACACTTCTAACGCCAATTGCATTGATATGTGACATCTTCGGGAATCAAAAAGGCGCACCTACTGAGGCACGCCTTTTGTGTTGACCAGCCGGGAAAATCAGGCTTCGTCTACAACTTCTTCGTCTACAACTTCTTCTTCCTGTGCGGCCTGTGCGGAAGGAATATCTGATTCGTCCACGCCTTCCAGGACGGCTTCACCCTGGCGGCGTTCGTGCATCCAGGCCTGCTGTTCATCAACACTCACATCATCAATGCTCAGTTCGATGTGCTGCTGCACTTCGTCAATGCCGACGATGCGCACGATGACCGGGTCCCCTTCGCGGAACATATCACGCGGGGTGGATGCGCCGAGGGATTCCATACGTGTGGTATGGATCAACCCCTGTGCGCCGCCAGGTGCAGCGACGAAGACACCGAAATCAACCACATTGGTGACAACGCCTTCCATCAGTTCGCCGACATTGTAGCGAGACATGAAAGCATCCCACGGATCCGGCAAGACAGCCTTGCGGTTCAGGGCGATGCGTTCACGATCCAGATCTACACTGTCGATGCGAACTTCGACTTCATCCCCCACAGCCAGCACATCGCTCGGATGATTGATGTGGCGGTGGTCAATGTTGGAGATGTGGATCATCCCGTCCACGCCACCAATATCCACGAATGCGCCAAAATCCGTCAGGTTGACGACACGCCCGGTAACGACGGAGCCGATTTCCAGTTCCTTCAGGCGTTCACTGCGGGCATCGCGGCGGGCTGCTCTTTCGGAAAGAATCAGGCGGTTGCGCTTGGTCTCCACCTGAATCACCTTGAGCTGCAATTTGCGCCCGATGAGTTCGTCTTTGATCTCGCGCAGGCGACCAGCCGGAGCCGACGGCGGCACGCTCTCAATATGGGAATTGGGGACAAAGCCAATCAAACGCCCAAAGCGAACCAGCAAACCGCCCTTGTTGGTATCGACCACAGTCGCTTCGGAAACATCTTCGGATTCCAGCAAGGTTTGTGCATTTGCCCAATCTTCCAGTTCCAGGGCTTTGTTGATGGAAACGATCAGTTCACCGTCGCCATTGTAGGGCTGCAAGACGTAAGTCTGTACTTCTTTGCCTGGGGTCAATTCTGCGATGACATCGTCGGACAGGCGCTCCAAATCTTTGCGCGTCACGACGGCATCTCGCTTCAGACCAACATCCAGGATGATTTGATCTCGTTTGGCTTCGATGATGGTGCCTTCGAGAATCTGTCCGCGTTCCGGTGCTTTGAACATGTATGTTTCAAGCAAATCCGCAAACGAAAGTTCATCCCCGTTCTGGTCATACTTCTGGTCAATCTCGTTCCGTTCCATAGGGTTCCTCTAATTGAAAACTACATCAGCTCCGACAAACCCCGCCGACGATAGGGTATAGTGAAAAACGCTCACGGAAAAAGAAAATCCGTGCCTTTAAAAATGGTTTGTCTGTAGTGTGAATGTCCTGTACACAAACAGAACCGATGGGGCGTGGTGGGGGTAGCAAAATAGAGTGTGGCTTAGGATAATGCGTGCGTGTTCCCGTCACAACCTCTCATCAACCAACGAACAATCTTACTCTAGCATACTTCAGCAGTGACTTCAACGACTACACAGGGTGTCTAGATTAGAAGTGCGTAACTTCATATGCTACTCTTCTGACACGACATTTGCAAACATTCTTACCGAATTGTGACATTCCCCATCACTGACGAACGCCAACGAAATACCAGCTAAATACGCGCAAACGTGCTACTATCGTAAGGTGAAAATGTCAGAATTGGATTGGAAAGAATGATGCGACTCGCGGTCTTCTCCGATATTCATGGGAATCTCATTGCTTTTGAAGCAATGCTACAAGATCTGGAACAGATAGGCGATGTAGATTTGATCTGGTGTCTGGGCGATCTCGCGGCATTCGGCACACGCCCCGCAGCATGTGTTGCACGGGTGCGGGAGCTTCAGGCACATTATGGTGAAGAGAAATTCAAAGTCATCGGCGGCAATACGGATCGCTACCTGGTGACGGGCAAACGCCCCGAAGTTCCCCCTGCAAAAGATGAAAATGGCTTCAAGAAACGGCAGCAAACCTTTACGCAGCGCGATGCCATCCTGCAATGGAATATGAACCAGCTCACCTGGGAAGATTACGAATTTCTCTCAAAAATCCTGGGTAGGGAAACCCGCACCAGGGTCGATGGCTATGGTGTTGTCATTGGCTACCACGCCATTCCTGGTGATGATGAGCCGATGTCCTTGCGCCCGGATACACCCGATGAAGAAGCGCTGGATGCATTGCTTGACCGCGAAGGCCGTCTGGCAATTGGTGGGCATACCCATCTGCCGATGGATCGTGACCTGGATCACTGGCGGGCAATTAATCCAGGGAGTGTAGGCTTATCGTTCACAAAGCCAGGGAAAGCAGAATGGGCTTTGCTGACTTTTGAGGCTCACAAGGTTACTGTCGATTTACGCGCCGTACCCTATAACACCGAACTGCTCTTCTCCGAAATTGAATCGGTTGGCTATCCGCATCCCGCCTTCATTACGGATCGCTTCCAGCAAGCTGAAAAAGAGGGCGAGTAAATGCCGCAGCGTGAACAATTTTTCCAGGATATGGCGGGCGAGAATCGCATGGTGGCGCTGCTGGTGGCGCAAGTCGGTGGTGCGCCGAACGAGCTTCAGTTGATTACACAGGTTGCGGAACTGGATGAAGCAGCCGGTGGCTTGCGCCCGGTGCGCACATATATCATCCGTGTGCTGGGTGCGCTGGAACATCGCGTGACCGACCTGGGCATGACTGTTTCTGAAGCCAAACTCACCGCCGATCATCCGCTGCTCTACGAATACACCAGGAAGCCCACCGCCGTTTTCTTCCGAGGCACGCCGGATAATGTCGATTCGCTGGCACTGGATATTGCCCAGGCGCACGCGACGACGTTTCAGGGCTGGCGGCATTTTCCGCAGTATCTAAATGTCGAGCAACCGCTGGCGACGCTGCTCGCATCCGGCGGTGGCTTGCTGGGGCAGATGCCAGAACCGCTGGCGAACAAAGTGCTTCCTGTACTGGAACATCATGGCCTGGAACACAAGATAACTCAGGATAAAGCCTACATTGATGTGCATGACAATCCCGGTCTGTTGCAGAGCGAACTCAATGTATTGTTGATCGGCGAGTCGTACTTCGTCAGCTATGCCTTTTCGTTCGATGAAATGCGCGGACGCTCACCGAAACCGGATGCGTAACAATAGGAAATGACAAACCGTAGGGGCGTGTCCATGACTGATACGCATCAGTCTAAGGATTTAAGGTTCTCGTTTGTGGCATTTTCGGGCACGATAGATCGTGCCCCTACATAGAAACACTTTTTGTAGCCATGCCCGTGAGAATAAACGCCGGATCTGATGGCTACCACCTAGCCAGGTCGTTCCTATAAGAAACAACGGCAGAATTTGCTTATTCAATAAACACTCTTGCAAAAAGGAGCTTTTTTATCATGCAACTTCAGAATGCGGTAGCACTGGTGACGGGTGGCGCGTCGGGACTCGGTGGGGCGACGGTGCGCAATTTCGCGGAGGCAGGTGCAAAAGTTGTCATTGCGGATTTGAACGAGGAAAGAGGCACAGCACTTGCCGATGAATTAGGCGAAAATGCCCTGTTCGTGAAGACCAATGTCGCCAGTGAAGAAGAGATGCAAGCGGCGGTGGATGCAGCCGTTAATCAGTTTGGTGCATTACATATCACTGTGAACTGCGCCGGGATTGGCGAAGCCATCAAGACCGTCCACCCGGAAAGAGGCGCTCATCCGCTGGATCGTTTTGAGCGCGTGATTAAGGTGAATCTGATTGGCACGTTCAACAGCATTCGCCTTTCAGCCTTTGCCATGCTGCAAAATGAATCCAACGACGCTGGCGAACGCGGCGTGATAATCAATACCGCATCGGTGGCGGCTTATGATGGGCAGATGGGGCAGGCTGCCTACAGCGCCAGCAAGGGCGGTATCGTGGGAATGACGCTGCCGATTGCGCGTGACCTGGCGCGAGACGGCATTCGCGTGATGACCATCGCTCCCGGCTTATTTGATACGCCGCTGCTGGCTGGCCTGCCGGAAAAAGCTCGTATCTCGCTGGGGCAGCAAGTTCCCTTCCCCTCACGCCTGGGTGATCCCGCAGAATATGCGCAGCTTGCGCGGCAAATTGTGGAAAATGTCATGCTCAATGGGGAAGTCATCCGTCTGGATGGCGCAATCCGCATGGCTCCCCGCTAAAATGCGCTACAGCATCTTCTTCGGGCGTTACTCGTCCAACCTGTTTTGTCGTTGTGTGGGATGTGCCGTTGCACGTCCCTTCAAAATTCGGTTCCGTAGGGACACCTGGCGGGGTATCCGAAACTAACTTTCGTGTTGAATATTCTTCGCAACAACAGGACAACCATTGTGCCACCCGGCAGGATCATCGGACGAGGAAACCTGCTATACTGGCATTTTCATTGAACACATTCCGAAGAACATCATGGCGCAACCAATCGCACAACCGAAATCATTCACCGCGCAGCAATACGGACTCACAACTGCTGAAGTAGAAGAACGCATCCAGCGCGGCGAAAGCAATGACTACAAAGCCAGGGTAGGCCGCACCTACTGGGACATCTTCCGCGATAACGTCCTCAATTTGTTCAATATCGTGTTGTTCACGCTGCTGATTATCGTCTTCTTGTTGCAGGATTACGCGACGGTCTTCTTTGCCGGGATCAGCGTTGTCTCCAATACCTTCCTCGGCATGATCCAGGAGATGGATGCCAAACGCCGCCTCGATCAACTGGCAACCCTCTCCAAGCAGAACATCATCGTCTGGCGAGACGGCCTGCGGCAGAGCCTGCCTATGGAAGCCGTTGTGAAAGATGATGTGCTGGAATTACAGCCGGGGGATAAAGCGGTTGTCGATGGTGTGGTGATCCGCAGTGATTCGCTGGAAATGGATGAATCCCTTCTCACCGGTGAGAGTGATGCCGTTTTCAAAGAAGAAGGCAAAGAAATTCTCAGCGGGTCATTCTGCATTGCCGGAACAGCCAGCTATCGTGCAACGCGGGTCGGGCGCGAGAGCAGCATCAACCAGCTTTCAGAAATTGCCAAGACCTACAAAATCACCAAAACTCCCACGCAGAAACGCCTCGACATCATCGTAGAAGTTTCGGTGGTGATGATGTTCATCTTCGTGCCACTGCTCTTCCTGCGCGATTTTCTCGTCACCGACCCGTCCCTGCCCTTCCTTGCGGCGATGCGCAATGCCGTCGTATTCGTGACGACGCTGGTTCCCCAGGGCTTGGTACTGACGGCGCTGCTTTCCCTGACCATCGGCGCGGTGCGCATCAGCCAGCAAGAGACGCTTGTGCAGAAGGTCAACGCGGTTGAGTCGCTGGCGAATGCAACCGTCCTCTGCTTCGATAAAACCGGGACGCTGACGCGCAATCAACTGGTGGTGCAGGAGATCGTACCAATTAGGGATGCCGCAAACGCCGATATTGAGCAGAAACTGGCGAATTACCTGCATAATCTGGCACATCGCAACAAAACCGCGAATGCCATCATGCACTATGTTGATGATCTTGCATCGGCTGAAGAACTCGAAAAAGTCCGCGAGATTTCTTTCAGTTCGGGGCGCAAATGGGGCGCGGTGATCTTTGAAGATACCGTGCTGCTGCTCGGTGCGCCGGAGCGTTTGCTGCCAGAAGGTGATTCTTCGCTAGAAACTGCCGGAGAATATAACGAGCAGGGGATGCGCGTGTTGGCCTTCGCGCAGATGGACTCAGAACCAGCAGACGGACAGGTTGCTGGCGTAGCGCAACCACTGGCACTGATTATCCTGCATGACCAGGTGCGTGACGATATTCAAGAGACGCTGCAAGCCTTCCGCGAGGAAAACATCAAGCTGAAGGTCATCAGCGGGGACAACCTGGAGACAGTGCGGGCAATCGCGGCACAAGCGGGCATGGATACAGAATATGCCTATACGGGTCACGAGTTGGATGATATGGCGGATTCTGAACTGGAATCCGTGGTCACGCAGGCCAGTGTCTTCGCACGCATTGAACCCCATACCAAGAGCCGTATCGTCAAGGCGCTGCAAGAACGCGGCGAATATGTGGCGATGGTGGGCGATGGCGTGAATGATGTTCCCGCACTCAAAGAAGCCAACCTCGCCATCGTGATGAATGATGGTACGCAGATCAGCAAAGATGTTGCGGATATTGTGCTGCTGAATAACGCCATGTCAACGCTTCCGCGTGGCTTCCGCGAAGGCCGTGAAACGACCCAGACCATTCACGGAACCACCAAGCTCTTCATGATGCGTGGTGTCTACAACGTTCTGTTCTTTATCTTTGTGATGTTCATGGCCTTGCCCTTTCCCATCACGCCAGTACAGATTAGTTGGGCGACCTTCGCCAGTATCAATATGCCAGCGGGATTAATCGCCCTGGGTGTGATCCGCCCGAAGTACATGAAGAACTTCCGCGATGATGTGCTGGATCCGATTGTGACGGGTGGCCTGATCGGGGCGATTTTGCTGACGGTGCTATATGTTATCGCCTACCTGGGAACCGATCACGATTTGGGAATTGCCCGTAGTGCCGTGACGCTGTTCAATGCGCTGTTCAACGCCTATATCGTGATGATTTTGCAGGGTGTGGATTTCCTTCGTCCGCGCAGTTTCCTGGAGAATTGGCGCACGGTGACGATTATGATTATTGCGGTTACGCTCTCTGTGTGGGCAATGCACATCTTGCCGGGATTGTTTGAATACACGCCCATTACGTTTACAGAATATCCCTGGATTCCGATTTTGCTTTCTGCGCTGTTGGGGTTGGGGATGCTGATGTACGGAATTGGCATCAAGAACCGTTATATTCTGGCGCGGGTCTGGTCACTATTTGAGCGCGACACTCGTGAGATGCCGGAGGCACAGTCTTCGCAGCCTCCCCATTAAAAGACCAATGGAGGCTGGTTGCCTCCATCGGTACGCATATGTGTGGGGGGAGTCTGTCCTTACATCAATATGGGGGTTGGGGGAGTCCACATGTAAGGACAAAAACCGTTCCGTTGACAGTAATATACAATGTAAGTCCCTCCCGTCGATATAGGAATTTAGTAAGGGTGAACCTAATCGAATTGTGAGGATAACCTAAGAATTGTACCACTCCCCGTGCCGACGGTTCCGAAGTACAGCGCATCATCTGGCCCCACGATAATATCCAGGCGACACTGCTGCTCACCCAGGTCTAGGGTATAGGTTTCTTCTACCTGTGTACGGCTCTCATCCAGCACAACACGGTGCAACCGACCGAAGTTCCAGTCACAGAAGAACAGGTCATTTTGCCATTCCGGGAACATCTCCCCTTCGTAGAAGATGATACCAGCCGGGGCAATTGTCGGGGTGAAAGTCAGCAGTGGGGCACGGTATGGATGCGGCAGACCCTCGACGGGTTCCAAGCCGGGGCAATCGTAGTTTTCAACCCAGCCATAATTAAAACCCGGTAAAATCAAGTTCACTTCGTCGTCGCAGCTGGGGCCATTCTCTGTCGTGGCGATGTTGCCCGTCACAGGATCAAATGCGAAATCAAAGGGATTGCGCAGCCCATAGGCATAAATGCTGTTGTCATCACCGAAGGGATTGCCACGCGCCGGGATTAATCCATCCTCCGTAACCGTGTAGCGATGGATGGCTCCCTGTGGCGTTTCCAGGTCTTGTGCATGAAAGGCATCTCCGTAGTCCCCCAGCGTCAGAAAGAGATGCCCGGATGCGCTGAAGTGAATGTTGCCGCCGTTATGCAAGAGCAGGCCGTTGGTGATGGGGAATCGTAGTAATTCTTCTACTTCCCCGGCCTGATTATTCTCATCGACAGTGAAACGCACCAGCCGATTGGCAGGATAATCGGTTGATGTACCCTCGGCTGTGTGCATCACATAGAGAAAGCGGTCTTCCTCGAACGTAGGTGACACTGTAATGCCAAGCATGCCGCGCTCTTGCAGTGCATTGGTCGGTAGCGTGATGACGGGTTCCGCTTGCAGCACGCCATCTGCACTGACAACGCGCACACTTCCCGTCGTTTTTTCGTTATAGAAGAGCCGTCCATCCGGGGCAAAAACCATCCCCACCGGGAAATTCGCAGAGACAACTTCTTCCAGGATGTAGGTTGTTCCGGTAGCTTCATCGCGGAGGGTGGTTGTTTCCTGCGCAGCCGTCCCACCCAATACGAATACCATCATCACAAAAGCGAGAAAAGGACGCATGGTTAGCCTATAAACGATCCGTTGCTAGATAATGTCGGCAGCATAGCATACTTACCCTGGAATCAAAACGGGTCGCCCTACGGCAACCCGTCGTGTATTCAGATTTGTGCAGTGAGTGATTTAGCCGCCCATGCCCATATTTTCAAGCGGGGTGACATTTTCCGGCACGACGTATTCAAATTCGCCATTCGGATCAGCAATGCTCACATTGAAATCCAGGGAGATCACAATGGGTTCTGTGATTTCCGGGTCAAGCAGAGCGCCGTTCACAGTTGCATCCAGGCTAAAGCCCAGGCCATCGACAACGCCAAGGTCGGGGTTCACGTTCTGGGTTACGGTCATGTTGGCTTCTTCAAAGACCATCGGCAGAATGCTGACGACCATTGCAGCCTGCTGCATGTTCGGGTCTTCTGCTTCGCTCAGGCCGGACATCGCTTCCATGAATTCCGGGGACTGGAGCAGTGCGGTGATGTCAGCATTGAAGGTGAAGACATCGCCATCACGGGTGTATGCCAGGAAGCCAGGGACGTTCAGCAGCGGCATGAAGCCAGCAGCCATACCGAATGCTTCATCAAGGGCTTCCGGGTCATTTGCCATTTCAGCCGGGTCGAAGCCCAGGGTTGCAGCACCCATGTCCGCACTTTCGGTTGCATCAATCGACAACCACATGCCCGTACCGTCACCCAGGTAAATGATGTTGTCAATCACGAGTACTTCGTTCAGCACGTCGGAAGCATCTTCCATATCCGGGCCAAAGCCTGTCCATGCGCTGGTCATGGTAATGCTCATGTCAACTGGAATGGTAGCGGTGTCCAGTGCTGCCAAGTCCACCGTCATGAAACCGTTGCCCGCGTTGCTGAAGGTGATTTCGCTGCTGCCCAGTCCTGCACTTTCCGGGATGCCGCTCACGCTGAAATCAATCGAATATTCGAAGCTAAAAGAATTGATCGGCTCGAGGTTGGCATACGCTTCGTTGATAACCGCGCAATCTTCGGCACCCAGCCCGAAGCAAGGGTCGAGTTCTTGTGCGTTGACCAGTGTCAGGGATGCCATCAGGAGGACGAGGACAGTAACGAACAATACACGCAATTTCATGGAAAAGTCTCCGTATGGATAAGCTGATTAAGTTGCCTTGCCAGCTAAGACTATAGCACAAGCTGGTGTGGATTGAATGTAAAAACACCATAAACTCAACCAATTGGTTGAATGTGGGCTAGGCTGTTCAGTGGATTGCTCGTATGATCGAGAAGAGTCCGCTGAACTTGACTGAGATTGCGAGCATTGCATGCTACACGAACCCGCCGCGCAGCCAGATTACTTCCCTTCTTCCCCGCCAACCGCAAAATCTGCGGAACCACCAGGGCAAGACATCGCAGCAATTCGTGGCATCGTCGGGCAGTACCTGGAAATTAGAGAAGAGCATTTCTACGATTTGCTGGATTTGCCTGCGGAAGATCAGGCGATTGTGGCGCGGGGCGTGGAAAGCCAATTGTTGGTCAGCTTCGTCGGAACCTTGCGCGAAGGTTCCGCAGTTGTATACGAAGCGCTGGAAAATGCTCTGAAACCACACAATCAACATGCTTTGCTCCGTGAAAATCGGCGTAGTGAACATCCTCATTTGATCCATGTTATCGTAGGACGGCCTACCAAACCGCGTGAACTTCCCGTGTGGCCTAATATTTTGCTCTTCGTTTTGACCCTGCTCAGTGTTCTCTACACCGGAACAACCATCGCTATTGCCGAACTCAGCCTGGATCAGCCGGCGCTGGCGCAGGAACTCGGTAGCAGCCTGGGAAGCCTCTTTGCGAATTTGTGGCGCGGCTGGCCTTATGCTCTCTCCATTCTGTTGATTCTGGTTCCACATGAGATGGGACATTTCTTGATGATGCGCCGCCATCATGTCGCGGCAAGCTGGCCTTACTTCCTGCCGGGGCTTTTCATCAGTCCCTTCGGGACATTTGGTGCGGCGATTCTCCTGCGCGAATCAATGAAAGATCGCAAAACCCTGCTGGATATTGGCGCATCGGGGCCGATTGCGGGTTTCCTGGTGGCGGTTCCGGTGGTGTTCATCGGGTTAGCGACTTCGCGTGTGCTGCCCATGACAGGCGAAGGACTCATCGAAGGCAATTCGCTACTGTATGCCTTTGCCAAGTTTGTGATCTTCGGGGAAGTCTTGCCCAACGGTCAGGTGGATGTGCTGGTGAATCAGGTCGCATGGGCAGGCTGGACGGGGTTATTCGTCACAGCGCTGAATCTGATCCCACTGGGGCAGCTAGACGGGGGGCATGTCTTCTTCTCGCTCTTTGGCAATCGCGCCCGCTTGCTCTACTGGCCTCTGCTGATTTCGCTGGGAGCCGTCGCATTTTTCATCGCCCCGGCCTGGATCTTATTTGTCTTCCTGCTGCTGTTCTTTGGGCGTTATTACGCGGTGCCGCTGGATGCAGTCACGCCGCTGAATCCGGCACGGCGCTGGATTGCAGCCTTTGCCATCCTGATTTTTGTGCTGACTTTCACGCCTGTGCCGCTGTATGAGCAAGGACAGACTGGCGGTTTGCTTGGGCAATTACAATCGCTGGGTTTATATAGTGTACCGCTGCTGATTGTGCTTCCGCGCTGGCTGCGGCTGCGCCGGATAGGTTGAGTGATCTATCCGAGAGTTCTCGTAGGGGCGTGTCCACGACGTGCCCAACGGCCTGAAGGCGGGTTCGACATGGTCGAACCCCTACGATATGTTTTGGCTCATGTGTAAAAAGTGTGATTTGTAGGGGCGCAGCGTGCTGCGCCGTTTGCAGAAAATGTCAAGAATCACAGTTTCTGTAGATGAGCCTATGTTTTTGTATAGTTTCCAAGACACAGCCGCCAGTAAGCGCACCTTATGCGGATTCATCTGCTTGCTGTTCGGGTTCGTCTTCGCTGTCATCTTCCCAACTGACGATCCAGATGGAAGCACCAGCGACGAGGATGCTGGCGACGATGATCGCAATCCACTGACCCGGCAGCAGGCCAACATCTGCACCTTCAATCATGACCATCGTTACAATACCGACTGACAATACCAACCAGGCCGCGATACGGGGGTGCTGCATTGCCCAGCCAATCACAGGTAAATTTTGCATAGGGCTATGTTGCTCTCTACTTGGGTTCGTAATCCAACAAACGAGGCACAGTATAGCAGAATTTTCGTGCTGCACTACCTGTGGAAACAATCGTATTGTTGTAACCACAGCCACGCTTGTTATAATCCCCTGCCAAGTTTTGTTAACAATGGCTCTACGACGTACTGGATTCACAACTACATGAAATCATCCTGGAAAAACCTGAAGATTAACAGTCAACGGTTGCAAGAAAATTTTGATGAATTGGCGGAAATTGGTGGAACTATCGGCGGGGGTGTGACTCGCCTCGCCCTTTCAAATGAAGACTTAGAGGCGCGTGCCTGGTATGCCAACCGAATCGAAGAAGCAGGGTTCCTCGTCCATGATGACGAGGTGGGAAATTTAAGCGGTGTGCTGGTCTGTGATGACCCCGGGGCGCGAACGGTGCTGCTCGGTTCGCACCTGGATACCGTCCGCAATGGTGGGAAATATGACGGCTCGGTTGGTGTTCTCGTCGCCCTGGAAATTTTGCGCACAATTCAGGATGCGGGGATCAAATTGCCATTTCACCTGGAAGCGATTGATTTCACCGATGAAGAAGGTACGTGGCAATCATTTTTTGGTAGCCTGGGCTTTGTTGGGGATCTGACGGATGCCACGCTCAATGGTGCAACCCAGGATAACAGCGGATTCCGCGCTGCTTTATTTCGGGCAGGGATACGCCCCTCAGAAGCCTATCGCGCCCGTCGCAGCCCGGAGAGCTTGATCGCTTACCTGGAATTGCATATTGAGCAGAGCGAACGTCTGGAACGTGCTGGCACAGATATCGGGATTGTTTCCAGCATTGTCGGACGGTCAGCCCATCACTTCAGCTTCTACGGGGAAGCCGCCCATGCGGCAACGACGCTGCAAGAAAAGCGGCGCGATGCCCTACAGGGCGCTGCCATATTCATCACGGAAATGCATAAGATGGTGCAGGAAGAATATCCCGAAGGCATTGTCAATTGTGGGAATGTCCACGTTCAGCCGGGGACGTTCAGCATTGTGCCGGAACAAGCTTCGCTGCGCATCGAATGCCGTCATCCAGATGAAGAAACGTTGGCAGAAATCGAAAGCCGCTTGATCCGGCTGGCGCAAGATTGTGCGAAGTTGTACCGACTATCTGTCAATGTGAAAACTGCTTTCCGACGACCTGCTGCCCGCATGAATCCTGACTTGCGCAGCTTGATCGCAGAGGTGTGTGAAGCGCAAGGCTGTAGCTACGCACCAATCCTCGGTTATGCAGGGCATGACGCGCAAATCCTCAGCCGCATCACTCCTTCCGCAATGATTTTCCTCCCCTCAAAAGATGGTATCAGCCACAACCCCAGAGAATATACTGATTGGGAAGACATCGTTCGTGGTGGGAATATATTGTTGCAAACCGTGCTGCGGTTGGCGGAGAAGCATACAGACGCATCGTCCAATCATCATGAATGATTGTTGGATCACAACCTGGTGGATCAGCGACTAAGACCGATAGCGATCATCAAATTCCAGTTCGCCATCATTTCCCAGCCAGATGTCGTGCCGCCCTTCTTCATGATCCGGGTAGGCATCTGGCATTTGTTCATAGAGGTCGGCATAATCGCGCTTGCGTTTTACCACTTTGGCGCGTTCGGTTTCAATCTCGCGCTCGATCTCTTGTTCCAGGTTGTTCTGATAATTCATCCACAAGAGATGCGCAACCCACGCGGCAACCCACAGCAAGAAAATTAACGGTGACCCCCAACCGCCAACTACCGGGATTCCCAGGATGAAGATGGCAGAATGGAAGAAGAAACGGTAACGCCGTTGAACACGCAATGTCACACGGCGTTGAAGACTTTCGTAGTCAATTGGATCAGGATACATCAATGTGCCAACCCCTCAAGGCTCATAGGCTTGTCCGATATTGAAACCAACGCAAACGCATGGTTTTTAGGTTAGATTTCCACCAGTAGGGACAACACCTGTGTTGTCCGCCTGCTTGTTTCGGACGAGGCAGGCCTCGTCCCTACAACAGGCTCAGTCAAGATACGAAAAGACCTACAATGAACCTGATAATATTCCCGGACAAGCCTTCATGCGGCATGTTACGGCAATTCTACACAGAAGCATTTGCTGTCGTTTTTGGCAGTTTCGAGAATGTAAGCTGTCAGCCATCAGCTAGTCAGCAAAAGCTTTTTCCAATCCTGTTTTGCTTCAAAACCTGCATCAAAAAGCTGATCGACTGCAATGCTGAATGGCTTACTGTTTGCCGCTGTAATTTGTTCACTTTCCGAATGATGTGTGTAACATCAGGTCACCGAATTTACCGCCCGCTGCGTTGTTCTTCGACGAAGCTGTCGGTTAGCTCTCCATCTTCCGTCAGGCGCACTCGTCGCTGCTGTTCTTGTTCAATTAGCCGCGCAGGGATCGCGGTGCGATTCTTCTCTTTTGGTTTTTCCAGCGTACTGCTTCCGCGCACTTCTGCCAACTCGCGCTGAACTTCTGCTTCAATGTAGGCTGAGTTATTTTTCGCACCGGGGCCATATTTGCTGTAATAACCTGCTCCCTGCATAAAAACGCCAATCCCCCAGAAGAAGATCGGGAACATAGGCCAGAAGAAACCTGCTCCGGTGAACATCCACAACAGCACCAGACCACCATTCACCAGGATATAGCTAGTCAGGTTGCCGACAAATTCACGGCGGGCTTTCAACCGCTTGCGCACGCGGCGGCGGACAATCTCTTCTTCCGTGAGGGCTACCCCTTTGCGCTGGCGCAATTCGGTATCAATACGTTCTTCGATTAATTCTGCGAGGCTTGCCGCCCCGGTCTGGATTTGCCGCCCCAATTCGCGCCAATCGAAGGAAGAGTCTTCGCCAACCGGAGCCACTTGCACAGGCGCACTGAGCCGCTGCGGGCGACCTTGTGCGCTACTGTGTTCGCGGATGAAGTCATCACCGAGATCATCAAAATTCGATAGAGCGACTTCCGGTTCGCTGACTTCCTGATTTTCGTCGCTCTCGTTCAGGCTTTCATTGATCTGCGCAACTTGCGACGGGGTCATATCTGGCACGCCTTCCAGGGCTTGCGCAAAGGCTTGCATCATCTCCGCTGCCGTGGCGTAGCGATCTGCCGGATTTTTCGCCAGCGCTTTTTCCATCACGTCATCGACCTCTTCTGGCAATTCGGCATTGATCTGCGAAGGCAGCGGCACAGGTTTATAGATATGACCATGCACAATGGCGTATGGTGTGTCTGCACGGAATGGTACTGTTCCTGTGATGAGTTCGTAGAGGATGATCCCTAATGAGTAGATGTCCGTGCGGTTATCCAGTTCTTTTTCACCGCGTGCTTGCTCTGGCGAAATGTAATACGGTGTCCCTAGCATCATATCGTGGCTGATGGTGGAAGAGCCTGCTTCGGCAATACGCGCCAGCCCGAAGTCTGTGATATAGGGGTGGTTATCCTCATCAATCAAGATGTTTGAGGGTTTCATATCCCGGTGTAAGATGCCCTGGCGATGTGCGTAATCCAGCCCCCGCGCCACGTCCATCAGCAAGTCGCGGGATTGATGCACCGTCAGCCCGGTCTTGATTGCGCGGCGCTTGAGTGTCATCCCCGCAATATACTTCATCACAAGGTACGGTACATCCTCATGCGTATCGTAGTCGTAAATCGGTACGATGATTGGATTATCCAGGCGGGCAATGATCCGCGCCTCTCGTTGAAAACGGGCGTGGAAGCTCTCGTCCTGTAGAAATGTATCGTGCATGAATTTTATGGCAACATGGCGATCCAACCGTTCATGGTAGGCTTTGTACACGGTTGCCATGCCACCGCGCCCCACCTCACTAACGATCTCATAGGCTCCGATTGTGTCGCCAGCTTGCAACCTCATCAGCCCGCTCCGTCTGCTTGGGATTTAATCTACCATATTGTACGGGTTTGCAAGCGAGAATGACAAGCATTGTATTGAGGCTGGGTAAGGTCTTTCGCCCTTACGCTCTTCTTTATGTCCTTTGTGGTTCAAACTGCTTTGTCTGTTTACCTATTGATGCTTGCTGGCGAATTAGCAACTTTCGCACTATAGTATGGGTATTCGGTTGCCTGCGCCACTCGGAGCAAACAATATGGCTACAACAAATGAAATCATCTGGAATTTACCGCGCATTGAATTGCGCGAATTATCGTCCATCCAGGAAACGCGCCCGGCTGCGGTACTAACGGGAGATCGTGCGTGGAATGCAGTGGGCGGTTCACTGAATCTGCCTATTGTCGTACAGGCAGAACCCCGTACTGCCCGGTATGACTTTCTGGAAGAACTGGCAAGTGGCTTGCCAGAACATGTCGAAGTCGTCTACGGAATTGGCGGCGGGTTGGCGGCAGATGTGGCGAAGTACGTCGCATGGCGCAATAACCTGCCCAGCGTCATCGTTCCCACTGCCCTCAGTGTCGATGGCTTTTTCACTGCCCTGGTTGCCGTCCGTCGTGATGGTTCGGTCTATTACGAGACGACAGGCCCTGCTGAACGGGTGATTGTCGATATGGATGTCGTTTCCAGCGCACCGCGCCACATTCGTGGAACGGGCATTGTCGAAATCCTCAGCATGACGACGGGGCTGCTGGATTGGCAGTATGCCGCACAGCGCAAGAAAAATACCTATATCGAGCGCTTCCAGCCCTGGGCAGCCAGCATTGCCGCAGGCATCGCCCAGCAAGCATACAAAATCGCCAAGGGTGTAGGAGAAGGTCGCCCGGATGCGCTGCGTAATTTGCTGGATTTGATCGCAGTGGAAGTCCAGTTGACCAACCAGCTTGGGCATAATCGTCCCCAGGAAGGGGCGGAACAATACTTCGCCTATGCCATCGAACCGCGTGCTTCGCGTGGTGAAGGCGTACCCTATGCCGACCTTGTAGGGCCTGGGATTTTGCTGGCGGCTGCGCTGCATAAGCAGAACATTGACCCGATTCGAGATACGTTGCTGGATGCAGGGGTGCGGCTGGGGCAGCTTCGCCGGGATGATATTATCGATACGCTGCAAATGCTGCCAGATTACGTGCAGCGTCACAACTTGCCGTATAGCATCGTGCATGAATTGGACTTAGATGACCAGGAAGCACAGGATTTGATCGCAACAACCGGGCTGGATTTGTCGGATCGTCGTCCGTTGTAGACATATCCAGATGATGACTGTTGGTTGTAGGGGCGATGCATGATCGCCCCTATGTGTTTCACTTAACAAGGAGCGATATTCTATGATTACCCGCGTAGCACATATCTGCATTGGCGCGAACGATCTTTCTGCCGCAGAGAACTTCTACTGCACTATTCTGGGCATGAAAAAGGGGTTCGATTTCGTCAAAGATGGGGAACCTTTTGGCTTTTATATCGAAGCCGGGGAAACCACGTTCATTGAGATTTTCCAGCAGGGCGAAGAAGCCAACTACGAACGCCCTATCATCAAGCATCTCTGCCTGGAAGTTACCGATATTGATGCGCTAATTGCCGATGTCCGCAGCAAAGGCTATGAGATCAGCGATAAGAAGATGGGCGCGGATAACTCTTACCAGTGCTGGATTACCGATCCCAGCGGAGTGAGCATTGAATTGATGCAATACACCGAAGAGAGTTCCCAGTTCACCGGGAACCCTGTCAATGTGGATTGGTGAAGTTCATTCTACCCGCCGTGCCACGACAACGGTACGGCGGCTGTAGGCTCCATTTTCTGCCTGATACGATGCGAGGTCGCAGGTAATCAACGTGAGTTGTTCTGCATTGGAAGGATAGAGAACGCTCAAGTCGTTGGGAGAAACTGAGAAGACCCGTGCGACTTCATAAAGGAAATCGGTATCGTCAGTGGTCACAATGACGCTATCGCCTACGCTGACACGGTGTAAATTGTAGAAAACATCCGCTTGTCCGCGTGCCTGTTCAGAATGTCCGCCAAGGACAGCATTGCCGCCCTGCCCTACATGGGGCAATCCCTCAAAATGCCCGACGGTCATTTGTAAGTTGCTCACATCCCACGTCACATCTCCATTAGGAAATTCCCGAATGTAGACAGGGACAATCGGTGCTTCGACCTGGATTGATGGAATGAGGATGCGGTATCCTTCGCCACCTGTTGCAGCCGCTGGCTGCGCTGCTCCCAGCAACGTGAGAATGACGATGAACAAGAAGCTGAGTCCGGTGTGAAAGCTGTACTTTTTCATAATCTCTCGTTATGTTCGTTGAAATGTCTAATCACTCTTACAGTACACCCACTTCTTTCGTTGTTGAATAATTGTCTCGTTTGTGGTTCGTTTTAGTATCTCAACTATTTTTTAGCGGTTGAGGTCGAGCTTGTGCGCAGTGCATGCTTCACTGCTATACTGTGGGCGAATGCAAAGAACTGTATGCTGTTGAGAATGGATGTCCTCGTGCGCCGATGGTTGTGTTTGCTGCTGCTTTTGCTGGTGAGTTGCACGCCCAGTGCTAGCACTATCCCTGAAGAAATCACCCTGCCAACGTTGATCCCATCCGCTACACCAGCGATTGACCTGGAAGCGGCGGAGCTGGTTGCAATGGCATTTTTGGATGGCTGGCAGCGCCAGGATTTCGCGCAGATGTACCGCCTCATCAGCTTTAACAGCCAGGAAGCCATCTCTCTCGAAGACTTTACCGAGATTTACCAGGACACGCAAAACACTGCGACAATCGTTAATGTACGGTTTGAACCACGACAATTATTCCGGGCAAGCCAGCGCACCGTACAGCTTGGCTACGATGTCACGTTTGAGACGAATATCCTGGGGGAATTCAGCGACACAGGCCGAACCTTGACCGTCATCCTGGATAGTCAGGTCAATGAATGGCGTGTGGCCTGGTCAGTTGCGGATATTTTCCAGGAATTGGGGCGTGGCGCTCGGCTGGAGTTTTCATCAACGGTGCCAAGCCGCGCCAATATTTATTCCCGCGATGGCGTGCCACTGGCGGATATGCAGGGTCGCGTGGTAGAAATTTTCGTGATCCGCGAAGAAGCGCCGGATTGGGATACCTGTTACAACACGTTGCTCGATGTGCTGAACACCACGCCGGATATTCTCGATTTGCGCTTCCGCAATGCACAGGCAAATTGGGTGGTCGAAGCCGGTACGATTGATCCACCGACCTACAACGCCCAACAAGATCGGCTTCGGGCAGACTGCAATGCTACATTTGACAGTCGCGCCACTCGTCGCTATATCCCTACTGGTTCCTTGATGCCGCATATCCTGGGGTATGTTGGCTTTCCCACAGCGGAGCAAGTAGACGACATCATCCGCCAGGGCTTCAACGCCGAAACACTCATTGGGCAGGCAGGCATCGAAGCCACCTGGGATGATGTGCTGCGGGGTCGTCCCGGTGGAAGGTTGCTGATTATTGGCGCGGATGGTACGACGCTGCGCACATTGGCGGAAACTTCGGCGCAAGTTCCGGAAAGTCTGTGGCTGACGATTGATGCCGATTTGCAAAATTATGTCTTACAGGCGATTGGCGAAGCCTACGCCGAAAATACGACCTTCGCTGACGGTGCGCCAGGATGGGGCAGAACATCACCAGGCGCGGCGGCTATTGTGATGAATGTGAACTCGGGCGAAGTTCTGGCAATGGCAAGTTACCCCTATTACGATGCCAATGCTTATACGCCATACCCCGCCATCGGGCGCGATGTTGCCGACCAGATTCAAGAAGAATTGGGCAATGATCCCCGCACGCCGCAGCTTAACCGCGTGACCCAGGGGGTATATCCTTCTGGTTCTATCTTCAAAGTAGTCGATGCAATGGCGGTACTGGATACCGGACTCTACACCGAGAATCAGGCGTATTATTGCAGTGGAATCTGGGAGTACGAAGGTGATGTGCGCACAGATTGGTGGCCTCCCGGACACGGCTCCGTCAATACGCGCACGGCACTGCGGCAAAGTTGCAATCCATTCTTTTACCAGACAGGTTTTGTGCTGAATAACATGGATCCCTGGATGCTGCCAACCTATGCACGGCGCATGGGACTCGGTGTTCCTACAGGCATGACAGATTTAGTAGAAGACCCTGGCAATATCCCTGACCCGGATTTCATCCGCGAAACCTATGGCCTGACCTGGACATACAGCAACGCTGTGAACCTGGCTATTGGGCAGGGTGAAATTGAGGTCACTCCCCTGCAAATGGCGCGGATGTATGCGGCTATCGCCAATGGTGGCACGCTCTACGTCCCGCAAGTGGTGCGCGAACGGGGTATTCTGGATCAGCGTACCATCGTAGCAGAACCGGAAGTTTCCAGCAGATTTGATATGTCAACCGAAGCGCTGCGCATCGTGCGTGAAGGCTTGTGTGATGTAACCAGCGAGCGGAACGGTACGGCATGGCATATTTTCAATTTGCCGTCTCCTTCTCCGCTGGTGGATTATCAGGGCGGGGTATGTGGCAAAACGGGAACCGCGCAGGTTGGCGGCGAAAATCGCACGCCGCATAGCTGGTTCGCCGCTTATGCGCCCAAAGATGATCCAGAGATTGTGGTTGTGGTGCTGGTGGAAAATGCTGGGGATGGTTCTGCGGTGGCGGCTCCTATCACCAAGCGCATCCTGGAATATTACTTCTTCCTGCAAGATTGAGGATTGTGACGATTTATGATGAATGTCAGTGGTAATCCGTGATGTAATTCCCTATTTGGCAAATTGGGGCTATGCTTTTTGTAACGCGCCTTCATTTTACCAGGTGAGATATGGGGAATATTATGCAATCCATGAAACGTGCTTCCGTGGTACTCGTACTTGTGCTAGTTTCGATTGTCGTCTGGGGGGTAGCTCCGGCTGCGCTGGCGGAAACAGAACCTTGTGTTGTTCTCTCTGGCAGCTTCGACGGAACGACATCCGCAGGCCCTTACACCTTGCCAGAAGGTGAACGCATTGCGATCCGCGTAACCAACAACGGTGACGAAGATGTGAATTTCACAATCACGCTACAGGCATCCAACCTACCTGTTCCGATTCCGAGTTCCGGTGTCATCAACCCGGGTGAAACAGAAAGCCTGGGGCTGCGTGCAACGGAAGACATCACCGTCTCTGCAACCGTGACCGTCACCGGCCCTGTTTCCTGGGTCGTGTACCTGGGTGATTGCGAAGTCCCTGCACCGCCGCTGGATGATCGCTTTGAGGGAACCAGCGTGGATGTTGCCGTATACTACGATCAGGAAACTGGCGAAGGTCTCAGCATCTACGCCATTAATGCCTCCGGCGAAGGTTCGCTGGTCATCCGCCTCACGCCGGAAGAACTGGCGGAATGGGCTGCAATGACCGTCACACAGAATACGCTCATTGCACAAAACGCAGATGGTACCATTGCGCTCTACAAACTGACGACGGGCGAGTATCAGTTGAACGTGGGGCCAGATGAAGAGGGTAAAGTGCAGGTCACAATCTTCGATGGTTTTCCGCCGACGAACACCTATGGCTATGATTTCAACGTGAATAACTAAAAAATCAGTCGTGTCTTTTAAGAATCCCCATCACGCATGATGGGGATTCTTGTTTCCGATTTCTCAGCAGTCTACTCTCCGAGTATTCCGGCCTTCATACGCTCCAATCCCTGTTCGATCAACGCACGCGGTGCAGCAAAATTCAGGCGGACGTATTCGTCATAGCCTGTACCGAAGAACGTTCCTGGATTGACCGCGACTTTTGCCCGCTTCAGGAAGAAATCATGCGCGTTTTCGTATTCATCCAACGGCAGCGCAGATGCATCAATCCACAGCAGATAGGTTGCCTCCGGTACGGTAGTCTTGAGCATGGGCAAGTTTTTTTGTAGGTAGTGCAGCACATAATCGCGGTTTTCTGTGAGATACCCACGCAGCGCATGCAGCCAATCTTCGCTGTCGCGGTAGCCTGCCAGCGCCGCCGTATACGCCAATGTATCCACATGATAGCCAGAGAAGCGGGCAATATGTTCGATCTTCTGGCGCAGGTCATCATTGGGGATAATCGCCACAGAGCAAGCCAGCCCCGCGATGTTATAGGTTTTCGTGGGCGCAATCAGCGTGATTGTCTGCTGTGCCAGTTCCGGGGAGAGTGTGGCAATTGGTGTATGTACTGTATCCCCCAGTAGCAAATCACTGTGGATTTCGTCAGAACAAATCACGACGTTGTGCTTCAGGCAAATTTCGCCAAGCTGCCGAAGTTCATCCGGTGAGAACGCTTGCCCGGTGGGATTATGCGGATTGCAGAGATAATAGAGCGAAGTTTGTGGTGTGATAGCGGCTTCAAAGGCTTCAAAGTCGATTTCATAGTGAAATGTGTTGTCGCTGTCCTCTACGCGGCGCAGTGGTACAGCTTGCGGGAAACGCCCACGATTGCCAGGAACCCAGTGGAAGGGGCCATACACCGGAGCATTCATCAGCACGCCATCCCCAGCTTTGCCAACAGCCTGCGTCACCACATTCAACCCCAGAACCATCCCCGGCAGGAATAAGATATGCTCCGGTTGAATTTCCCAGTTGAAGCGTTCCTGCATGCGTTGAACGATGATCTCTCGTAATTCTGGCGCAGGCCCTGTATAACCGAAGATGCCATGGGATACGCGCTCGTGCAGCGCATCCAGCACAGCAGTCGGCGCTTTGAAATCCATATCCGCCACCCACATCGGCAGCACATCTTCCCCAAACACATCCCACTTAAAGCAATCTGTGCCACTGCGGTCAATCACAGTATCAAAATCATATGTCGATGTTGTAGTCATACAAGAAACTTTCCGTAGTTGTCGATCATTCGCCGCCGATTATGCGTCTCTAATGATCACTGTGCAAACCCAAATCAGTCCATTACTTCGGCTGCTCCATCAAACGAGAGGGAACCCGTACGGCTACCGTTTCCCCAGTCACGCATACTTCGCCGTTGGCAATGATCTCTGTTGTGATGACAGCCTTCTTCTCGGTCAATTCCTTCACACGGCATTCCAGCTTTAGCGTAACACCCATAGGTGTCGGTTTGTGATAAGATACACTCAGCTTGCCCGTCACACAGGTGATCTCCGGCGCTGAACCAGGTTCGCGTCCGGCAGCATCATACATCGCAGCAATGGCTGTACCGATGCTGTGGCAATCAACAAGGCTAGCGAGCAATCCACCGTAGACGTACCCCGGAAAAGCCGTATGTTCCGGGCGCGGATTAAACTCACTATGACCGACTTCGCCATCCCATTGTGTCTGGATGTGCAGGCCATGCGGGTTGTTGTAGCCGCAACCGTAACAAATCGCGGCATCGGGATTATAGAATTTTTGGATCGGTGTCATATCTTCTGGCATGGAAGACTCCCTTATATCCGTTTGTAACCAAACAACCTCAAAAGTATAAACCTTTTTGCGATCAACTGCAGCAGCATTCACAAAGTGCGTTACAATCAACATCAAATTGAACAGATAGCAAGAGGTACAGTCATATGGCCTTCTTGAGCCAACTCATAGAAGCACAACAGCGTTTTCAGGCGGAACTGCTCTCGAAAAAAAATGTTGTCGGCGTGGGACTGGGCTTCAAAGATTCGCACGGGGAAGCCACCGACCAGATGGCGTTGATGGCGCTGGTGCAGCGAAAAATCCCCAAAGAAGCACTACGTGATGAGGATGTCGTCCCCCCAGAGATTGATGGCGCAGTGACCGATGTACTGGAGGTCGGAACCATCGAAGCACAGGTGAATTCGGGTCCGCGTGATTTCTGGCGACCGACCATCCCTGCTGGTGTGAGCATCTCACACTATCTGGGAACAGCCGGGACATTCGGTGTGCTGGTCTACGACCGCCGTACCGGAGAACCGTTGATACTTTCCAATAATCATGTGTTGGCATACAGCAACGATGCAGAACTGGGTGATGCCATTTTGCAACCCGGCGCGACGGATGGCGGGCAAAATCCAGCGGACATGGTGGCACAATTGGAACGCTATTGGCGTTTGCGCTACGTCGGTGATCCCACTCCATCAGGCAGTGATCTCATTCAAGAGCCATCCGAAGGCGGCACCAATGGTGGTGAAACCACACCAGGTGGCGATGGTTGTCTGCAATTGATCGTCAACCTGGGGAATATGCTGGCGGAAATGAACAATTCGGACACGCGCATTGTCAGCACGCAATCTGTCCGTGAGAAATTCAATCCAGCAGATGCAACCACCGTGGAAGCACAGGCTGCCATCCCAGAAAACCCGATTGATGCCGCGCTGGCGAAACCAGTTGATGCTTCGCTGGTCAGCAATGAGATTCTCAACATCGGGCAGATTACAGGCACAACTACCCCTACGCTGGCAATGAAGGTGCGCAAGATGGGACGCACAACCGGGCTTACCCCCGGAACAATCACGGTGATTAATACAACGGTGGATGTGAATTACACGACCCTGGCAGGGAATAAGACGGCACGTTTCAGTGGTCAGACGATGACCACGGGCATGAGCCAGCCAGGAGATTCCGGTTCGTTGATCGTGGCAAAAGATAGCCAGAACGCCGTCGGGTTGTTGTTCGCAGGTTCTGGCGCAGTGACCGTTTTCACGCCGATTGATGCAGTCTTATCGCGCTTGAACGTGCAGATTGCCCCACCGGGTTCGGCTGGATAATCGGATTTTTTACTGTAGGGGCACAGCGCCCCTACGAAACACATCTATCACCGTGTTGCATTCTGCAACCATTCGCCCTGTACGCGACCCATGCCGACGGGTTGGCGTTCAAAACCGAGCGTCTCATAGAAACCTACAGAATCATCGGTGAACAGGTAATTTCTGCCATATTCCCTGCCCTTCCTCTACCTGCTTTTAGCCGCCGACGTAATCCCGCCACGAATGCTGCGGGTCATAACCCAGAATTTCCCGCGCATGGGTGATACTCAACAGGGTTTCGTGGTCGCTGATGTCTCCGCGAATTTCCACATCCGGGAAGACCTGCGCCATCAGTTCGCGGTTGGTCGCCTTCATACAGGTATCCGCTGCCGCGATGATGCAAACTTCCGCGCCTGTGACATCTGCTTCCAGACCCAGGCGGCAGGATTGGGCAACATCTCGCGCATCCACATAGCCCCACAGATTCCATTTGCGGATCATGGGATCATCCCAGTACGACGGGAATTTCTGGTAGTCCGGCTGTTCCATGATGTTTGAGATGCGCAGCCCAACGAAGGGAATACCCGTCCAGCGGTTGTACTGGCGTGCCATTTCTTCACTGAGCAACTTTGAGAGGGCATAACTCGACTCGGGGTAGGGAGTCTGGTTCTCGTCAATTGGGGCGTAATCTGGTTTTTCTTTGTCGAACGGCAAACCGAGGGTGGTTTCGCTGCTCGCCCAGACGACGCGCTTCATGCCCAGGGTTGCGGCTGCCTGGAAAACGTTATAGGTGCTGGTCATATTGGTGCGGAATGTGAACTCATCCGGCATCAAACCCGGCGCAGGAATTGCCGCCAGATGCACTACCGCGTCGCAGCCCTTCATAGAATCGATGGTCTGCCCGTAATCCGTCAAATCTACAACCAGTGTGTTCGGCGCGTAGCGTTCCGCCGCAATATCCAGATTCAGCACTTCGTAGCCATGCTGAGTCAAATCCGCAACAACAGCGCGTCCAGCCTTGCCCGTGCCGCCAGTCACAGCAATACGTTTCATCGGGTTCTCCCTCAAGTGACGAATAAGTGTCTATCTGAGAATTCTCGTAGGGGCGCGTCGTGGACACGCCCGCTGGCCTGAAGACGGGTTCGACATGCTCGAACTCCTACGACAGGCTTATCTGTAGGAACCATTTTTCGGATAGGTTCTAAATCATTCACAGACTATACCGCAGGTAGCATGAGAAAGGCAGGCATTTGAGAGAAATTTCACAGGAGGAGATAGAAAGAGGCGAGGGAGGAGCCTCGTCCGTGCATTCGCAAATGGCTCATGCGTAAAAAGTGTGATTTGTAGGGGTGCAGCGTACTGCGCCGTTTACAGAAAATATCAAGAATCACAGTTTCTGGAGATGAGCCTCGCAAAAAAAACTGTTCCATCAGGGCATAGCGACATCACGCTCCAGGCGAAAGACACGCTCATCAAAATTCGGGCTGTGCTGCACGCTGAGAGGTTCCATCTCATAGGCGATTTCATCGTCCCAGTACGCCACCACTTTTTCCGGCAGCATCAAATCATTAACTGGAATCTGCTGCTGCGAGGTCTGGAAAGTATGCAGTTGCGTGCGTTCCTTATCCGGGTTCCAGCAGTTCACTTCAACGCGCTCGATGGTGTAATCCTCGCGCAGATGGATCTTCACGCTGTCTTCCAGTTTGGTATTTTCCGCCTCAATGCAGCGATCCCCGCAGATGGATAACTTAATCGTATATTCGCTCAGTGGGGTCAAGAGCAGCGCCGCAACAGCCCACAAACGCCCCCGCGCCGAGGTCAACATATCAGTCTGTGTTTTTTCATTCGTGTTGGAACCTCGCCCACTACGATAGGTCTGCCCGTCGAAGGCTTCTACCCCTCGGCGTACCGGGAGCTTCAGAGGCTTGACGACGAAATCCCAGCGTAGATGAGTCGGCATGATGAAGCTAGCCAGTGCATCAACAGGAACCCAGGTTTTCACCAATGCCAGATCAACACGGGCGCGGCCTTTAAATGCAATCTGGAGTTTTTCAAAAGCTGGTGGGTTGATGCCATAGCGGGCTTCAATCGCCTTACGCAGCAAGTCCTTTGCTGCTGGATCGCCCTGGCACAACAACAGAACGGGCATAGTATCCCCCCAATGTTTCTTCGAAAGGTTTCGTTATGCGAAGAGTGTAGCAGATTTTTTTGCCCAGTAGCATTGTTTGGGACGAGATTCTAACCATGCAAAGATGAGAGTTTAACAACATGGTAGAATGACCGTAATGAGTCACCGGAGGTACTACTTCCCGGAATAGTCATCTGAGAGGAAACAAGGGCGATTCAAGATCGCCCCGATTGTGTATTATCAGTACCTAGTACTGCGGCATGGTGGGATCAACCTCATTTGCCCAGGCGAGAATACCCCCGGCAACGTTCCACATCTGCGACGGATCGTAGCCTGCTTCCTGCAAGAAGAGGATGCTATCCGCGCTGCGTTTCCCACTGCGGCACAAAACATACAGCGGCTTATCTTTCGATATTTCTGCCAGCACCGTTTCTTCAAACAGCTTGCGGCTGGCCTTCAGTGCGTTCTTGGCAGCCTGAATATCCCCTTTCGGAATACGCAGTGTGCCATCAATCGCAGAAATTGCCCATTCATGCGGATCACGCACATCCAACACGACAATATCTTCGCCGGAATCCATCCTGGCTTTGAGTTCTGTCACACTGATTTCCTGAATGCTCTCGTAGCCTTCTTCTTCCGAAACACGGAAATCGCTGTGGTCATGCGCGGGAACCCCGCAGAACTGCTCATAGTCGATCAATTCGACATCTTCCGGCGCGATGCTGCATACCGGGCAGTTGGGGTTCTTACGCACTTTGATCGTGTTGAATTCCATATCCAGTGCATCATAGAGCATCATACGCCCAATCATCGGCGTGCCGATACCGAGGATGACTTTGATCGCTTCCGTTGCTTGCAGCGTGCCGATTGTCCCTGGCAGAATGCCCAGGACTCCACCTTCCGCGCAGTTGGGGACGAGTCCGGGTGGTGGCGGTTCGGGGAACATGCAGCGGTAGCAAGGCCCTTCTTCCGCATAAAAGACGCTCAACTGACCTTCAAAGCGGAAAATACTGCCATAAATATTGGGCTTGCCCAACTTCACACAGGCATCATTGACCAGGTAGCGCGTTGGGAAATTATCCGTACCATCAATGATGACATCATATGGTTCGAAAAGTTCCAGCGCATTATCACTGGTCAGCGGCACATTGTACTTATCAATCTGCAAATCCGGGTTCAGGTCACGCAGGCGCTTTTCGGCGCTATCCACTTTACGGATGCCCACTGTGCTGACCCCGTGAATCACCTGGCGCTGTAAATTACTCTCATCCACAACATCATAATCCACCAGGCCAATACGCCCGATCCCCGCCGCTGCGAGGTAGAGCGCTGTTGGGCTGCCTAAACCCCCTGTGCCGATCAGCAGGACGCTGGCGGCTTTTAATTTGCGCTGCCCATCAATACCGACTTCGGGCATGATGAGATGCCGCGCATAACGAGCGATCTCCTGATTGGAGAGATCGGTTCCGTGTTGTACCAATGCTTCCATGTTTCTTGCCCCTCAAGGGTTATGGTGTGTATCGTTATAGACTCAGGCAAATACGCTGGTCTTACGTCACTGATGTTACGCAGTAGCCCTTGCTGCCAGCCTTTTCCGCTTCGACGAGCGTAAGCTGTCAGCGATCAGCCATCAGCAAAAACGTTTTTGCAGTCGTGATGTGCTCAAAAAACGCACTCTGAGGCTGACAAGCTGAAATGCTGAGACGCTCATCGACTGTTCTGCGTATCCTACCCGTTTTCAGGAACCTCTGCGTAAGGTCAGTTACGTCATTATTTCTGGTTGTGGAAGACGCACGGTTGGATGTCCACAACTCAATGCCCGAAGCAAAGCAGCCCCTAGGCTACTTCTGCTACGCGGCGCAGCAACTGGCGCTTAAGGACATGCTCATTGACAGCGCCATGATTCACGGCGGTTGCTTCCCCCGTTTCATCAATGACGAAGGTGGTCGGCGCTGTCATCACGCCCCAGCGCGAAGCCAACTCCGGCTGTTCGCTGGCATCAATTTGCACGACCTGAATGCGCTCACCCAGTTCTGTTTGCAGGCGTTGCAAAGCTGGCTGCTGCTGCGTCTTGCACGGGATGCAACCCGGTGTTGTGAAGTAAACAACGGATGCGACCCCAGGGCGCAGCATCTGCTGAATCGGATCATCGGGCTGCCCTTCGCTCACCTGCCGCAGTTGACGGCGGGTATAAAGCCAGTAGGCAGCGGCTGCAACGATAGCGAGTACGACGACGATCAGTAAGCGTTCAACCATGGATTATGACTCCTGTATGGGGGAAACCGTAAAACCAGGAACACCCAGGCGGTTGAATTGGTAGTACATCCAGCAGCCCAGGCAGAAATTGAGCCAGAAATTCAGATTCGCCAATACGATGACGATCCCCACCAGCACCCAGGCTGCCAGCGGAGCGCCAGCCAGCAAAGCAATTGTGGCTGCACCATTGAACAACGCCCCCACCAGCATAGCAAAGCGGTGCGGTTCCGGGTTATCGGGTTCTACGTTAGGCTTCACTACTCCGCTTGGTTTGAGTACGTGCTGATAAAACAGCTTGTATGGTGCAAACGGAACTGCCAGCGCCCCCAACAACTGCGCCACTGCGACGAATGCCACCAGCACCCAACTATCCAGCACAAATGCCGCAATCAGCAAGAGGATGGTGAGCGCCTGCCCTGTCTTCAATCCGGTCTGGTCGATTCTGCGAAGTGATGTACTACTCATGATTCATGCCCCTCTTCGGTACGTCAATGAGTCGGAGGCATATCGCGCTGCGTTTGCTTAACGACTGCCGCCTGCGATGCTGGGGATAATGCGCAGATCCGCATCCGCTTCGATGCTGGTCTCCACACCATCCAGGAAACGAATATCTTCATCTTCAAGGAAGACATTCACGAAATTGCGAAGCTCATCTTCTTTGAAAAGATGCGGCTTCAGATCGGGATATTGCTCAATGAGGCTGTTGAGCGCCTCGCCAACAGTGCTACCGCTTGCTTCCACTTTTGCCTGATTATCGGTATATGCACGCAGGGGAGTTGGGATTTTGATGGTTGCCATGATGTTCGTTTTGCTCCTGTTGTGTTGAATTTGTTCTTCGATTTTGCAACGATCCGGTATCTTACCTGAAAGTTTCATGATCGGTCACTGCTTCTCATGGCAACTACCCAACCACCAACTCCTGCGGGTGAAATTTACTGCGGTCTGCATCCAACTCCCAGACGAGCATTTCGACAGCCTTGCCCGCCATCACCGACGTGATGATGTAAGTGAAATTCGGCAGGGCATGAGCGCGGTCATACTCTGACGGGATCGCCGGAGAATCAGGATGGCTGTGGTAATACCCTACCAGCGATAAACCACGTTCATCGGCTTCATCTTCCATCTGCGCCCAATTTTGCGGGGTCATGGCATAACGGTGATACTGCTCTTCCGTCTCAAAAGTGTTCTCCACCTGGATCACATCTTCGATGGTCACGCGATCCGCCTGCCGAGAACCCAGCAAAAACCCACCACCCTCATTCGGGAAGGTCGCTTCCATCTGCTGGAAAATCTGCTGCTGCAATGTTGATGACAAAATGATCTGCATCTTCATTCCTTCTTGTGCTAACCGATTGCGAAGTTGGCAATGCTAGCGTGAAAAACAAAAAAGAGCGAACCGGAGTTGGCTCGCTCTTCTCGTTGTGTCAGGGTCAATCCCCACACTCACGCAGCACGCACACCAATCCCCGGTGGATTTTTCGCCCCGGTACACATACAGCAGGCGCTGCAACATACAACAAATTGTGTGTGGTATAGGTGTTTTCTAATCATGCGCATAAGCCTAGCACAATACCACAATGATTGCAACAGATTCCCTCAACCATTTTTGGCACTGAACAATGACAATTGACAGCAAAAAAAACCGTCGATTTTCGTGGTCTTCACGAAGGGCATTCGGCATACTATGTAGTAGGATGATCCCAATTATAGGACACAGTGGACGTTGAAGCGTACCTGTAGCAATGATATACTTCCGACGGCCTCTAGGGTCGAACCTACTGTGTCAATACTACACTGGATACATATGGTCAACGTAGTGAGTCATGGCTGTGTGACAGTGCTTTTGAGCTTCTGCTGATTTTTCATATTTTTACATGAGGAGATAAAGAATGTCCAACAAAGGTGGTCTTGAAGGTATCATCGTTGCTGACGTGCAGACCAGTCTCGTTAACGGCGAAGAAGGTAAGCTGATCTACAGCGGTTACAGCATTGAAGACCTCGCAGAAAACGCCCTCTTCGAAGAAGTTGTGTTCTTGCTGCACCACGTTCGCCTCCCGAATAAGGCCGAACTGGAAGAAACCCGCGGCTATATGGCTGAAAATGCAGCCATCCCCCAGGCTGTGCTTGACGCAATGAAGGCAACTCCCAAAGATACCCCAGCAATGGCAGTCGTGCGTACCGCAACTTCCATGCTCTCATCCTATGACCCGGATGCAGAAAACCTGACCGACAAAGAAGTAGCCGTGAAAAAAGCCCTGCGCATGACCGGGCAGGTCACCACTATTTGTGCGGCATGGAATCGCATTAAAGCTGGTCAGGAACCTGTTGCTCCGCGTGGCGACCTGAACCTGTCGCAGAACTTCATGTACATGCTGACCGGGGAAGAACCGGACGAAGTTGCCAGCCAGGCTGTGAACGTCTACCTGGTGCTGCTGGCAGAACACGGCATGAACGCTTCGACCTTCACCAGCCGCGTCATCACTGCTACCGGCAGCGATATGCACAGCGCAGTCGTTGGCGCTATCGGCGCACTGAAAGGCCCTTCGCATGGGGGTGCAAACGCAGAAGCGATGAAGATGTTCATCGAAATTGGTGAACCGGAAAATGTAGAGAACTGGTTCAAGACCAACATCAAAGAAGGCGACCGCCGCATTATGGGTATCGGGCATCGCGTCTACAAAGCTCCCGATCCGCGTGCGGGTGTCCTCAAGATGCACAGTGAACGCCTCGCAAAGAGCAGCGGCAACGAAAAATGGTTCGACATCGCTGTGAAGCTGGAAGAAGCAGCACGAGCAGACGAATACTTCATCGAACGCAAGCTCTTCCCGAATGTTGACTATTACAGCGCAATTTTGCTCTACACACTCAAGCTAGACATTGATATGTTCACACCGCTGTTCGTGATGTCCCGTATGGCTGGTTGGACTGCAAACATTGTCGATCAGATGGGTGGTCGCTTGATCCGTCCGAAGGCTACCTATGTCGGCCCAATGGATTTGACCTGGACTCCGCCTGAAGAACGCTAAATCTTCCTGGAACTGCAAAATCCCGAACACCCTGTCGATTGCGGCGGGGTGTTTTTGTTCTTGTTGATTTCACGTTTGCCGAATCATGCCCTTCGTCACGAGCCAGAGGTACTATTCATTACTCACAGTTTTAAGCGGCTTGGGCGTATGCTGAAAGAAATAGTATATAGAATTCTTGGAGGAACCTGATGCTAGACCATGTTCTTGTCCCGCTGGATGGTTCAGCATTATCTGAGCAAGCACTGCCCTATGCGGCTGAAATTCTCTGCAACCAAGGTACAATTACGCTGGTTAGCGTTGTAGAAACCCCGCTAGAAGCGGACTATGCCATCACCGATATTCCGATTACAGTTGTCGGTGGCGCACGGGCATTCAACGAAGATGCATATGCAACGACACACCGCCGTGTGCGTGAATACCTGGGGAGTGTCGAACGCGGTCTGATTGCCAAAGGATACAAAGTCGAGACCATCGCTGAAATGGGCGATCCGGCAACTGTTGTTGTGGATATCGCTAACAGTCATGAAGTTGATGCAATTGTGATGACAACACACGGACGCACCGGGTTCAGCCGCTGGTTGTTCGGCAGCGTGACTCAGAAGGTCATCAGCAGCATGCCCTGCCCGGTCTTCGTTGTACCTGGCAAAAACGCGAACAAATCCGACGATGCCGAAGAAACCGAAGCACACACGCCTGAAACGACCTCATAAGTTTCGATCAATCCAAAAAGCAGAGGTTTGCCTATCATGGTGAGCCTCTTTTTGATTCATCCCTGCACGCCCCTTGACCAATCTCGCTGCTGTGTTGAATATGGTGAGACACTGATTGATGGTTCTACAGAACTGAGGCATTCGCATGGGATTGGTGCAAAAGGCGGCAAAGTGGGCAAAAAACACATGGCGGCTATACGGACGTGGTGACATGCCTATTGCGATCTATTCCGCAGGCCGTGTGGGGTCAACGGCGCTGGCGGAGTCACTGGAAGCCGTGGATCTCTTCGTCTTCAAACCAGAGATGATCGCCAACGAAGAACAACGCAAACAATATGGGAATGCCGCCTGGTTTTACGACCATGTGCTGCAACCGCGCCGCCCTGCCCATATCATCACCCTGGTACGTGATCCAATGGCGCAGATGATTACCGAGTTTTTTAGCAAACTGAATTGGATTACGGGTGAGCGCAAAGTCTGGGAGACGCGCACCCTCCCCGAGTTGATCGACCTTTTTAATACAGCCTACTTTGCGCAGGCACGTCACTATTACCGACTGAACTGGTTTGAAGCAGAATTCGAGCAAACGTTGGGCATTGATGCGTACAGCTACCCATTCGATACCGAACAGGGGTATACCCGCTTCAGCAGTGATCCCTACGATGTGTTGATTTTGCAGTTAGAGATGGACAATGACTTGCGCGAACGTGTTGTTGGGGAGTTTGTGAGTGTGCCAGAATTGAAAATTCTACGGACAAATACCAGCGAAGCCAAATCATTCGCGGCGGTGTACAAGCAGTTCAAGCAAGAATTGATCGTCACGCCAGCGAATCTTGAGACGGTCTACGGCAGTCGCTATGCCACACATTTCTACAGCACGGCCTTCATCGCAAAACAGCGGGAACGTTGGTCATAATACAATCAAGGCCACTGTCCTGCACATAATTCACGGTAACGCACATCCAGCGTTTGGTTTGCATTTCCAGGACTGACGCTGCCGATTTCGATCTGCGGGACAGCCCGCCAGAAGGTATCACAATCTCCGGTGAAGCGCAGCAGCAAGCCATATTGTGGATAGCGCAGGATAACATTGGAAAATTGCCCGCCAACGCTTTGTGGTTCGCCGAAGATGATGAGCAACTGCGCCAGAGTTAGCTCCGGGGAGAGTAAGAGCCAGGCCGCAACTTCATTGCCAGATACATCGACCCGGCCTGCTGTACGCAGGTATCGCGGCTGGGTTCCGTTCCACTCCCAATCGACGTGGTGTGGACTGGCCTGCACATCGACCAATAGCGCATCCAACACGAGTGAACTGCGCAGCAACGTATCTTGAATATCGAGAGCGGCAGTCTCACCCGGAATCACGCCCAGGAAGCAGGGCGATCCAACACAGCTTTCCGACTGCGTGAAGAAATCATGAGCCGTTTCATAGTAAGCTGCATCGTACAACAACCCATGAACCAGCCCAAGCAGCAAAGCAAAGCTGGCAGTTAGCACAACGCTGAGGCGCGAGATGAGGCGCAGCATCTATTCCTCACAATACCATCCCGGATGCTGTGAAGACGTATTGCGCCCGCTTACTCTTACCAAAGTTCGCCGTAATGTTCTTCGAACGCCGCTTCCAGTTGCTGTGCTGTCATGAAACCCTGTGCAGCACCCTTCTCGCCAATTTTGTAGCCAGCAAACAAGACAGCCTTGCGAATGGCCGTATAAGGATCAGCAGTGTTCGCGTAGCTGTGTACAAATGACGAAAACAGCGCATCCCCCGCACCAATGGTATTCACAATGGGGCGCAGTGCTTTTGCGGGAATGCGCTCGATGTGTTGATCTGCACGGACAGCCAGCAGCGCCCCCTCTGCGCCCAGCCCAATCACCACAATCGGCGTTTGGTAACGCGCCCAGATTTGCCGCGCCCAATCCTCCGGTGAAGTCGGCAGCCCTTCATCGCTCATGAAGAGGATGTCCGCCGCTGCCATGTAATCGCTGTTGTAGTCATCTTCCAGGTTGCCGATCACATGGACATCGGTGGCAATCGGCACACCAGCAGATTTCGCCATTTCCAGCATGGGTCGGCTGAAATTAACGTTGGTCAACACTGCTAGATCAACAGCGCTGAAATCACAATGCACCAGCGGATACGACGTTTCCTGAAGGTCTTTGAGATCGACGTTAATCATGCGCCTGCCGCTGCCATCGTACAGAATCACCGATTGAGGCGTGGCACACAACCGGGGCAGTACCTTCCCAGCATCCAGGCCATCTTGCTGCAATGCCTGCCGCACCAATTCCCCGGCGGCATCATCCCCAATCATGGCATGCAGCGTCACAGCATGCCCCAGGATTTTTAGCGCTCTGGCGATGTTATAACCCACCGAAGAAACGGTGCTTTCCAGGCCGAAGAAGGGATAACGCACCGGAGTATACTCAATCGGAAACTGATCAATTTTCAGCGTCGTCTCGATGTTGATTGTTCCGGCAATGAAGATTTTTGCCATCTACATAGCCTTTCTTCGTTCAGTGTCTGACACAGGAGCGATTCGGAGCCGCTCCTGTTCATGTGATCGGCTACTCGGCTGCGATGAACTTCAACACAGCACCCTGATAATTCACAATGTAGAGTTCCCCGGCTTCATCTTCGCCGAAGCTGCTCACCTGGAACCCGGTGCGCAAGAACAGGTTTGTATTCCATTCTTCCGCTTCATTGCGATACGCAGCCCAGACCAAGCCTGTGCAATAATCACCATAGAAGTACACACCCTGCAAATCTGGAACTTCTTCCCCGCGATAGACATAGCCCCCGGTCACCGAGCAGCCCTGACTGTGATCGTATTCGGCAAAAGGTTCCACTGTGCCTTCAACAAAACCTGCGAAGATATGCGTGGCCTCGAACTTGTTCCAGCCGTAGTTCAAGCCACCCATGCCAGCAGGCTCGAAGTTGACTTCTTCATACTGATTCTGTCCGACATCCGCCAGCAGCATATCCCCGGTTGCGCGGTCAAAGCTGAAACGCCAGACATTGCGCAGCCCGTATGACCAGACTTCAGGCGCGCCTGCTTCACCATCAGCAAAGGGATTATCTGCCGGGATTGTATAGCCTGTTTCGCCATTTACATCCAGGCGCAAAATCGAGCCGAGCCAATCGGTGGGATCCTGCCCAGTTTGCAGTGGATCATTTGCCGCGCCGCCATCTCCCAGGCTGATATACAGATAGCCATCTGCACCGAAGGCCATATGTCCGCCGTTGTGATTGGCGAAAGGCTGCGTCTGTGTGAGGATGACTTCCGCGCTGGCGGTGTTGACAACACCATCTTCGGAAAAATAGCGAACGACGTTTGTAGTGCCATTCACATCTGTGTAATTGACAAAGAACATGCCATTTTCTGCGTAGTCAGGATGGAAGGCCAATCCCAACAAGCCGCGCTCACTGTATCCAGGCCCCGCAGCGCCGGACGAAACGGTGTTGGTCAGATCAAGGAAGATGCTGCGCTCGCCATCCAGCAAGCGATAAATCAGGCCACCTTGTTCCAATACGTATAATGCGCCGCTGCCATCGCCTGCATGAGTCAGAAACAAGGGACGATTAAATCCTTCTGCCACCACTTCCAGTTGCACACCAGTCGAATCAGGTGCGGCACGGCGGGTGATGATGGAGTCTTCCTGGGCAAATGTGGGGACAACCGTCAGGACGAGAACTACCAGTACAATCAGTCGCTTCATCGCGTTGAAGTTCCTTTGCTGTTATGCAATTTGAAATTCGCCGCCATTGTAGCATAGCCCTGCGCAAGAAATGCCCTGTGCTACCTAATCATTGCATGAACGTCAGGCACAGCTTCTCATATGGTGTTATGTGGTAACCTCTCACGCCTTTGCTACAATTCGTTGGATTTTGTTTGCATGGATGCATGAAAAAGGTTGAGGTCAATGGATGTCGATGAACGCTTACAGCAGATGAAGCAAATCCGCAGCGAGATTATGCAGCTAGAAGAATCGCCGCTGTATGAATACCGCACGAAAAATAACTATTATCCGGTCATCGGGCAAGGTAGCCACACTGCCAAGATTATGTTCATTGGGGAAGCACCGGGCGAAAATGAAGCCAAAACCGGGCGACCCTTCTGTGGGGCATCAGGGCGCGTGCTGGATGAACTGCTGGAAGGCATCGACCTGAAGCGCGAAGATGTCTACATCACCAACATCGTCAAAGATCGCCCACCGAACAATCGTGATCCGCACAAAGGCGAAATTGAATTGTATGCCCCCTTTCTGGAACGCCAGATAGACATCATTCAGCCGCAGGTAATGGCAACTCTGGGACGTTTCTCAATGGAATTTCTGCTGAACCTGTTCGATTCATCCGAGAAAAAGGGCAAAATCAGCCAGCTACACGGAACAGCCATCCCGGTACAGACGAGCTACGGAGAAGCCCATGTTGTGCCGCTGTATCACCCCGCCGTCGCGCTCTACAATGCCGGACAAAAAGATACCCTGCGCGAAGATTTCAAGGTGCTGAAGCAGTTTATGTGAGGGGTTCAGCGCAGAGAACTTCTTTGTGTTCTTCGCGCCTTTGTGGTTCAAATCATCCTGACGCGATCATGCGGCGCAACGATGGCAGCTCCAAGACCACATACGCAGGCATGGTCATTTCCTGCCAGATGGCGAAGGGATCGCGGGTTAGCAATTCGCCAAGTACCATCGACAGCACGCGACCATGCGAGACCAGCACCAGCGTTTCGCCGGGATACTGCTGCATCAGCGTGTGCATCTGCTGCGTGAAACGCGCTTTTGCATCCGCGAAAGTTTCACTGCCGAACAAGACCTGCTCCGGCTGGCGCATGGCTTTCTCGACAGCGGCAGCAAAGGCGGCTTTGTCTGCGAAGTAATCTTCATCGCCGCGTGCAGTTTCCTGCAAATCCGGCGCGGTTTGCCAGGGGATGCTTAACGCCTGCGCCAGATGTTTCCCGGTGGATTGTGCTTTCGCTTCTATGCTGGTGAAGATGCGCTCCGGTACGTAAGGGCGCAATGTTTCCGCCAGTTGTACACAGCGCAATTCACCTTCTGCGGTGAGCTGCCATGCTTCCTGGGGTAAATCTGGCTGCGGTGCAGAGATGGAATGCCGCACAAGGATCAGCTTTTGTGTCATCGCAGCACCATCGTCAGCGTGGCATCATCCAGGTACAGTTCACGCAGCGTGAAGGTTTCCCCAGCTGCCTGAACACTGAGTTGGCGCAGCAGATCATTCGCAGTGCTTTCTACCTCCGCCACCAGTTCGCCCAGATCATCCGGCGGAACCGCGAACAACTGCCCGTTCACATCCACGCCTTCAAAGACAAATTGATTCCCGCTGGCGCGCAGCACTACCCCAACTTGCTGCCAGATGCCGACCTGCTCCACATAAAATTCCCCGTTTACCACCATGCCACCGGAGCGAAAATCAAATGTCGCATTGCGCACCGGGCTTCCAGATGGCGTGCAGAGGGGACTGTACTGCTGGCAGATAGAACGCATGTCGCTTTCGCTGAAGGCAACCTGCATCGTGGTCATGCCGCTACTGTCCCCAATCTGCACATCAACCTGACTGGTATCAATGGTTTGCTGACCATATTCGCCAGCCTGTACCACAATCGAAGGCGGCACACCCTGCACGCTGGCAAGGGTTGGCGCGGGCGCGGAAGTTGCCGAGAAGACTGCATCCGTATTTCCAAGTGGTTCGAAGCCTGCCCCCTGCAAAGCCAACTGCGGAATCAGCGGCAGCAAAAATACACCGATCAAGACTGCTGTTCCAAGCCCAACGCCAAGCAACGTCATGCAGCCGCAGGTGGGCAATAACCAGCGTGGTGGACGACGACGCGCAGGGCGGTATGATTGAACCTTCATGAAGTACCTATATTTCTCTGCTACGATGGGCAAAATCTATTGTACAAGCCAGCGCGAACCGCTGTAAGTGCGCAGGTTGATGCCTGTACAACGCTAATGTGAGGAGTCCCCATGCGTAAATTTGCTCTTGTTGTTGGGTTACTTTCGATGCTGATACTGGTAGCAGGTTTCATTCGTGAAGAAGACACTTCTGCCGAGCCATCCCCCGGCAGCGCTGGAATTGGTGATCCTTATTTCCCGGAGCTTGGGAACGGTGGCTATGATGCGCTGCACTACACGCTCGATCTTGAAGTCAATATGGATGCCAACAACATCGCTGGAACCGTCACCATGCGTGCGCGTGCCACACAAGCCCTCAGCAGCTTCAATCTGGATTTTGGCGGGTTCACCATCCACGAACTGACCGTGCAGGGAGAAGATGCGGCGTTCCAGCGTGACCGCCGCGAATTGACCATTGCACCAGCAAACCCGATCTATGAAGGCCAGGTCTTTGAAACAGCAGTGACCTATTCCGGCGTGCCAGGACGCGATTTACAGCTTACCGAGTTGCCCTTCGCAGGCGGTTGGAACCGCTACGAAAATGGCGTATATGTCGCCAGCGAACCGGACGGCGCTTCGCTCTGGTATCCGGTCAACGATCATCCCAGCGACAAAGCAACCTATACCTTCGTCATCACAGTGGATAATCCCTACGTTGTTGTGGCAAATGGTGTGTTGCAAGAAGTCTACCCAGTGGGTAATCAAACGACTTATATCTGGGAAGCCGCGCAGCCGATGGCAAGTTACCTGGTCACAGTCAACATTGCTGATTTCACCCGTGAAGATGATGAAGTCGTGGATGGCGTGTTGATCCGCAATTACTTCCCTACCCGTGTTTTTGAAGATGGCGTTGAAGCCTTCGCAGATACCCCGGATATGATGCGCTTTTACAACGAACAATTTGGTACATATCCCTTTGATGTCTATGGCGCAGTGGTTGCGGATGTCGCGCTGCCTTTCGCCCTGGAAACGCAGACGATTTCGCTCTTCGGGCGCGATATTATTCGTGAGGGTATAGGCCCCGATGTGACCATTTCGCATGAATTAGCGCATTCCTGGTTTGGGAATTACGTCAGCCCGCGCACCTGGCGCGACATCTGGCTGAATGAAGGCTTTGCGACCTACGCATCTATTATGTGGATTGCGGAAGCACACGGCGAGCCTGTCGCTAACCAACTGATGAATAACTGGTATCGTGCGGTGAGCAACAGTCGCGTTATCATCGGTGATCCTGGCGCGGATAATCTTTTCAGTGGCGCAGTCTATTTCCGGGGTGCATGGACGCTGCAAGTTCTCCGAGATGAGGTGGGCGATGAAACCTTCTTCGAGATTCTAAGGATCTATCAGGAACGGTTCGCCTATGGCAGTGCTGAGATTGCGGATTTCATTGCTGTAGCGGAAAGCGTCAGCGGGCGTGACCTGGGTGATTTCTTCCAGACATGGCTCTATGAGCCGCAGATCCCGCCGCGTCCTTGATTGATTCGACAGGGATGCAATAGTGTCCATGATGCGCCCAGGGTTGTACATTTTAGTGACATCAACCGTGAAACGTGTCGTAGGGGCGTGTCCACGACGCGCCCGCTGGCCTAGAAGCGGGTTCGACATGATCGAACCCCCTATAATAGGTTGGGTTATGTAACTAGCCATTCAATCGTCAATTGCCGTGTCCCTAAGAGAAAAAGGGTTTTAGTAGGCACACAGCACAATTGCGTCCGCCAGAAGTAACGCCGAACTAATGACCGTGACGCTGTGAATTGCAAGTGGTCGGCAAGCCCGCTGCTGCGCAAATGTTAGATGCCGTGTTTCTGCCGGATATGATCGAGAAGGGCGCGACAGCCTTTGTGTACCATGTCGTATACTTCCGCGAAACGTCCGTCATAATAGGGGTCTGGCACGGCGGTTTCATCTACCAATCCTGCTTCGTTGGCGTAGCTCAAAAACATGCGGACTTCGCTCTGCGGTTCATCACCCACATAGCCCATGATACTCTCGTAATTGGAATGATCCATCGTCAGCACATAGTCAAAATCGCTGAGGTCGCGCCGGGTGAGTTGGCGAGCGCGTCCATTGTAGGGGATGTTATTCTTTCGCAGGATTTCCAACGTACCTCGGTGCGCAGGTTCACCCACATGCCAGCTACCTGTTCCAGCGGAATCCACCATGATTTGATTTTCTAACCCAGCTTCCTTGACCATCTGCGTGAACACAGCATCCGCCATGGGTGAACGGCAAATATTGCCCAGGCATACGAACACTACCTTAATCATGTAATTCCTCTTCGGCTTCTGTGTCAGGTTCTATCGTGTCGGATTCTTGTTCCTGGTCGTCGCTCGCCGGAAGCGTTTCGGGTTCATCATCCACTTCAGCGGCGATGACGGCCTCAGTAACAGATTCTTCTGTCGGCAGCGGTTCGTCGGAGGGTTCTGGCTGTACTTCTTCTGCTGGACGGTTGATGGCATGCCCGGTCATGGTGATCTTGCCATCAATGAATGCGCCTTCTTCCGTCGTCAGGGCGCTGGCGGTAATGTCTCCCCAGATGCGTCCGGTACGCAGAAGTTGTACCTTGTTCCCCGTCACGTTGCCGCGCACTGACCCGGCAATGGAAATATTGCGGGCTTCAATGTTGGCGTTGATTTTTGCGGTTTCCCCGACGAGTACATTTCCTTGAATATCCAGCGTGCCGGAGAATTCTCCGTCCAGGCGCACGTTGCCTTCGCTGATGAAGTGACCTTCCAATTTGCTATTCGCTCCCAGCACCGTTTCAAAGCCGATGGGATGTTGCGGAATCACAGGCCGCTGCGGTTCGGACTCGCGTCGTTCATCTTCCGCGTCTGGTTGGCGACGATTGCTGAAAAATGACATGGCTGCCCTCCTGGCAAATTGGTTGGATTGGCAATCACTATACTCGTAGTGGTGGCATTCTTCAATTGAAAAGGACGATAGTTGCAGGGCAATCCCTTTTCTACCATAGAGACACCGAGAACGCAGAGAAAATCAGAGCATTTTCGGGTACAACATGCCGGTAGGTACGTGGTTTTTGTAGGGGCGGATCACGGCACTCAGTACAAGGGCTGTAATGAGGTTTTCCATGTTGCCACATTCCTATGCGATGTCTGACGGAAGGCTGCGCAGCATATTGGCACTGCTGGCGATGATGCGCACGGGACGTTCACCAGAGCTTTGCCCCATGTACAGCCTGGCATAATCCGTAATCGACGCATAGGCGCGTGGGAACTGAAGCACGGCGCGACCAATTAGCCCGGTTTCTAGCAGCAGATGGATACAATCTTCTTCCGGCGCAATATCAAATTGCACACCCTGCCAGCTCATCGGGCAATCCAGGAAACCCACATCGGAGAAGAGCAGATAAAACGCCGGAGCTTGGTTCTGCCCTTTGAAGACGCTCAGATACAGCCGTGATAGTCGGTTGTGATAATGCAGCACCTGCGTGCGATATTCGCCAGGATTGGTGATATTGAAGATGTTCTCGGCATTTTGTTCAGTTTTGACCATAAGAGAGGGGTTCCCTTCGTATTTCGCCCGACATCATCCGGGTTGTGATTGTGGAATGTGTTACATGGATTTGTCGATAAGTGCCAATGGATGGCAAGTTTCTTTAGAATAAATCGCTATTTCTTTTGAGGATGTTGTGTGCGAACCCGCCTTTGCTCAATTGTGACAAATTTCCCTTTGTCGATTCTTGACAAGAAAAAGAGCGAATAGTTCTCGTATAATCAATAATTACGCAATGGCTGGTCATCTTTATAATCTCCGCTCAAGGGTAAAGGTTACACAGTAAAAACGCAACTCACTAAGGAGATGAACGAAGATGACGAATTTGGTGCCTCCTGATTCCGCGCTGGAGTCCCCGGCGGCGTTGCTTAGTTGGGCAAAACAAGAAGAAATTGCAGAATTTGATTTTCGCTTTGTTGATATTCGCGGTATCCCGCAGCACTTCAGCATTCCGCTAGCAATCCTCAGTGAAGACGACTTCGAAGATGGTTTCGGCTTCGACGGTTCTAGCATCCAGGGTTTCCAGTTCATCAACGAATCTGACATGATCCTGAAGGCAGATCTTTCCACGGCTCGTATTGATCCGTTCTTCAGTTTCCCCACCATCAGCGTAAAGTGCGACGTATACGATCCGATTTCGGGCGAAGCCTATGCCAACGATCCGCGTGGTGTTGCCAAGCGTGCAGAAGCGTACCTCGGTACAACAGGCATCGCAGATACTGCATACTTCGGCCCCGAAGCTGAATTCTTCCTGTTCAGCAATGTGCAGTACAACACATCTGCAAATGAAAGCTTCTATCGTGTAGACAGTCACGAAGGGTTCTGGAACAGCGGCAGCGAAGATGCATCCATGAATTACCTGAACCGCATCAAGCAAGGTTACTTCCCGCTACCGCCCAACGACAAAATCCAGGATGTTCGCGCCGATATGGTCGCAACCTTGATGGCCTACGGCATCGAAGTTGAATTGCATCACCACGAAGTCGGTGGCGCTGCACAGGCCGAAATTGATGTTCGCTATGATTCCTTGCTGAATATGGCGGATAAAATGATCGACTTCAAATACATCGTCAAGAATGTAGCGGCACGTCATGGGTTGATCGCAACCTTCATGCCCAAGCCACTTTTCCAGGATAACGGTTCCGGCATGCACGTTCACCAGTCGCTCTGGAAAGATGGCGCACCGCTCTTCGGTGGTGATCTCTACGCTGACCTGAGCCAGACTGCACTCTACTACATCGGCGGTGTTCTGGAACATGCGGCTGCATTGCTGGCCTTCACCAATCCCACCACCAACAGCTTCCGCCGTCTGGTTCCGGGGTATGAAGCGCCAGTGAACTTGATCTACAGCGCACGCAACCGTTCGGCGGCAATCCGCATTCCGATGTACAGCAGCAACCCCAAGGCGAAGCGTGTCGAAACTCGCTTCCCAGACCCGATGGCAAACCCGTACCTGGCGTTCCCGGCGTTGATGCTGGCGGGGCTGGACGGCATCCAGAAGCAGACTGATCCTGGTGACCCGGCAAGCACCGACCTCTACGAAGGGGAAGAAGAAACCCCGTTAGTACCGGGCAGCCTGGGTGGTGCGCTGGAAGCACTGCGTTCTGACTACGACTTCCTGCTGGCTGGTGATGTTTTCACCAAGGACTACATCGACATGTATGTGGATTACAAGCAGGTTAACGACCAGGATCAGGTGTCCATGCGCCCGCATCCTTACGAATTCCGTCAGTACTTCGATTACTAATTGGGACTCTCCTCAGGGCTGATGGGGGACACTTCGGTGTCCCTCATTGATTCTTGCACAGTTACGATCACTTGCCGACCTCACAAAGCCCCAGGAATCACACGCCAGATCAAATAGAAATCCAGGAGGGCAAGCAAAAGCATCAGCAGCACAAGCACCCACCGCCCCGCCGGGATACGCCTGCCAAACCAGAATACCCAGGCATCAAGCCCAAGTACCACACCAAGTGAAAATGGCAGCAGCGCCGTGAACAGGTAGCGTCCCTGGAATTGCTGGAAAACCAGGTTGTAATAGACGAACTGTGCCAGCGTCAGCAGCAGCACGGCAAGCATCAGCCAGAAGATGCTGCGCTGCTGAAGCGATGGCAGCTCATCTTCGCGGCGGATTCCTGCAAAACGCAGCAGCCACCCGCCCCCTGCCAGCAGCAAAACAACCCCCATCAGCGGATAGAACCAGGGGAAAACGCCATCCAGCGGAGCCGCCATCCAGCCAAACTGCCCCCAGAAGCTGTTGAATGTAGTCGTCATGCCATTGCGCAGGTAGGTCGCAAAACCGAGCGTGGCAATGCCTTCTGACGTGCGCGGCTGCCCCACAACAACCGCGTCATGCGCTGCCAGCCCCAGGAAATCCGTGCCACCATACGTTGCAAGATTGCGCCCCCAATACAAGCCAGCGAAGATCAACGCCGGAACTGCCAACAGCACCAGCGCATTCAGCAGCGGACGCAGGGACTTCTGTGGAGAACGATTCCACCAGCGCAGCACAATTGCCAGCAGCACGACAGCCGCCATGAAATAGGTCGTTGTCTTGGTGATGATCGCCAGCCCAAGCACCAGCCCCAACTGCCATTCCCTGCCATCTCCCAGGCCGCGCAGGTAGCGGACACAAAACCACAGAAGCAGCGCAATCACCACGCCTGCGAGTGCATCGTTGTTCACACTAGCAAGGATGTGTAGATTCTGCGGGACAAAGGCTACCAGCGCCATTGTCGCCAGCGCAACATGCCGCATTTGCGGGAAGATTGCCAGTGCCACCAGATAGGAAAAGCTGACGGTAATCGCACCAAGCAACACAGACACCATCCGCAGTGCGAACAAATTGCCATCCGTGAGCATAAATACAGGAGCGCTCAACCAGTAGTACAACGGCGGCTGATGATCTTCGTACTGAATCGTGTCGAAGCGATCCAGTGAACCGGGGTTGAAGCCGTTGGCTTTGAGCGTTTCCAGATAGGCTTGATCCCAATCCCCCATTTCGATGACGGGCAGCAGCGTACCCGATGCAACCTGCGCCACATAGTTGTAATGAGCGGGTTCATCTGGCGCTTGCCAATCCGGGGTACGCAGGGCGAATAATGTCCCCAGGAGCAAATACGCCGCCATGATGCCGAAGAGAAAAAGTCGTTCCAGAAATTGTGAAGGCATAGAGCCATGCCCCTGTTTTCATGAATAACTGACTTTACGAATAGACGCATAAGAACGGATCCGATACGCAGAGCAGTCGGTTAGTGTCTCAGCATTTCAGCTTGTCAGCCACACAGTACGAATATTGAGCGCACATCAAAGTTGAAAAGATTGACTGCAAACACCCATTCCAAAACTCATGCTAATAATACGCACACTCGCTGTAGAAATAGATCAGCGTACCGTCACTATCCGGGTCGTCTGCTATGCGGTAGCTTGTATCTGCAAGGCCACGCGCTGCCACATCCGAGTCGCGGGTCGCCATATCTTCCGTGATGCCCCGGCGATAATCCCGATACCAGGTGCGCACACGAACGGGATCATCGCTGGTGTAGTAAACCTGCTCCGTGATGCCCGAAGCTCGCGGGCGGAAGAAGCCGTTTTGATCCGTGCGGACATGCTCTGCCCCCGGATAAATCGGTGTCCAGAAATCAATATCCGCTGAACAGCGCAGGTCAATCCCTGCGGTTAGCAAGACGATGAAGACAAAAATGCCGAAGATAATCAGCATCAGACTCAGCAGCAAACGACCAAGCGACGTGCGCTTTTCAGATGCACGGATATGTGGAGCCATAAGGGTTACCCTGTGTACGCAATGCAATGGTTAGGTACAGCATGAATACTACAGGACAACTCGCCTGCGGTCATCAGCGTTTTGGTTTATCACCAGGTTGATGTGGTTTCTCTGCAAAAAGCTGTAGATTTCCACAGCGTGTACACTGCCGCGCTTCGATGGGCTTGCCACCACCGATGAGTGCGCCGTCGGGACGAAAGAATGTACGACGATATCCCAGGGGAATTCCCCAGACGAATTCATCGTTGCCACACAAAGGGCATATGTTGGGATTCCAGTATTCTTTTGGTTTTTCATCGCTCATGATGTAATGCCCCAGCGTTGGTGCAGCGTCATTCGTTGTGGTTGGGTGGTACACCCACATACCGCGCACGAGGACGAATCATCCGATCTTGCTCATATTGCTCAATCGCGTGACCAATCCAGCCAATTGAACGCCCTAGCGCGAAGAGAGTCAGCGGTGTATCTTGATCCAAACCAAGTACATCGGTCAGCAGCACCAGCGCCAGATCAGCACTCGGCGCTTCGTTGAGCCGTTCCTGCGCGATTTGTAGTAAAGTTTTTGCAAAGGTCACCACCGGATGATCCGGGTAGGTTTCCATGAGCAAGCCAAGCAGCATACGCGCACGCGGATCACCGCCGGGGTAGAGCCGATGCCCGAAGCCGGGAACACGCCCAAGAAGTTGCAATTGACTCTGCATCACCGTAGCAATGTTGTTCACATCGTAGCCCGTCTGCCGGAAGAACGCCTGCACATGCATCGTCTCCCCCCCGTGTCGGCTGCCGTGCAACGCAGAAAGCCCTGCCAGGACAAGTGCATATGGGTTTGCACGGGCAGAAGCAACGACTCGCGCTGCGAAGGAAGAGGCGTTCAATTCGTGGTCTGCCATCACGACCATCGCCGCACTCAACAATTGTATTGCTCGGTCATCTTCAGGGCATAATCCCTGCTGAAGCATCTGGGCGAGCGGCTGCGCTTCCAGCACATCCCCTGCCACAATCGAAACCATCAAGCGCAGGATACGTGCCCCTGTTTGTATGACTACCTGCGGACGCAGATCATACGCGGCGAGATCGTCTGCCATTGCAGCCGGCAAGAACGTCTGCATCTCTTGCAGCGAGGAAAGCTGCGCTCCATCCATCTCCATGTGCAGCAGCATCGACTCATATTTCTGCGCAGAAACTGCCTGAGTCGTATCAAACAATCCTGTCGCATGGTCAAAACTACCTGTCCAGATCAAAGAAGCAACTTGCTCCACCGTATACTTCTGCGCAAGTTCCGCCACATCATAGCCACGATAATAAAGGTTACCATCATGAATCAATGTGATGGCAGAATCCAAGACGGGCGATCCCCAGTGCAGCGCATCCTGCGCGAGCATCTCCGGGTTCCGGCGACCTGCCTTACGAGCCAGTAATTTTTCAATATCTTCCACATAATAGCGCCGCTGGCGTTTTTCTTCTGCCGCTTGCTCTGAACGGATTAAACCCCGGCTGACATAAGCATACAGCGTCTGCTGGCTAATCCCCAGAATTTCCGCCGCTTCTTTGGCGGTGTAATAACGTTTTTTGCTCATGGGTGGATTTCCCTGATCGTCCTTCCCGCACTGGAAAGAAGTAGCTTGCCATCACTTTCATAAAACCGACCAGACCGATGTAACAATCTACTCATCTGGTAGTCTTGCAATTGTAGCACATTTGGCTCCTATTGTAATAGGAATAGAAATTATATAGAGAGGAAGCACATGCCTATTGAACGAGCGCCCTTGTGGTACAATCTTCCGTAGGTACGAATATTTCAGCACACAAGGTAGTGTGTCGCATGCAGCCTGTTGGTGAAACCTACTTTGAGCGGGGTATGAAACATTACGAAGCAGGCGAATTCGAGCAAGCGTTGGGCATGTTCACGAAATCGCTGCGTTTGAGCCTGGGTGATCTGGCACAGACTGCCCTATACCGGGGGCTGTGTTATGCCTATCTAGAAGCCTATGACCGGGCGCTGGCAGATTTCAATGAGGCGATCCGGCGCAATCCCTACCTGGCAGATGCGTATAATGAGCGCGGCACGCTGTACCGAATGCAGGGTGCGTATCAACAGGCGATTGATGATTACGATGCAACGTTACATATCGACAATCGGCATTATGCCGCCTACTACAACCGGGCATTGACCCATGAACAACTCGGCAATTTAGAAGCCGCCGAACGAGATTTGACGCAAGCCCTCGCCCTTGACGATTCATTAGTCCAGGCATATGAAGCACGCGGACGAATTCGGGCGATGCGCAACAATTATGAGGGCGCAGTAGCGGATTTGCAGCACTACCTGCGCTGCGGCGGCGGCTACGAATTCGACAACCACAGCGAAGTCCTCAGCTACCTGATTACGCTGCGCGTGAACCGATTCCTCAGCCGCTTCATTCCGGCACAATATTTGCCGGGTCGCCGGGAGTGGTGATGCGGGGCGGATGAATTCACAATGCCGCCAACACCTCACGCAAGAAGGCCACGCCATCATCCAGCTTGGCTTGCCCCATATTCCATTGCAGCGCCCGGTTCAATTTATATAACCCAACAACTACTGCGAGCAACTGTGCCTGGTTCAGAAGTGCTTTGCGCTGTGCCGCATCTTCGCTGTAAGCACGCAAGATTTCTCGCACCGATGCCCAACCGTAGTGTGCCGCCAGAATCGCAAATTCCCAGGCGGGCGGCAAAATCGCCACATCGCCAAAATCAATCAACCCGGTGAGGAACTCACCCTGCATGTACAGATGCCCTCGGTGCAAATCCGTGTGACAAACTACACCCGTACCTTCAGACGCAGCATCAACCAAGCGTTGTTGCGCATTGCGCAGCGCAGGCAGCAGATCGGGTGCAAGTTGCGCGACGATGTGGCTTTCCAGCGTACTAGTATCCAGAGGCCACAGCGCATTCTCCGCCCATCGTTGGCGTGCGCCATGCAGCGCAGAAGGCTGTTCACCATACCAACCCGAGTCGTTAATGCGCAGCCAGCCATAACCCGAACAGGGCAAATCATGCAGCGCTCGCAGCAGCTTTCCCAATTGTTCCGCAGCCTGTACGGTCAGGCTGTTGTTGCCAATGGGCGTTCCCCAAACTGAGCGCGTGACTGCCCATGGAAAATTCACATCTTCCAGCGCAAAAGCGTTCGGTGGTTGGCTGGTGGCAATCGGCGCGGGAACCAGCAGCCCGCGTGGGTTGAGCGCACGCAAGATCGAAAGCTCCACGCCGTAGGTGATGGGCTTGGGATTGTTTGGCGGCATCGCCCGCACGACGAGGGTATCTGCCGCCCCTTTCGCCAACCACGCAAAACTACTCGCCCCTTGCCCCAGGATGCTCAGTTCCCAGCGTGCGCTGTTTGTGACGGCTTTCAGAATATGTTCCACCGCTTCCGGTGTGGGGATACGATACATCAGATACACCTGTTTCTGTACGCGAGCCGCCGCAGGAAAGATATGGATTAACGAAGCTGTACGTTAGCATTGGCGCACTCGTAATATTTGGTAAGGAATTGTAAAAATACTGTCAAGTCTCGTCCATTGCATGCCAGCCATGCTATACTATAGTCAATTGCGTAAGTTTCCGTAATTGCTGCACTTTGGACGTACCTTTATACTAACAATACATGGTTGCTCCGCTGCGAAATGAGCAGGGAGGCAATCAGTACAACGAGTGATGAAAAGACGAAACCCCTATGCAGAGGATGCGCAACGCCATCACAGGGCGGCGGCAACGCCAGAAAAAGCAATCCGCGAAAATCGTCCGTCTCATTGTGACGGGGCTGGCAAATTCTGGCAAATCACAGTTCATTCGTTCCATCAGCCAATACACGGAATGGCAGGGTGAGAACCAAACAGGCTGGTTTTTCGGGCGCGTCCGGGTTGATTCATCGCTGATTTTGCACTTCCTGGAACCACCGATTGATAGCACCTACGATTTCATGTGGCTGCGCGATGTCGTCAGCAAGATGCAGGCAACGGGGTTTGTGGTGTTGGTTGATAGCGCCCGCCCGCAGACCTTCGGCGAATTCCTCAGCATCGTTTATACCATTCGCGGATTTCACCCGGACGCACCGCTGGTTGTTGCCGCGAACAAACAAGATCGCCCGAATGCCTGGAGCGCCACCGATTTGCAACTTGGCCTGGGGATTCGGGATATTTCTGTGATGCCCTGTGTCGCCCATGATCGCAATGCGGTGCGCGATATTGTCGTCAATCTGCTGCACCAGATCATTGACTAACGTTCCGGCTCAGACGCCAAATAACGCCGCTACGACCGCACGAAGATCGTCCCCTGTGGTTTCGCTGTAGCTTCCGGTTCCATGCCAGTATATCGCACCGCTGCGATCCATCAGAAACGCGCTCATGTCATCGGCATTTTCCACACCAAGCGCAGCCAGAAACGCCGCTTGCTCTTCCAGAAATAATACCGCGACCTGCGGACGCACCGCTTCATCGCGCACGCCAGCCGTCAAACCACCCATTACCAGCAAGCGAATCGGCGGACTCAAATCCGGCAGTGCGGCAATGCTGAAATAGGAGAGTGCCTCATGCTGTGCGGCCAATTCCTGGAATGGTTCCAGCCACGTCAGCGCTCCTTGCTGCTGCTGGCGATCATAAGGCATCACCACCAGATAATAATCTGCTGCGAAGGCTTCCGGGAAAGAAATTTCCTGGTTGTCGATGTCTACCCCGGTCACAGCAGGCATGACCAGGCATTCACCTTCTTCATCCGTCAGGCAAGGGAAAGCAGCAGACTCCGACGTGGCTTCAGCCACATCGCGCACCGCCGTCAATTCTGGCGCAAATTGGTTGACGGCAAAGACAGTTAGCACGATCACAAGGATGAACAACAGAGCTACGATGATCCGACGACGCATGAATTTCCTTTCAAACTGTGTATCGCTTATTCGCCGTGTTTGCCTTTGCCAGCCGCGCCACCTGTGAAGACCAGCGAAGCCGCCAGCGCCCCCACAACCAGCAGCGCAATGCGCAAGGAAGTTACTTCCGCAAGCAACCCAATCACCGGAGGACCTGCCAGGAACCCGGCATAGCCAATGGTCGCAACCCCTGCAATACCCACTCCCGGCGGCACATCCGTGCGATTACCTGCTGCGCTGAAGGCCAGTGGAATAATGGTGGATACGCCTGCGCCGACCAGCGCAAAGCCAATCAGCGAAGGAATGAACTGCGGCAGCAAAACCGCCAGCAAAATCCCCGCAGCCGCCAGCGCCCCACCGCCACGCACAATGGTTGCTCGTGAGGTTCGCGCAACCAGCGTATCCCCAGCCAAACGTCCAGCGGTCATCAGCAGCGAAAACGCCGCAAAGCCAAGCGCCGCATTTGCTTCCGATGTTCCCACGACATCTTGCAGATAAATCGCGCTCCAGTCCGCCATTGAACCTTCGCCGAGTGCCGCACTAAACGCGACAAAACCCAATGCCCACAGCGCACGCGGTGGTAGCTGGATCACAGCACCTTCTTGATCTTCGTTGACTTCATTTTCGATGGTCACGAGATAGCGTGTGATGAAGAACAAAACAACAACGAACGTGAGGCTGACGAATACGAAATGCGGCAGCACATCAAAGCCAGCCGCGACAAACCCCGCACCCATCAGCGCCCCGATAAAACCGCCGATACTGAACGCCGCGTGGAACGATCCCATCAAGGGCTTGGCATAGCGCCGTTCGATTTCCACAGCCTGGGCATTCATGGCAACATCCATGATGCTGGTGAAGGCACCAAAGGCAAAAAGTGCCGCACCAAGCGACCAGAAATTAAATGCCATACCGGGCAAGATCAACGCGAGGGCAAAGAGCATCGCCGCAGTCGTCGTGACCCGGCGGCTGCCATAGCGGGAAATCAAGCCACCCGCAAAGGTTAGCCCGGTGATGACCCCAACAGCCGCAAACAGCAGCACCGTACCCAATACCCCATCTGAGAAACCTAGCGCATCACGTACCTGCGGAATGCGTGCGACCCAGTTGGCAAAAATCAACCCGTTGATGAAGAACACGCCTAGCACTGCCCATCTTGCAGCGGCAAGTGCATTTTTCTGTTTGGCTTCCGCAATCATGTGATGCTCCTGGCAGCGATGCATAGTCATTTGCAACCGATTGTACGGGAGATTACTGCATAGAACGATAGGGAACTGCTGCGGGGATGATGCAATTTTGCGCAGCCCGTAGCATCGTCTCATCAAGCCAAGACACACGCAGCCTGGGCGATTTTGTAGGGTTCATTTCGACATTTTGGCGACTTTGGTTTTGGCGTGCTACACCCATGCATCAAATCAAAATTGTGGGGGGAGCGCCGATGTGCGCTCCTGTGCAGACAACCTACGCGGAGTGGCCCCTACTGCCTACAGAATAACTGCTGATTCATCGGCAAGTGTGAATCAGGTCGGTTCCAGCATCGCCAGAATATCATTGGTATGACCGAGTTCGTGCTGTGCCATCACAGTGATAATCTGGTACAGCGTGAGGATACGCATCATAGGATGCCGTCCAGATTGATCTAAAAAGCTGTCGTCTTGCTGTTCATCGAACCAGGCCAGCAATTCAGCGCGGGATTGATGGAGCGCAGCAATCGCTTGTTCCAGCGTCATGCCATCACTCTTTTCTACCGAGCGCTTGTTGTAGCGATCAACGTCATAATCGTCCGGGATGAATTCCTCGCCTCGTGCATAGCGGAAGATCATCTGGTTGTGACCTGCATCTGCCAGCGCCAGATGGATAGCGAGCTGCCGCAGAGTCCACTGCGCCCCATCCGAGTAAATTCGTTCATCCCCTCGTGTGCCGATGCGTTCCAGGGCATCCAGCAATTTCGCCCGTGACTCTGCCAGCACTTGTTTCCGTTCTTCCAGCCGTCCGCTCATCAAAAATTCTCCGCAAGAATAGTAATTAAACACCGATTCGATTGTAGCGAATCCGACCATACAACGCGAATCGCCACACTCTGTGGACGAAAATCGCTATGGGACTTAATGTGCAGACAACAGCGGCCTTTGCTATACTGTGTCCGCAGGATGACTCACACAAAAACCAACACACCTGAACCATGCCCAACTACGATTTAGTCACAGCACTCAACCAACGAGGGATGAGCGCAAACACGCAGCGTGCTTATTTCCGCTGGATCGACCGCTACTTGCATGAGGTGGCAGGCTTAAAAGCGACACGAGGGGATGAACGCCTTAAGCGCATGCAGAATTTGCCGATCAAAAGCCTTACCAAGCATCTTAGCCCACGCAAACTGGAGAATTGGCTGGCACGGCTGGTCGAGAGTGGGCAGGGGCGGCAAGCACTGGATCAGGCAAGGGCGACGATTGTGACTGTATCCGAGCTGCTGGCAGCCGCCGGGGAGATCGAAGCGACCACCGCCGCTGAGATTCAGTCGGTCAGTGTACCCCCTATCCAGCGCAATGAGACCCCAAGCCGCCTTCTGAACAGTGAAGAAATTAAACAACTGTTGATGGCTTCGCGTGCGATGGCAAGCACGAAGGAACAACTGCTGCGAAATGATGTGGTTACAACGATGCTCTGCACAATGGCGCTGCGCCGTGAAGAATTATCCGCTGCGCGATGGGGTGACCTGAGCCGCCGTGATAATGGGATGATTGTGTTGAAAATGGGGTCTAATGGCTGGGTAGAAATTCCGCGTCCTGTGCTGAAAATCATTGGCTCGTGGCGTTCGCAAATCGGCAGCCCGCCACCAGAAACACCACTGATCCGGCGCATCTGGAAAGGGGGACGCATTGCCAATGCGGGCTTATCCCCGGATGGCATCTGGTTGATTATTCGCTCTGCGGCGGAAACCGCTGACCTGGGGCATGTGACACCGGATGATTTGCGGCGTTCCGCTGTGGCGAATATGGTGCGCAACCGCGTGCCGCTGGAAGAAATCAGCCGTATCTTACGACACAGCAATATCCTCATCACAGAGCGCTTCATTGCGAAGCTGAATCTAGGAATGCAAACCGAACCCAATTCACCCTCAGAATAAGCGGGGGCAATACAAAGTTCGTATCACCCCGGCAATGGCTCATTGTTCCGGTTGGGGCGCAGGCGTGAAGATCATCTGCTGACCATCTGCATAGGTGAGAATGAGTTGTCCATCACTTTGCATGTAGCTGGTAGCCGTTCGCAGCGCTTCGTAGTACCGCTGCTCGAATTCCATCACGTCGCTATCTGCGCAAGCCATCAGCGTGCTGAACACTTCGTTAATGGTAAGTTGCTCACCGTCTGTGGTATAGCTTCCCCCATAGGTGTTGCAGCCTCCCGAACCGCCGATGCCGCCCGTGGAGCCGAATTGTAGCGTGATATTGACTGCTTCCGGCAGCTCATCACCACCGATAGACTCAAGCTGCCAATCGGTTCGCGCCAGTGATGCGCCGCTGTTGAAAATCAATTCGACACCCTCTCCCGTCGTGATAATTAACTGCTCTTCGGTAACGGTCAAGGTCGCTGCATTTTCCAGTTCAGCGAAATAATTTGCCTCCTGCGTTGTCAATGCTTCATCGGCGCAGGCTCTGCGCGTGCTGAAAATGGGCGAGATCATGAGGTCTTCGCCATTGTATGTGAAGCCCGCACGGTACTGATTGCAGCCGCCAGTACCCCTTGCTTGACCATCGACAAATTCAAGTGTGATTGGTTCATCACCCAGGGGAGCTTCGCCATCCAGTGAGGCGAGTTCCCAGATACGGTCAGTGACAGGGGGAATAGGTCTGAAGATCAATTCCTGACCATCACCAGTGGAGACGACCAATTCATCATTCTCATTGATCTGCAAGGCGGATACCATCGACAGCGCTTCCAGATACGCTTGTTCTTGCTGCACAACTTCTTCGTCGTCACACATCATCAATGTGCTGGCAATCGGCTCAACAATGATACCGTCTTCGTCTACGGTATAGCGCCCGCTGTAGCGATTACAGCCACCAGAGCCTCCGATGTTGCCTTCCTGGTCAAAATACAGCGTGATATTGCTGTTTTCATGGATCGTTTCCCCCTCAATCGACACAAGCTGCCAGCCAGTACCCCTGAGGTCATCCATTTCAATTTCTTGAGAAAACGCTGCGGGGATCAGCAAACCGATCAATACACTGAGGATGAACATGAACTTAACAATACGATGCATCTGTGTATCACTCCTTGTAACTTTGCAAATCTGTGTGGTGAAAACGACAAACTGAGGGATATAGTTCCAACGCTCGCCGCATTACTTTCACCAGAAACATTTACACTATACATTAAATCTTAATCCAATCCAATCACAAGGGAAATTGATGTTATGTGAGAAATTAACAGGGCAATTTCGCATAATCGAAGAATGGGTGCGCTGCTCTAATTTGGGATAACATGTGAAAACTTGGGATATTTGGGATAAAATTGGGATAAATAACCCAATTATCCCAAGCATCATTCCTGGTTATCCCAAGTGCAATATGCTTCGTATAGTTGAAAGCTGACTCAGCCACCTGCCCCAAGCAGCAGCGGCAGGAAAAATAGCAAGAAATTGGCGACGATCTGGGCGATCCATGAAGCGGCTAACCCATTACGATCCTGCACATAGCTGTACATCAAGCTCATACTGAAGAGCGCAATCGCCAGGAAGATGCCCACAATCGGCGCTTCCAGGATTTCACCCCACATCACCGGAAAGAACAGCAGCACGCTCCACAACCCACCCAGGCCACCCACAACGTAAAAATCGAGCTGGCGTTGCAGCAACCCCCGGAAGAAGAGCGTCTCTGCAACGGGCATTACAAAGACCAGATAGGCCAGCACAACCCCTGCCCCGAAACCAGGGAACATCAACTGTGCTGCGGCGGCAAATGTTCCGCTGAAAAAGAGCGCGAAAGGAATGCTGACCATCAAGCCGAAGCCAACACCCCAGGCCAGGTTATCTGGCGTTTCCTGCCCGATGCGCTCCGCATTCCCCAGCAACCATGCAATCACCCCCACACCAGCCAATGCGCCCCAGGCCAGCGTATAGCGTAAATCGGCATTTCCTGGCAGAGTCGGGATCAAGCCAATGCTGACCGCCAGCGCCAGCAGAAACCCAAAAATCGGATCACCACCGCTGCCACGATAGGTCGTTTCCGGCGCAGTTTCTTCGGGTAGATGTTCAGTTTCAAGGGGACGCAGCGGGGGATCCGCCTCCCCCTGCACGAACGGTTCTTGCGGGGTTGTCATCAGGCCAGCACCGTTTTCATAGCTGCGATCACTTCTTCGACTTTTTCTCGCGTGATCCAGTAATGAGTCACACAGCGAAACTTGCGTGTAAAGCCTGGATACGGGCGCAGCAGGATATTGTGTTTTTCCAGCGCTGGGGAAAGTTCTTCCGGCGCGAGCTTGGCATCTTCTTCCAGCCAGAACATGACGAAGTTGGTATGTTGGCTCAGTACGGTGATTCCAGGAATATCGCCCAAACCTTCTGCCAGCAGCGCCGCATTCTCATGATCTTCTTGCAAACGCTGGCTCATCTCGTGCAGGGCAATTAACCCGGCGGCAGCCAGTATCCCGGCTTGCCGCATGCCACCGCCGAGGACTTTCCGGTTACGCCGCGCTTCCTTGATGAAGGCTGAGTCCCCCACCAGCACCGAACCCACCGGGGCGCATAAGCCTTTGCTCAGGCAGAAAGTCAGGCTGTCCGCATCGCCCATCATTTCCGCAGGTGTGGTCTGGCAGGCTGTTACGGCATTGAAGATCCGTGCGCCGTCGATGTGCATTTTCAGGTCATGTTTGTGGGCGAGGTCGGTCACGGAATGAACATAGCCGGGGCTGAGTGCAACACCGCCTACCGTACCCTGTGTATTCTCAATGCTGACCAACCGTGTGCGTGGGAAATGTTCGTTGTCGGCGCGGATCGCATGTTCGATGTCTTCCAGCGAGAGCGTGCCATCCTCATGCACAGGAACGGTATGTGGGATGATGCCGCCAAGCTGTGCCATGCCGCCCTGCTCGTAAACGAACGTGTGCGCCTTATTGCCGATGATGGCTTCGTCACCCCGTCCGCAGTGCGTCATCAGCGCGACGAGATTTCCCTGCGAACCACTGCTGACGAACAAGCCTGCTTCTTTGCCGAACATCTCAGCGGCTTCGCGCTCAAGCTGGTTGATGGTAGGGTCTTCTCCGTAGACATCATCGCCGACGATGGCATTTGCCATGGCTTCACGCATAGCAGAGGTGGGATGGGTGACGGTATCACTGCGTAGATCGATTTTTTCCATGAGGGATTTGCTTTCTGTGAATTGTCTGGAAGCATCCAATTCCCCCCGCTAGCTCCCCCCGCTTCACAAAGGGGAGGACAGTTCCCCTACAACCTGGGGACGACATGAGGGGGTTTCATTTCGATGTGAACGCCCGACATGGTAATAGGACGGACGGCGTTTCGCAATGCTACAGCGCGGCGTTTGCGGTATACTCGTGAAAATATTTCCATTTCACGAATGTATCATTGGAAAGATGATGAAACACCACATCTTCCTGAGCTACAGTCGCAAGGATAGCGACTTCATGCTGCGGTTGAAAAGCAGTTTTTCGGAGGCGAACCTCAAAGTCTGGACGGATGAGGGGATTGACCCCGGCACCGCCAACTGGAAGCGGGCAATCCAGGGTGCGATTCTGGACTCGGGCTGCTTGATCTGTGTGTTATCCCCTGATTCAGCTACGTCGCGCTGGGTGCAGGAAGAACTTGATTTTGCTGAATTGCAGGAAGTTCCCATCTTCCTGGTGCTGGTACGTGGCGATGAAAAAGAAGCAATTCCTTTTGGCTTCACGACGCACCAATGGGTGGATTTACGCAGCGAAGCGAATTACGAGACGCGCATCCCGAAGTTGATCGAGATCGTTCGCCGCCGTATGCGTCCCATGCCTGTGCAACATCTGGCAAATGATCCGCTGGCAACGGTACAAATTCCGGTCGATTTCCCACCTCCCCCCGATTTGAGCGCCATCTTGCCGCCGCCTTTCGCCTGGTGCTATGTGCCAAAGGGCATGGTCGAACTTGAAGGCGGGGGATATGTCCCCGATGCTGGACGTAGCTATGCAGTTGGTAGTTTCTACATAGCGAAGTACCCCGTGACCAATTCGCAGTACGCTCGCTTCATGAGCGATGGCGCGTACAATCGGCAAGCCTTCTGGACGCAGGCGGGTTGGCGTTGGCGGCAGCAGCAAAGCTGGCGCGAACCTGCGCATTGGAACGATCCTCGCTTCAACCATAATGATCATCCGGTGGTTGGCATCTCCTGGTATGAAGCGATTGCCTTCGTTCGCTGGTTGAACCTGCGGCTGCACCACCAGATCAAGCGCGAGAATGAACCCGCTTTCATCGGTTCACTGCGCCTGCCTACTGAGCATCAATGGCAGTTAGCCGCACAGGGCGAAGATGGTCGTAAATTCCCCTGGGGCGATGACTGGGATCAAGAGCGCTGCAACACTGGACGCGAAGGGACGAACCTCGTCACGGATTATGATGGCAAGAACAACAGTCCTTATGGCGCGGTGGATATGGCGGGGAACGTCTGGGATTGGTGCTTGACGCAGTACAAGACCGGGCGCAATGACATCACCACCGCTGGCGAAGCTCGCATCTGGCGCGGCGGTTCCTGGTCGGATGACATCAGCTTTGCAAGAACCAAGATGCGCCTGCACGATCAACCGCATACACGCTTCAATGATGTGGGCTTCCGCATCACCTGCGTCTTCCGCCCGACGAAGCAAGAGTAGTTTCTGCGCTATTGCGCAGGTTCTTTGAAATCATAGATACCATCACGGATTTCCCAGCGCGTGCCTTGCTCGTTAATGAAAAAGTCTCCTTCATAGTGTAATGTTCCCCCGGTTTCGGGGCAGGCGAAAATCTCATGAAAGGGGATGTCCGTGTGGTCTTCCCCACCAAGCGCAACATTTTTGGTGAAGATGCTCGGCGCGACCAGCCAGCGGCTGCCCTGCACCATGCGATCCAGCGAAGCCAGGGTTGAGCCGGGGATATTGCGCTTGAGCATACCCAACCGGAAAAACGATACCGGGACGCGCTCCTGCAATTGGAAGTTCGCTGTGCCCAATTCCTGCGCGATGTATTCCGGGTGGAAGTCAAAATTCAATTCCACAAATTCCAGCGGATCCAGCGTGTAGGGACTCCATTCCTGTTGCTTCAGGGCATAGCGCAGCATAGCTTTTAAGTTGCGCTTGTTGGCATGTTCCAGGATAAAGGTTGCCCCGTTGGATAATACGCGCCGGATTCCGCCCAGCACACGCGGCACATCTTCAAAATGGTGAATCACGCGGATCATGGTTGCGCCATCAAAGACACCGGGCTTGAAGGGCAGTTTGTAAGCATCGGCTGCAACAAAAATATAGCCATCGTCACCGAGTTGCTCGCGGGCATATTGCAATTGCGAGAATGAATAATCCAGCAGCACCACCTGCTGATAGGCACTGTACTCATTCGTCAGGCGACCAAACCCCGCGCCAATTTCCAGTAGGCGTTTGCCGTGTTTCGGCAGCAAGCGCTGCAATACGTTGCGCTCAACGAGGTCTTCATAGTCGCGCCCCTGGCCTTCCCAGAAATCCGTGCGGTAGGTCGAGCCTTCATAATCGCAAATGCGCTGTTCGGTCATGCAAGTTCCTTCTGTTGAATACGAAATTGTCGTGTCTGCGGACGTTCGGGCATGCATAACGTAGCGGGTTGCCGCAAGCATGCAACAGAAGCCCTCGAATTGATTCGTGGGGAGCGTCACAACAATTCGTATCCTACGTGGGGATTGTTGACGGGGGTAGGGGCGATTTGCGGAAAACGTGAATCATAAATCCTTTTCCTGCATGACGCTGACCCCGCGTAGTCCTCCACCGAGAGCGTACACAGGCACTTCCTCACAACTTTAGATGCGGGTTTATCGATTCAATATTTGATGTCATGCCCGTACTGAAATCCTGAAAACCAGAGTTTTGCGAAGTCTACAATGCAACTTTGGGTATAATTGTCACGAGAGTTGCACAGATTGGACAAAGCTTATGCGGCAAAAACGCACTATTGACGAATTATCCATCGAAGAACTTGAGCGCATCCTGGCAATTAAGAAGCGTGAATCGCGGCAAGAACAACTGCGCCGTATGAAGCAGAGTGGGCGCGTGATCGAGACAGCCAATACGCCACCTGCTCCACATCCGCAGCCGCCAAGCGAACCCACACCGTACAGCGATGCGAACGGCTTATCCGCTGGCAGCATCGAACTTCCGGCGGAAGCAGTGGAGAAACGCAAAATCGCGCCGCAGTTTGAAGACAATGTGAATCCTGCCGCCTTTGAACAGTCGCAGCGCGATGGCGCAGGGCGCATCTGGCGCTCATTCGTGGATCGTTCTTTGCTGCTGCTGGAAGTCGGCGCAGTAGTGGGCCTGGTGGTGTTGGGGGTTAGCTTGCTGAATGGGCTTTCGCTGTTACAGGAAGAGACTGCCGCCGCGCAAGCCGCCGCCGAAGAACAACGCTCCGCCAGCATCCCCACATTGGCACCGACTCCGCAGCTCCGGCTGACGGATGTAGTGCTGCCTACGGGTCATACCCCGCCGCAAAATGGGGTCAGCAGTTTCAACTTCGCAGAAGTTCCGGCGGCATTACAGGCTGAAGTTGCGCGGCAGGTGTTCTTGCCGGATGACTTTGCACGTCCGCTGCAAACGGATGATACACCCGTTCGGGTGCGCATCCCGGCTTTGAACATCGACCACGACATTGTGCAGGGTGTGGATTGGAACGCGCTGCAATTGGGCGTAGGCATGCTGCCGAATGGCGCAACGCCGCACAGTGACGGTGATAATGTGGTACTGGCTGCTCATAATGACATCTACGGCGAAATCTTCCGCAATCTCGATCAGCTAGAAGCAGGTGATCAGATCGAAATTCAGACGCAAACAGGCAGCTATGTCTATGTTGTTCGGAGTACGGAAATCGTAGAGCCGGACGCTGTGCATGTGATGCAAAGCCAGGGTACCCCGATGGTCACGCTGATTTCGTGTTATCCCTATCAGGTCAACACACAGCGTATTGTGGTCTTTGCAGATCGCAGCGATACAATACCACGATGATTCATCATGGGCGATTCATGGCTGATAGCCATCAGGATAAGGATTTTTGTTGCTCATTTTTGGCATTTTCGGACACGGCATTGCCGTGTCCCTACATTGTACATTTTTCGATCTTTGGGACGGAAACTGTTTCCCAACATCGTGCCACAAAAGAACGGGTGTAGGGGCAGGTTTCAGACCTGCCCGCGGGAGGGTCACAGACCCTCCCCTACAAAAAGCCGCAGATTCAACGGCACGATGTCTACGACACGTTTCACGGTCAATGTCACTAAAATGTACAACATAGGAACATGTCTTTTGTAGGGACACAGGCCTCGTCCCTACAAAATTTACCTCTGACAACTAACAACCGAAAAACTATTTCATCCAAATCGTTTGCGCAGGTAGTCCAGCGCCACACGATCAATCTTATCCGGGGATTGATCCAGGTTCCAGCGCTCTTCCAGGTTCTCGTTTCCCACCAGCACCCAGAAGGCTTGCTTGGTCACCGCATCCCACTCGCCGTTTACCTCGCCACCCATATAGCCTTCGCTCACGAGGATGTTCTGTAATTCGCGGGCAATCTCTTCATTGATCGGCAGTTGATCTTCAGGCTTTGCTTCGCCGAAGAAGAGGTGATGTGATTCCAGCAGTTGACGCAATTTTTTCACGGGCTGTTCGTCATCATCTACGCGCAAATCCAGGTAATGATCGGTATCGCCGCCGTAACCGCCACCGGGCTTGACTACCAGCACAGCCGCCGATTGCTTGCCGCGTTTGTCACCCCCGGCACTGTCGCCAGCCCGCAATGCTGCCACCAGCCGATCCGCCAACTCACCGCTGGCAGATAGAAACGATTCGCTCATGGCATCCAGCACATCGGCTCCGGTGAGGATATTTCCCTGTACGCTGAAATGTGTGCCGAGCTTATGCCCCGCCCAATCATTGCAGCTTTTCCCGGTGTGCGCTGCCACATTGCCCTGTGCATCCACAATGCCCACCTGCCGAGATTCGCGCTTGGGATCATCTTTGAGGAGTGCCGCCAGGGTTTCAGAGGCACTTTTGCCTTCTGCCAGCAACGCCAGACCCGCAGGACCAAAACCAACTTTGGCAAAGGATTGCGTGGCGATGGCTCCTGCATCCGACTTTGCCCAACTCACCAGCGCACCGGCTGCCAGGAATTTACTGGCGACAGCAACCCCCCAGGCGTTTTCTTCTGGTGAATATGCAACGATGGAGAAGGTATTGAATTTCATGGGAGATCGTCCTTCCGCGCCCACAAGGGGAAATTGATTGCGCACCCTATTGTAGCGTGGAAGTCAGAATTGACCACCAAGAAAAGACGCGGCACACAGTGAGCTTATTTCGCCTATGTTATACTGCCTGCAAATCGTTTTTCTGCCAGGAAGCAACCATGCAGATTCAGCACCTTCATGAATGGGATTTATCCCCACAAGAAGCGATTGCGTTACAGAAGAACCTTGCCGATCAACTACTTGATGATACCCCGCTGGATCTGGCTGCGATTCGTTCGGTTGCCGGGGTTGATGTGAGCGTGAAGAATGATGTCTCGCAGGCGGCGGTTGTGGTGGCTTCCTACCCGGAACTGGAACCTATCGAAGTCGTCCGCGCCCAGCTCCCCACCAGCTATCCCTACATCCCCGGTTTATTGACCTTCCGCGAAGGTCCCGTGCTGGAAGCGGCTTTCCTGAAATTGAAGCATGTGCCGGATGTATTCATCTTCGATGGCATGGGACAAATTCACCCGCGCCGGATGGGAATCGCCGCGCATATGGGGCTGTGGTTGCAACGTCCCACGATTGGCTGCGGCAAAACCCATTTCCTCGGTGAATACGAGCCACCCGCAACAGAAAAAGGCAGCATCAGCGAGTTGCTTTATAAAGGCCGTCAATTGGGCGTGGTGCTGCGGACTCGCACCAATGTGAAGCCCGTCTATATCTCGGTGGGGCATCTGGCAAATCTGGAGACCGCCGTACAGTTCATCATGAGTGTCACCCCCAAATATCGCCTGCCGGAGCCAATCCGCATGGCACATAATGCCGCCGGAGAATTTGAGACAGGGAAATAGTTTTCAAGACCGTTCCGAAACATCCGTGATTTGCTGGGTGGCTTGCGCAGTCGCCAACGTTTTTCCCTCAAGGTTCATCGCCGTGGCACTGAAGAATAGCAGCCGCCGTGTGCGCTCTGTGACGATGGATTGCACGCGGACGATTTTCGTTTGCGGGGTCACGGGACGAATGTAGGTGATATTGAACTGCGTGGTCACGCTTGGCGGAGCCACCAGCAAACCCAATATGCCAATGGTGTTATCCATCAGTGCCGCCAGAATCCCGCCCTGTAAATAGCCATAGGGGTTGCGATGATCGTCATTGACTGGATATTGGCAGCGCAGTGAAGGCACTTCTTCCACAAATTCCAGCATTTCCACCCCCAACACATAGGAAATTGGAGAGGGCAAAACCAGTTTTTCCAGCACTTCCGGCGGCGTAATTTCTTCCATGCGCTGGCGAATCAAGGTTTCCAGGTCTTTCATGCGTCGGCTTCCTGCTGCCATGCAGCCAGTAATTCCACCAAATTCTCGTATACGGCATCGGGTTGGGTTTCGCTGGCAGCCAGGATTTCCGGCGATGTGACTCCGGTCAGCACCAGGGCTGTGCGCAGATTCGCCCGCTGTGCGCCTTCAATGTCGGTATTCAACCGATCTCCAATCATGAGCGTTTGTCCTGGCTGGCTCTGCATACGTCCTAGTGCAACCTCAAACATGCCCATTTCCGGCTTGCCGATGATGATGGGTGTGACTTCGCTGGCGGTAGCAATCATGGCAATGACACTGCCTGCCCCTGGTTTCAAACCATCCGGCGCAGGGAAGGTCACATCCGGGTTGGTTCCGAAGAACGTCGCCCCCTCTTCGCGGATCAACTTCACCGCTGTGATCGCCTTGGCATAGGTAAACTCAAAATCAATGCCGACTACCACCGCTGTAACCTGTTCATCAGCCAGCACAAAACCTGCTTCGCGCAGCACCAGCCGCAGGCCATCCCCTCCTACGACATGCAGCCGTGTACCTTCCGGGTAGCGCAGACGCAAGGCATCCGCTGTTGCCGTCGCGGAAGAAACGATCTGCCATTCTTTGATATTGGGCAAGTCCATGTCTGCCAGTTTCTGCACAAATTCTTGCGGATGACGGCTGCTGTTATTGGTCGCAAAGGTGAAGGGAATATCCTGCTGGCGCAAAAATGCGAAGAAGTCTTGCATTCCGGGTAAGGGCTGCTTGCCCCGGTAGACTACGCCATCCATATCACAGATGACTGCTTTGATTTCCCCGAAGGGCAGTGATGTCTCCATAGGTCGGTGTGTTCTCCTGGGTGCAAGGCTGTGGCTGCGCAAACGAGTCAAGAGAATAGCAGGTTGTGGGTACATTTCAATATGTTGGCAACTTCGGATTTGGCGTGCGAAATCCAGCCATCCAATCACACTTGTAGGAGAGCGCCTGTGTGCGCTCCCGTGCGAGTTTGGGCAGGGCAATTGCTTCAAAACAATTTGAACCACAAAGATACAGAGGACACAAAGAAATTCGTATCGTGCTGTTTTTCGTGCCGCTGGCGGCTGAAGCCAGCAATCTGAAATACACCCGCAGGTTGTGCCAGAGAGCGAAACGGCTGCTTTTGGAGTCTATAAATTTCCTTAATAGATGGCAATTGCCCCATATCAAAAAGCTATCTGGCAGGTATGATACGGAGGATTAATGGCGTATCTCAATAAGGCATCTGGTTGAGAGGCTGCGCACCGTGCAGCCAGTAATCCTATATTGTGGCGAGGAGAAAACCGAATATGGCGAAAACACCGATTGCAGTTGCATATGGCGACGGAATTGGCCCTGAAATTATGTCTGCTTCCCTGCGCATTCTGGAAGCGGCTGGCGCAGAATTAGAAATCCATCCCATCGAAGTCGGCGAAAAAGTGTATCTCAGTGGGGTCAGCAGTGGCATCACGCCCGATACCTGGGACATCATCGAGAAGACGAAGACCCTCTATAAAGCCCCTATCACCACACCCTTTGGCGGCGGCTACAAGAGCCTGAATGTGACGCTGCGCAAGGCACTGAACCTCTATGCGAATGTACGCCCCAGTGCGTCCTACTTCCCGGCGGTGGATACCAAACACCCGCTGATGGATCTGGTCATCATCCGTGAGAACGAAGAAGATCTCTATGCAGGCATTGAACATCGGCAAACGCCAGAGGTCTACCAGACGCTGAAACTCATCACGCGCCCCGGCAGTGAACGCATCATCCGCTATGCTTTTGAGTTTACCAAGCGCAATGGGCGTAAGAAAGTGAGCTGCTTCACCAAGTCCAATATTATGAAACTCAGTGACGGGGTCTTCCAGAAAATTTTCCTCGAAATCGCGGAAGAATACCCGGAAATCGAAGCCGAACACATGATCATTGATATTGGTACGGCGAAGTTGGCTTCGCAGCCAGAGCGCTTCGACGTAATTGTGACCTCCAACCTGTATGGCGACATCATCTCGGACGTGGCATCCGAGCTAACGGGTTCCGTTGGGCTGGGGACTTCGTCCAACATTGGCGATGAATACGCCATGTTTGAAGCGGTACATGGTAGTGCGCCGGATATTGCAGGTCGCGGCATTGCCAATCCATCTGGTTTGCTGCTGGCTGGTGTGCCGATGCTGGTACATCTGGGTCAGTCGGATATTGCTACAAAAGTTCATAATGCCTGGAAACGTACCCTTGAAGATGGCATTCATACCGGGGATATTTTCCAGGCAGGGCGCAGTAAAGAGCGAGTCAATACAACGGAGTTCGCGGATGCTGTGATCGAACGTCTGGGGCAAATGCCAGAAACGTTGAAGCCCGTCAGCTACGAAGGGTTGACGCTCACCCGTCCAGAAGCCTCACTGGAACTGCTGCAAACCAGGAAAGAATTGGTCGGCGTGGATGTCTTCCTGGATTGGCACGAAGATGGGCGTGATCCCTCACGGATTGGTGGCATCTTGGAGGAGAAAGCCAACAATGACGAGATGCAGCTTGTGATGATTACCAATCGTGGGCAGAAAGTGTACCCGCCGGATAGCGCACCTGCGGCCTTCTGCACCGACCACTGGCGCTGCCGTTTCCAGGCTCCTGACCAATCTCCCGTCACCCACGAGCATTTGATTGCGCTCTTGCAGCGAATCAGCGATGCAGGGCTGGATTTCATCAAGACGGAAAACCTCTACACCTTCGACGGTGAACCGGGTTTCTCACTGGGTCAGGGGCAGTAGTTCGTCGGCAAGCTGGCATAATCTGCGGAATCAAAAACACCTCATCCGAAAGCGAGTGAGGTGTTTTTCAATTCAGAGAAGAGCAGCTTACATATTGAGTGCTTCGTAGCCGGGGCCGCTGCTGAAGAAGTCATAGTTCGGCTTGATGTCCGGGGTCAGGTCAACCACATCGCCTTCATTGTGAACAACGATCTTCTTGGTATCCCACGGAACTGTTTCCTGGCCTTCCATCATTTCATACGCATCCGGGACTTCTTCTTCGGTGAAGATTGCTTCAAATGGGCATTCCGGGATGCATGCGCCACAGTCAATGCAGGTGTCCGGGTCAATGAAGTACCAGGGCCATTCGGCTTCCGGCTTGCCAGGGACAATGCATTCCACCGGGCAAACTTCCACACAAGCACCATCGCGCAAGCAGAGGCTGGTAATAATGTGAGTCATCTGTCACTCCTGTTGGAAAAAACGATAATCAGGCTGGTGTTCATACACCTATAGCCAAGTTGTTGGTATGGTAGCAGAGCGTAACCGATGTTTCTGTGACTTTTGTTGGATTTAAATCTCGATTTTTCGCATTTGTGTATGCAATTTTTCTGGGCTGATTGGTTATTCATTTCGGATGGTTAAACCCTTGCGAGGGCATTTCATACAATTCACTGACTTTACAAAATTGTAATGTGGAGTGTAAAGTTTGAAGCATAGCGTAGGGACATAACAAAGTCGTTTGGACGCACACCATGACCGACATCCATATTCTACGGATTACACCGCAGCAACCGCTTATTGCCAGTGCGCTCCCATTCTGGCAGGTCTGGGTTGATTCGGAAGTTTTCACTGCGCAGGCATTCCCATTTTATGCACGAGATCGCGTGATTGGCTTGCATGGTACGAGTGAATTCCCCGATTGGCGGCAGACCCAACGCCGGGTATCCGTGCGGCGCGTGGGCGAATATGTTCTCTGGCTTCCCTTGCTTGCATCAGATGGCAAAGATGAGCAGACCATCCCGCAGCCGATGGCATTTCACGGCACGCAGTACACCTCTGCCATTGATAAGGCCATCACACAGATGCGAGACGCAGGATGGGTTTTGCCAGATCATTCGCGCAATGGCGGTTGGTACGTCATGACTTCTGCGGAATTGCGCGAAACACTCGCACTGTCTTCTTACGCCTCGATTTCTCACCTCGCTGATTTGCTGGAACGGATGAAAGAGGTCATTGAATCACTGGCGGATTTCGATGTCTGTGATTTGCCTGCAAAAATTACCGAAACCCGTATTCCTCTCGCAGATGGCAATGAAGCGATCTGGCAAATTAGCCGATGCAACGGGCAAGTCGCTGTGCGTTTCCTGCAATATCCGGCCTTCCCCCTCTGGCTGCGCAGCCCTTCGTTTGAAGCGGTATTCACCGAAGAAATTCTCACGGATTAAATCGGGGTGCATTTCAGATTGTTGGACAACAATTCGGCCTACCGTGGCACACGCTGAAGCAATAAGAGCAGCGGGAAGCACCCAAAAAGGCGTTCTGACCTGCTGCATCCAGTCCCCTTGGGTGGACTTGTCGGTTTCTAGTGGGCTGGCTTCAGCCGCTAGCAGACGACTGACCTGCGCTAACGATCCTGTAAGACGATTCGCATATACTGTAAAGATGAACAGTTGATGTTGGTCAACCGTTTTTTGAACGGTCAACATGGAACGCTTCGCGGTGTATTCCGTGTCTACAATCAACAGCAATCATCAGCGCAAACAACCAGAATCCGAGCATCCAGCACCTATGAACGACTACAACACGGTTCCCAATCCAGCCGTACAACCCCGCAAAAAACAATCTGCGCCGCGCCCTGCACCTGTACCGCCGCCGCGTATTCCTGCTGCTTCACCGTCACAGCCACACAGGAAATCGCGTCCAGCGAAGGCACACAAGAAGCGCCACAACCGAAAATTACTGCTTCTGGTGATCCCACTGATGGGCATATTGACTCTGGGATTTGTGGTGCTGGGGAGCTTGGTTGCCGTTCGCGTGGCCTTTGCAGATACGATGCTGCCAGGGGTCTATGTGGGAGAGCTTCACCTGGGAGGATTGACGCAGCCGGAAGCCGCACAGGTTCTCAGCCGCGAATGGAATCAGATCACGCTGCGGGATGGGGAACGCACCTGGCAGGTTGATCCGGCACTGCTTGGCATTACCCTGGATGTTCCCGCAACGGTGGCAGCAGCTTTCCGGCAAGGGCATGGGGAAGGCGGCTTATCAGCCCTGTTCAATCGTGTGCAGATTGCGCCTGTGGTTTCCGTGGATGCTGCCGCGATGCAATCTGAATTGGAGCGCACTGCGAATACATTTGCTGTTCCGGCACTGAATGCTGGTGTGGCACTGGTGAACGGTACCGTACAGGCTACTGAGCCACAAATGGGGCGCGTGCTGAACATTGGTGCAACGGCTGCCGCTGTTCAGGCTGATCCCGGCGCAACGCTGGCGGATGGTTCGCTGGAACTGGTCATGGATGAAGTGACTCCCGCTGTGCTGGATTCGAGTCCGTTGGTGGCACAGGCCGAAGCCCTGCTGAACAACCCGCTGGATATTCGGGTTTATGATCCTGTGACCGATGACTCGGTGTACTGGTCTGCCATGCCGGATGTCTGGGGCAGTTGGCTGACCGCAGCACCGGATCCCAACAGTGCTTTTGGGCTGGCATTGGATGTGGATACAGCGCAGGTACAGATCTATTTACAATCGCAGGCCGCGAATTATCTGGATGCATCACGCTCGATTGATTTCGCAGCAGGCGCAGAAAATATTCGTGCGGCTATCGCAGCCGGGGAGCCGCAAAACGCTTTCGTGACGGTGCAGCATCAATCACGCAAGCATACCGTGCGCAGCGGTGAGAGCATCACCAGCATTGCCTGGGATTATGGCATTCCGTACTTGTACATCATTGAAGCCAACAACGGTTTGCAATCTGTCTCTGTTGGGCAAGAGATCACAATTCCACCTGCGGATATGTTCCTGAAATTGCCGCCTGTTCCGGGGAAGCGTATTGTGGTTAGCATCAGCGAACAGCGCACCCGCGTCTATGAAAATGGCGCGTTGATCTGGGATTGGGCTTCCAGCACGGGCATTGCCGACAGCCCTACGTGGACGGGTGTGTATCAGATTATCTCGCATGAGCCAAACGCCTACGCCGGAAACTGGAATCTGTGGATGCCAAACTTCATGGGCGTGTATCAACCTGTGCCGGGTGCGGATTTCACCAATGGTTTTCATGGTTTCCCCACACGCGGCGGCGGTCAGCTTTTGTGGGAGAACAGCCTGGGAACTCGCGTTACCTATGGCTGTATCCTGCTCAGTGATGCCAACGTGCAGTTACTGTATAACTGGGCAGAAGAAGGTGTTGTCGTCGAAATCCTGCCGTGAATCTGTGGCATAATCCAACAAATTAGTGAGGTTTACCGAGGTGCTGAATGGCGGCTCCAATCCAGACAATGACTGTTGCCGATTTCATTGCGTGGTCACAGCGTCCTGAGAACTATGGGCGAGATTACGAGTTCATTGCGGGGGAGATTGTAGACGTGGTTTCGAGTCCAAAGTCAACCCGGCTGGGTGCGCGGATGCTGCGCTATATCAGCGCCTTTGTAGATGACAACAACCTGGGTGAAGTTTCTGGTGCAGATGGAGGCTACATTGTCGGCGAGGGGCGTTATATGCCGGATGTTGGATTCATCGCAGCAGGCAATCTACCAGTAACGGAAAGCGTGGATGGGTATGTTCCTGCACCGCCTGACCTCGCGGTAGAGGTAGTATCACCCACAGATTCCGAACGGCTGCTGATGATAAAAGTGGCGGATTATCTGGCAGCCGGAACAGTGGTCTGGGTGATTTACCCCGACATGCAGCAGTTGATCGTGTACGAAGCAGGAAAGCCTGCACGCACAATGCAAGCACATGACAAGCTGAAAGGTGATCCGGTGCTGCCTGGTTTCGCCCTCGATCTGAAAAATGTCTTCAAATAGCTATGAGCGGAATTGTGATTTGGGGCAGTTGTAACGGTATCTCCTGGTAGAATCCTCTTCGGTGACCCACTCAATGTATTGTGCTGTTGCTCTCGCGCTGTACGCAGTACATTGCGTGGAAGCGGGTGACAATGCTTGCAGCAGGTCAAATGGGGCGACTATAATGCAAGTAGAATTATCTTGCCGAGTGAGTGACGGTCATGCCTTCCTACCAGTACAGCCACCATGCGCGACGGGCATTGACCCATGCGGAACTGCTGGCGCGTGAATTTCGCCATTCGCAGCAGGATACGGCGCATCTGCTGGTTGCGGTGATGTTGGCAGAAGGCAGCCTGGGTGCGCAGGCCATGCAAGGGTTTGATTTGCCAGTGCCAGTGGCGCGGGTTTATCTCAAGCGCTTGATGCCCATTCTGGAAGAAACCCCCAATCCAGTCCCGGAAGATCAGTCTTTCACCAAAGCGCTGGAACAAGCAGCAGATGAAGCCAATTGGCTGGATAGCCATTACATCGGCACAGAGCATTTGCTGCTGGGTATCACACGAACAAATCTTGGCAATGCGATTCGCCTGTTGCATCTGGTGGAGATCACGCCAGAGCAGGTACGGCGGCGGCTGCGCAAGCTCATCAGCGACGGACAGGCCGAATTCAGCCTGGAAACCTTACGCGCCAATGCTCGCCTGAGCGAACTCTCACGCAGGGTATTGAATGCCGCAGAGCAGCAAGCCCTCGCGCTGGATCATCCCGAAATTAACGTCGGTCACTTGCTGCTGGCGCTCGCGCAAGAACGGCGTGGGGTGACATCCGCTTTCCTCAAGCAAAGTGGGTTCGTGCTGGAACAACTTCAAATCGAGATTAAATCTCCCAACGCGGGGTACTTCATCAGCATTGAGAGCATCGTACAACGTGCCATTGACCAGGCGGAGAAATTCGGGAGCCACTACGTCGGCGCAGATCATTTGCTGCTGGCGCTGGCCTCAGAAGAAACGGGGATTGTACTCCTCCAGCATTACCAAACCTCACCAGAGAAAATCCGCCGCTTGCTGGAAAAGCATCTCAAGTAGTTTTCAGTTATTAGTTATCAGTTATTAGTTATCAGGGCGTGTTTGTTAAAATAGACATTACGCGAAAGTTTGCCATTTTGCTCGTCATGTATCCCCCCTCTAAATCTTCCCTCACTGTGTGAGGGGAGACTTCTAGTCCCCTCCTTGAGAATCGGGGCGGGGGTGGGGAGTGGCTATATATGCCTTGTTCTGATCGTAACACTTTTATTTACACACGCTCTGATAGCTAAAAACTGACAACTGGTCACCCTGGTTTCACAGCAACCAATCGTGTGATGTGATTGTCTTCCTCGTAATGCACGATGTTCCAATCCATATAGATTGCCCGCAGTTCGCCCAATTCCAGCAGGAAATCCGGGTTGAAATCCGGCACGAGCTGCTGATAGCGCGTGTTGAATGTTTCATAGATGATGCGTCCACGGGGGCGAGTCGCCAATTTTAACAACGAAAACAGGTTGCGTTTGAGGTAGCGAAATACGCAGATTAAATCATAGACACCGACATCCAGCGCCAGTTCATCCACGTCCATTTGCAGCAGGTTGGCGGTACGGATATTGCGCATACCCATTTCTGCACGCGCACGCCGCAGCGCTACCCGGCTGATGTCCATTACATCTACGGCGTATCCCTGTTCCGCCAGCCATAATCCATTCTGGCCTTGGCCTGCTGCGAGATCCAGCGCACGCGGCAAGACCGCCAGAGAATCTGCATCTTGCACAGCCGGCGTAAATTGCAGCAATAGGGGGTCTGGCGCAGGATACGCCGCCTGTACTCGGTTGCGATAAATACTGTCCCAACGGGAGCGATCTTGTGCAGTCATCTCTGTCCAAATCCGCCAGTCTTTCTTGCTGCTAGTGTACCGGATTCCCTGGACAACGGAAATGCACATTCGGGTATGCAGCAGGTTCCTTAGAGAAAAAGCGCAGGGCGGGGTGATATGGTCATCATCCCGCACAGACTCTTATTTCCTAGCGCTCAAAGCGAGGTCCCTTCGGATCACCAGCCAATTCGATGATCGGCTGCTCCAGTGGGGTTGTCCACTTCGTCCAGTCATCAGTTTTGTAGAAATAATACAGTTGGGAATCGGTCACGTTGTTTGTGCGTAAGCGTGCCGGATTAAATTTGTCCGTGATGCTGTTGACCATTTCCTCTGGCATCAACAGCAATGGATTGATAATCCATTTTTTCAGCAGGCGAATTTCAAAATGCAGGTGATTGGAACCACCCTGGGCGGTGGTCTGGATTTCTGCGATGACCGTATCCGGCGTAATTTCTTGCCCTGGCTGGAACAGGCGCGGATTGATGATGTGCTGGTAGATCAGCAAATAGTCGTCATCCGTGCGCAACCGCACGCGGAAGTTCCCGGCACGCGCTGTATCAACCCCATCGAATTTGGCATGCACCCCCGCATAGATGGGTACGCCGCTGCTGGTGCTGTTGCCAAAATCCAGGCCGCCGTGAAGCCCTTGCGAATAGCCATCGTAGTTGTATTTTTCCCCATACCGATACGCAAAAACGTTGTTCCCAAAATACTGGAACCACTCCGTCTTCTTCAGATCAACAGGCAGGCGCAGGATCACTCTACCTAACCCCGGCAAATCTTCCTGGCGTGGGCCATCCTCACCAATAATCAGCACGCCGGGAATACTACCCGGTATCGCCAGGAACATCTCGCTGCCATCGACATTTTGCCATGCAGACCAGCCGATCTCGTGCTTCACCCACCAGTAGTTATCGGCGAAGGTCAGCGTATCAAAATCGGCTGTGACCGTTTCGCCTTTCTGCATGGTGCGGATGTAGCCCAGGTTGGGGTTGGTGGTGGGGCTGTAGCGTGCCTTCACGCCATTGATCACACCCATCACCGCCTTGCCCTCTGGATGATCTGGCGGGGGCGGGGTTTTCGGAATTTCGCCATTCGCGTCGTCCCCAGGCCTGGTGCGCTCAAAAAGCTCTTTCATGTAGATGATGCGTCCATCCACCGTCGTTTCGGCTGACCACCCTCTGTCATGCTGCCACCAGATGTAGCGACCATCCACCTTGCGCGAGCCGGGAATGGTGGTGATAACATCGCCACGATAGAGCTTTTCCGATGTGAGAGACCCCCCCGGTGTTTCACGGATGCTCAGGCGGCTGACAGCAACCTCAAATGTGCGCGGCTCATCTGATGCGCTGTCGCTGATTTCCACCATAAAGCGGTTACTCGTCCAGATTGCTTTCTCTGCCGACCAGCCTTTTTCGTGCTTCCACCAGACGTAACCCCCTGCTTCGGTGCGTGAATCAGCCTCTACGTTGATTTCTGCCCCATATTTCAGGGTCTCCGCCAGCTTTTCACCATTGGCTTCTTTTCGGATTGATAAAGGTGGATTAATCACTTTGAAACGTCTTGTCTCTGCCATGCTGCTACTCCCCACAGTTTGATATGCCATATTGACATTATGGGTGAAATTACGCGGCAGGGCAATAAAAGCCACGACACGGCTTCTCGCGGGATTCTGGATGAAAACAACGTTTACGAGCCGGATGTGCTGTATGTCGCGCCGGATTCGCAGTGTGAAATTGGAGAGAAGCGGCTGGTCGGTGCGCCAGATCTAGTCGTGGAAGTTTTGTCTCCTGGCACAGCCAAACATGATCGCCAGCAGAAATACGAAGCCTATCAGCGACATGGGGTGCGTGAATACTGGATTGTCGCCCCGGCCTATGATGTCATCGAAGTATGGAACCTCGAAGAAGGCGCTTTTCGCCGCCAGGGGGCTTATGCTGGCAGCGATCAATTTCCGTCTAGCGTGTTGGGTGAAACGGTGAGCGTCTCACAAATCTTTGGCGAGCAACCGTCATGATGGTTCGCTGAGGATGGCCTCTGCCTCAATCTCGACCAGATAACCGTCACCGATTAAAGCGCTCACTTCGACTAGCGTTGATGCAGGGCGAATGTCGTGAAAGACTTCATGGTGAGCGCGGCCTACTTCTTCCCAGAGCGCAGCATCCGTCACATACATACGGGTGCGAACGACATCGTTCATGCTTGCCCCGGCAGCATTCAAATAGCGCTCGATCTTCTTCAGGATGGCTACCGCCTGTGCGTAAGCATCTCCCGCACCAACGAGATTACCCTCATCATCGGTGGCAGTTGTACCCGCTACATGCACAATATTCCCGACTCGTACTGCCCGCGAGTAACCGACTAACGGCTCCCATTTTGAACCCGAAGAAAAATTCTGTCGTTTGTTCATGTGCTGGCCTCTTTGTTCAATGAACCTCCAGCATTCATTTTAGCGCCAATCACAAAAACCCGACCTTGCAGTAATCGGGTTGTACGAAATGATCAGGCCGGAATAGAAATCCGTTCGCGGTTGTAGTTGATGATACCCTGAGTCATCTGATTCCAGTAATCCGGGTTATACATGTGGTTGTAAGGGATTACCACCAATTCCTGAATCATCCGCTCATCTTCTGCGCCGATGTGCAGCATAATGTGAATGTACTTGCCAGTATCTTCCATCGAGGCAACCTGAACCCGAGTCTTCAGCGAACGAGAAATCTGTCCCGCCATCGACTCCGCAGACCGTTCGACCTCTTTCACTCGCGGGCTTTCGCCACGCACCCACAAGCCGAAGCGCTCTGTGATGAAGTTCAGCGCTTCGCGTACCATGACCACCAGCACAATCACCCCAATGACCACAAGAAATACCAGCACACCGCTATCGACAAGCGGTTGCCAACCCAGGTACAGTGTCATCGCAATTACGATTACTGCGAGCGCCATAGCAATCAGGCGCGAAATTCCAGTTGTTTTTGGTGCAGAGCTGCTCACAGACACGCTTCCTTTGCACTATTTCGTCGTCGTCTTTTCTACATTCAGAACTGACTCTAGGGTATAGGCAGGTAGGATTGACAGTCAATAAGCATGCGTTAAGGTTTCGCCCCAACATCTATCAATTGCGAAACATTACAATTTGTTTCTGGTTAATATCGTCGGCTGTTTGTAAGATACCTGTGGCTGAAACAAATTGTTGCAGTTTAGAAGCATGAAGGAGCAAGTGCTTGCTGCAATCTACATTGGGGCATACAATACCCCTAGTATACCCATCTGGCTTATTCCATTGCGGATGACACCATGAGTGATTCAACTCCCGTTCGTGTAACCGTGGACGACCGTGTGCGCTTGATTTCGGCAGCACTTTCGGTCACCAATTTTCCACAGGCTGCACAAGATCGAAAGCGGCACCACGCCCACGCCCACGCACGGGCAACAACCAAATACATCCAGGAGCGCGGCTTACAACAACACCCGGCTGTCGTTCAGTTGCAAGCATTGTTGGATCAAGGTGCGCCGTTGGAGGCACTCTATACACTGGTGTTGGCGTTGGAGTGGCCCGGCTTGCAAAGTACGAATCTGCCGCAGTGGGTTCCGTCTGGCTGGAATGAGCAGCTCTGGGCATTCTATGAAACAGCAGAATTGGCAAACTGGTGGGAGAAATCCAGAACAGCCTGGGATAGTGCTGAATCCCAATCACGGAGTGCGCTTGCGGATGTGAGTTTCAAATCCTTCCTGGAACCATTCGTCTCTGAAATTAAGGATGAACTGGTTTTCATCCCGAATCTATGCTATCCCGCGGATCAAGAAGTTGGTGTGCGGGTAAAAGATCAACTCATTTCCATTGTGCCGCCGCCGCTGGCCTGGGGGGAAAGCCCGCCCTGGCCTTTTGATGAGGAGACATTGCGGGCGCAGCATACCTACCGCGCCGCACTGGGGCAGTATGCGCGGCTGCTGATGATGAGTTATTTGCGCGAAAATGCAGATGCTGTTGCAGAAGCCAGCGAACAAGAACTCCCGGTGAGCGATGCCCTGCGAGCGCAGTTCCCAACCTGGGAAGATCAATTCGTGACCCTGTTCGTTGCAGCCGTCGTTGCGATCTATCTGGAAGATACCATCAGCCCGGCAGAGGCCAAAGGTTTCATGGTGATGGAACGGCGCGTTCACAATATGGATGCGCTGCCTGCGGTGGTGAATGTCTTACGGCGCTACTTGCAGGAACGCGGTAATCGCTATGAAACGATGGCTGAATTCCTGAGTGTATTTCCCAAGCAGGTGCGCGTTGCCAAACGCATTATTTCCTTGTAGGTACATTCTCCAGGGCAATCGTTCAAAAACAATGTTCGGCACAAAGCAATTCGTAGGGTGATCCAGCAGAAGATCGCCAGGAATCGTGTACATAGGTACGACATCATGGCTGATGTGACCTCTCGAAAAATGCCCTCCCCACAAATTCCCCAATCCCCCGGCTTGCTGTAGTGCCATGCCTCCCGTACCATAAGCACTGACTCGTCCACGCTCCGGCGGAGGCTACTCTACATGGAATCATCAGCACTGCGGCTGCGCGATAAGATCAGTGAATTATTGCTGGCTGCGGCCTTTGACCAAATCATCGAACTCTGCAAACCTATTCTTGCGCAGGCACGCAAATCCCAGAATGCCCAAATTCAGGCAATTGCCCTGGTGGGTTTATCACAGGCCTACATGTATCTAGGGCAGTTCAAAGAAGCGCGGGTGCTGGCGGATGGTGCGCTGGATTTTGCGCAGCAAAGCCAGGATATAGAAACACAGGTGCTGGCCTTATGTGCCAATGGTGCGCTGCATCTGCGCTCGACCTATCTGTATCCTGATGCAGAAAGCTATTACCGCGATGCACTCCGGCTGGCACATCGCAGCGGGGATGTACGGGGGACGGCGGCAGCGCTGCTAGGGATCGCCGCCAGCAGCCAGAGCCAGGAACAGCAGGGGCGAGCTGTGGGGTATGCACGGGAAGCCTTCGAGATCGCCCGCGAACATGATTTCACAGATGTGCAAATCAGCGCGTTGAGTTTGATCGCGGCGGATTTTGCGGATCGTGGCGAACGCGAACGTGCATTGCAAGCCTACCAGGATGCGCTCACGATCACCGAAAGCGAAAATGCATTTCTTTACGAAGGTGAACTGATCGCCGGGGTAGGGATCCTCTTTGCGGAAAGTGACCGCTATCGCCATGAAGGGTTGGAGATGCTGGGGCGTGCGCTGGAAATGGCGCAGGAACAGCGTTCGGCTCCGCAAGAATTCAGCGCTTTGTACCAACTTGGCAATGTTTACGCCAAGCTAGGCGATTTCGACACGACCCGCGACTATTACGAATCCATGCTCAACCGCGCCCAGGAGTGGCGCAACCGTGCCTATGAGAGTGCGGCGTTTTTTGCATTGGGGCAGCTTGGCCTGACTGAAAACGAACTGGATGATGCGATTGCTGATTTCAACGAGGCGGGAATCATCGCCCGTGAAACCATGAATCCTTTCCGTGAAGCCCAGGTGGAATACGCCCTCGGCACAGTCTATTCACTGAAGCACGAGTACAAGCAGGCCATCCAACATTACATGGCAGCTCGTTCGATTTATGATGCGCTGGATCAGACGCGGAAAGCGCGTAACCTGCTGACGACCATTGTCATCACCTATTTGAATCAACTGGTTGATCGCCTGATGCGGGCAATCGGGTTGCGCAGTGAAGAGGATCCGCAGCCGCCGTTGGAATGATTGTTACGCTTGATCCTGCGACTTCTTGCGCGGGCGGGTCAGACGGACGATACCGGTGATGATGGGCGAGAATAAGAAACGTCCTGCCCGTACCATGCTACCGATGGCGCGGGCGCTCCACTCTGGCTTCGGCGGAACCAGCAGCGGGTACGGTTCCAGGTTATTTGCCAGCAAGACTTCGTTGGCGGCTGCGATTCCCGTCACGGTGGAACGCTCCATCCACAGGGACGGCGTATCATAACCGACCCAATCCCCGGCGGCGTAAATGCCTTCCCAGGGGGTATGCACAAACAAGCTCTCGTCGGTAGGAATGCGGAAGCGTGTGTGTAACTTGCTGTTGCGCCGCACTGTTGCGTGCAGAAAGCTGCCCTTCAACCGAGGGAACGCTCGTATAACTTCCGTCACCGATTCGACTATCAGCGCTGAATCTGGCATTTCCATGATGTCATCATCGTAATAGTGCAGTTCGATAGCGCTGCCGCCTGTGGCTTCATGCCATTCGCTGTAATCAGGATACAGGCGATGCAGCCAGAAGAAATTATCCGGGCGAAAATCCCCGGTCATCATGCCACCAATCGAACCGGGGCGCGGGGACTTGCCGAACCACATGCGCACCGCAATGCTGCGGACTGCATCCGGGAACAGCATATTCTGCGCCTCTTGTGCAGTATCCGGGCTGTTGCAAAGCAAACGCTGCGCTCCTGGCGCATCTGTCGCCAGAATGATCTGCTTGGCGTAAAGCGTCCCCAATCCCTGACGAGCGCTGTCTTCTACGATGATCCGCCAGCCATTTTCAGTGCGCTGGATTTCCTTCGCCTCTACGCCACCCATGAGCATACCCTCACGCTCAATTGAACGCAGCAGCGGCTGAATGATGCTGGTGTGTCCGTCTGCCGGGAAGAACCCCAACTGCCAGCTATCACGCCGCAGCATGGTATAAAAACGCAGCGCCGCGATGAAACCTGCCAGCGAGATTTCGTCTTTTGGCGCAGCCAGCAGATTCGTCGCCAGCCCTTCAAACGTCGTGCGCAGCGTTGGTGTCCAGCCCCGGAAAAACTCATCCATCAGCAGGCCATCCCAGGCCAACTTTTCCTTCAGTGGATCAACCCCCAGGGTGAGCAGGATGCTGGTCAAAAATCCTGGCAGCGAAAGAAAATCCCAGGGTCGTATACTCGCCCAGATTTGCGGATTGAATAGCAGTTGCAAATAGTGGAAGGGGGCAGGAATCCAGCGGGAGCGAATGGCGTTCCCGGCTTCGATCATGGTGACGCGCCGCCCCCAACGATTGATCCATTCTTCGCCGATGGATGGCTGTAACTGCGTATCCGTGAAGCGCTCCAGCAAGGCACGCATATTGGCGTATCCACCCCAGAGCGCATGTACACCATGATCGCCCCGGAATTCCCAGGTATGCCCCGCGTGGTCAAGGCGTGTGGGTTCTTCGCCAGAGAGTCGCCCCCCAGGCCACAGCGCATCAGACTCAATCAGCAGCGGGGGCAGTTCCCGTGCTGCAAGATGTGCGCCAGCGGCAAGCCCCGCAAGTCCGGCTCCGATGATGATGACGGGGAATTGATTATCGTCTTCTGTTTGTGTCACGGTATTGTTTCGATTGTCGCCTGTGTTGGATCATTCGACCATGCGTGTGGCTTCGCCCACTTCGGCTGCACGACGGTTATAGCTGATTGGCCTCCTGATCTTGTGAGCATCATAGTGCGCGACCAGGTTTTTCAAATATTCTGGCAGCGGTGTATAGACCATGCCCAGTTCTTGCTTGCTGCGTGTGTTATCCAATTCGCTCATCCAGCGTTCGCTGAAGGGCGAGCAATCCGGTAAGAACCCATTGGCCTCTAATTCGCTGCGCTTCATTCGCACGATATTTGGCGCATCCACACCCATCACTTGCGCCAGAATGCCCAGGAATTCATCGAGTGTAACCGTCTCATCTTGCGAGAGGTTATATGCACGTCCGATGCCGGAGTCCTGTTCCACCAGTTGCAGCAGCGCAGTCACCACATCGCCGCCGTAGATATGCCGCAGCGGGTAATTCGGCGTTTCTGGCACGAGGACGGGGCCATCATCGCGCAGCCGCAGGTAATAATTATAGAGACGTTTAAAATGATCGTATTCGCTGTTGACCATGGGCAGGCGCAGGCTGGTATAGGGGAATTGGAATTCTTCGTAGGCCGCCTGGAAGGTATCTTCCGCAGCCCGTTTATTCATGCCGTAGAGCCATTCTTCATAGGCATAGGTGTTTTGTTTCGGAGCAGGTTGCAAACGCCCGTGATACGCATCTTCGGTGAAGGGGCGCTCAATACCTTCTCGCACCAGATACACTTGCCCGCTGCTGATGAAGATGTAATGCCCGGTGTGGTCACGCAGAATATCAATCATGTGACGGGCTTCGTCGCCGTTGTACATCACAAAATCCACAATTGCATCGAAGTTCCGTGCGAGGAGGGCGCGTTTCATCTGCTGCATATCCGTGCGGTCTGCCCGCAACCGAGCCACCGAATCCGGCAAATCCACCGGGGTCACCCCGCGATTCAGCACCGTCACCGTATGGCCTGCTTCTACCGCACGCAGCACAAATTGATACCCCATGTTGCGCGTACCACCGATCACAAGAATATTTTTCATAACTTTATTCGCTCCCGAATGAGACAGTTCTCGTTGCCACCTGATGATTGACTTTGTGAGGGTATCACAAAACGGTTGGATTTTGGCATTAAAAGCGTGTAGATATGTTGTTAGGAATCACCAAAAATAGCGAGCATTTCCGGCTTACTGGCTGGCGGTTTCCATCTCGCTCGCCTGGGTGATGGCACGCCAGCCCAGCCCTTGCTGAACCAGAAAGAAAAAGCCTGCCAGCGTCACGGGCAGCCAGATGACGATATGCACGACAATCGCGTAGGCTAGCGCCGTCTCACGCTCGATGCCGACGGCGACCAGCACTGCCGAAGCAAAAAATTCATACACGCCAACCTGCCCCGGAGAAGCCGGAATCAAGCCAGCGAGATTGACTGTTCCCACAACGAGCAGCGCTACCGCATAGCCCAATTCCAGGCCGAAGGCTTGCATCACAATCCAGTACACCAGGGCTTCGACTGCCCAGGTTGCATAGCTGGCGATTACTGCCCCTGCCAGTTGCAGCGGACTGCGCAGCCCTCCCAACCCGGTCAATACGCCATCGCTCAGTCGCAGCAGCAAATCTCCCAGGGAATGGGGCAGTCGCTTGGCAACTTGTTGGACTACGCTCCCAAGCAAATTCGGGAAGGCCGCCAGTGTGAAAAATGCCAGCACCGCCAACCCGAAAATCGGCGCAGCGACATTCAACACCAGGGAAATCTCTTCGGACTCAATATCCAGCAACAGCAAACTCAGGATGATGAACGTCAGCATCACAATGCCATCAAAGGCGCGTTCGACAACAACCGTTGTTGCACTGCTGGCAGCGAGTACACGGTGATTGCGCTTCAGCAGATAGATGCGAAGGGCTTCCCCGGCACGCAGCGGATAGACATTATTGCCCATGTAGCCAATGGCGACGATTTGCGTCAGAGGCCAGAGTGGGATGAACTGCACAGCCCGCAGTAAGAACTGCCAGCGCAGCGCGATGATGGCTACAGCGAGGAAATAGACTGCCGCGCCCAGCACCAGCAGCAGAATATTCACTGTCCCCAGGGTGTTGAGGAACTGCTGCGGTTGTAACCCACGAAAGGCCAGGAACAAAAACACCGCGCTGATGAGTATTCCAACCAGCACAATCCAGCGGGTACGCGCAGCAGGTTTTTTCTTTTGTGTCATGGGCGCTTTCAATGATCTGGTAACTGGCAAACAGGCCGCATTGTATCAGGATCATCCAGTGTGGCAAATGGGGGCTTGGTAATGCAACGAAACAGTAGCGAATGCTCCCAATCATTACAGGGTAATCGCATTAAAAGACCTTGTTGGCGAATCGGTGTAGGGGCGATCCCCACGTGGTCGCCCTGG